>NZ_JBNDKI010000008.1:0-189828 GCF_050435445.1 Luteibacter sp. 621 | reverse complement strand
CCCCGCCCCCACCACCGCCGCGGGCGGGCGGCGCGGGCGCGGCGCGCCCCCCCCCCCCCCCCCCCCCCCCCCCCCCCCCCCGCTCCTACAGGGCGTGTCGCCGCCGGAAATGCGGCCGCCATGGCACAGGCGTACAATCCGCCGCATGATCTTCCGCTGGTTTGAATCCCTGATCGATGTCTTCCGCGACGCGCCCGATAAAGCTCCGCCGAAGACCGTTGTGCGTTTCTATGTCCATTACCTGCGCCAGGTATGGAAGTTGTTCGTCGTGGCGTTGGCTTTCGGCCTTGCCGTGGCGCTGGTGGAAGTCGCGCTGTTCGATTTCCTCGGCCGCGTCGTGGATATGGCACAGAAGACGCCGGCGGCAACGTTCTTCCAGACCCACATGCAGGCCCTGGTGTGGATGGCCTTTGTCGTGGTCATCCTGCGGCCGCTTTTCATCGGCATCCACGACCTGCTGGTGAACCAGGCGATCAACCCTGGCCTCACTGCCATGGTGCGCTGGCAGCAGCACCGCTACGTGCTGAAGCAGAGTCTGGCGTTCTTCCAGAACGATTTCGCCGGCCGCATCGCCAACCGCATCATGCAGACCGGGCCGTCGTTGCGTGAATCGGCGGTGCAAGTCGTCGATGCCATGTGGTACGTCTCCGTTTACGCGGGTACGTCGATCTACCTGTTCGCCAAGGCCGATATCTGGCTGGCGTTGCCGCTGGTGCTGTGGATCGGCGGGTACGTGGGCATGCTGGTGTTCTTCGTGCCGCGGGTGAAGGAGCGTTCGTGGCATGCCTCGGAAGCGCGCTCGAAGCTGATGGGCCGCATCGTCGATGGCTACAGCAACATCATGACGCTCAAGCTGTTCGCGCACACTAACCGCGAGGAAGGCTATGCCAAGGAGGCCATCCGCGAGCAGACCGAGAAGCTGCGCGCGCAGAACCGCATCATCACCACGATGGATTTCTCGATCACCTCGCTCAATGGCCTGCTGATCGCTGGCACCAGCGCGCTGGCGCTGTGGCTATGGGTGCGCGGCACCGTATCGACCGGGCAGGTGGCCCTGGCCGTCGGCCTGGTCATCCGCATCAACAACATGTCCGGCTGGATCATGTGGGTGGTCAACGGCATTTTCGACAATATCGGTACGGTGCAGGATGGCATCACCACCATCTCGCAGGAGCGCACCGTGGTCGACCGGCCCGATGCGCTGCCGTTGCAGGTGTCGAAGGGCGAGGTTCGCTTCGACGATATCCACTTCCACTACGGCAAGGCCGGTGGCGTGATCAGTGGCCTGGACCTGATCGTGCGCCCGGGTGAAAAGATCGGCCTCGTGGGGCCATCCGGCGCAGGCAAGTCCACGCTGGTGAACGTGTTGCTACGCCTTTACGACCTCGAAGAAGGCCACATCCTGATCGATGGCCAGGATATCGCGCGGGTCACCCAGGAATCGCTGCGCTCGCAGATTGGCGTGGTGACGCAGGATACGTCGCTGCTGCATCGTTCAATCCGCGACAACCTGCTCTACGGACGCCCCGATGCGAGCGATGCCGATATGGCCGAAGCGGTGCGCAAGGCGCGCGCCGATGAGTTCATCCCGTTGCTTTCCGATGGCGAGGGGCGCACCGGCTACGACGCCCATGCGGGCGAGCGTGGCGTGAAGCTTTCCGGCGGCCAGCGCCAGCGCATCGCCATTGCGCGCGTGCTGCTGAAGGATGCGCCGATCCTGGTGATGGATGAGGCGACCTCGGCGCTGGATTCCGAAGCGGAGGCCGCGATCCAGGAAAGCCTGGAGACGCTGATGCAGGGCAAGACCGTGATCGCCATCGCGCACCGGCTTTCCACCATTGCGCGGATGGATCGCCTGGTGGTGATGGAAAAGGGCGCGATCGTCGAAACGGGAACGCATGCCGAACTCATTGCGCACGGTGGCCTGTATGCGCGCCTGTGGGCGCACCAGACCGGCGGTTTTGTCGGCGTCGAGTAATCCCTACAGCAGCATCGCTGCGGCTTCGCGTTCCAGCCAGTTGATGAAGGCTTGCGCGGCCGCCGTGGGTGAGCGGTTGGCGGTGTGCACCACGTAGTAGGCGTACTTCGTGGGCAGCGCTGGCCCAGGCAGCCGAACCAGCCGGCCATCCGCCAGGTGCGCGCCTGCCAGCCGGGTGCGGGCGAGCACGGCGCCCAGGCCCGTGGCGGCGGCGTTCAGGCCATCGGCCGAATCGCTGAGCGTATGCACCGTGCCGGTACGCGGGTAGCGCAGGCCTGCGGCCTTGAACCACTCGCGCCAGCCTTCGGGCGAGATATCCGCCAGCAGGGGCAGGGTGGCTACATCGGCCGGCTCGCGCACGCGGCTGGCGAGCTCGGGTGGGGCGAGGGGTTGCAGTGAATCGTCCATCAGGTAGCGGGAGGTGAGGCCCGGCCACGCGCCGAGCCCGTAGCGGATGCCGATATCCGGGCCGGCTTCGTCAAAGCGCACGAGCGTACGGTCCGTATCGATCGATAGCCGCACGTCAGGGTGGATATCCGCAAAGCGGCGTAGCCTGGGCACCAGCCAGTTGGCCGCCAATGAGGGCAGCACGCTGATGCGTACCCCATGGTCGCGGCGGTGCTGGCGCAGGCTGTCGAGCACCGATTCAACTTCGCCCAGGGCCGAGCCCGCCGCATCGGCCAGTAACCGCCCCTCGGGGGTTAGCGCCACGCCGCGCGCATGCCGCTGGAACAGGCTCACGCCCAGGGCGAGCTCCAGCTTGCGCACGTGGTGGCTTACGGCGCTGGCGGTGAGGTGCAGTTCCTCGGCGGCGTGGGCGAAGTTCTGGTGCCGGGCGGCGGAGGCGAAGGCGGCAAGGGCAGGGAGAAGGGCAGAGCGCATGGGGGCGAGGGTTGAATCGTTTGATAGGCTGGCGTGCAAAGAATGCGCTTGTCCGGGCCCATGTTCCAGCGACAATGTAAGGCCAGACACAAGTGAGGTTCGTATGTCCGCCGCAGCCGAATCCCCCGTGGACCCGATCACACCCGTGGCCGAGCGCGACTGGCGCACCGGGGCTGAGCTGGTTGCCCTCGGCGCTATCTGGGGCGGGTCGTTCCTGTTCATGCGCGTGGCCGCGAAGGACTTTGGGCCGTTCCCGATGGTCGCCACGCGCCTCGCTTTTGGCTCGGCCATCCTGCTGCCGTTGCTGTGGCGTGCGCGGAGCACCATCCGTGTTGCGCACCTGTGGAAGATGCTGCTGCTTGGCGGCCTGAGCGCCGCCATCCCGTTCACCTTGTTTGCCTGGGGCGCCGAACGGGCGCCGGCGGGCATTGGCGCCATCGCCAATAGCATGACCGTGCTGTTCGCTGCACTCGTAGCTTTCGTCGGCTTTGGCGAGAAGATCGGTACGCGCAAGGCTATTGCCCTGGTCGCGGGCTTTGCGGGTGTCGTGATCCTGGCCAGTGGCAAGACCGCCGGTGAAAACGTGGGCATGGCGGCGCTGGCCGGCGCTGCGGCATCGTTCTGCTACGGCCTGGCCGCCAACCTGATCAAGCGTTTCCTTTCGGATATCGCTCCCACGGCGGTGGCAGCGGGCTGCCTGCTGGGTGCCACCCTGCTCACCGCGCCACTGGCGTGGCTGACCTGGCCGGAGGCGCCCATCCCGGCAAAGTCGTGGGCTTGCGTGGTCGCGCTTGGCGTGCTTTCCACGGGCCTGGCCTACGCGTTCTACTTCCGCCTTATCCAGAAAATCGGCGCGCCCCGCGCGGCGACCTCTACCTACCTCGTGCCGCTGTTCGGCGTGGCCTGGGCGTGGATGTTCCTGGGCGAGGCACTTACGCCGACCATGGCGCTCGCCGGCGCCATCATCCTGGGTAGCGTGCTCTTCAGCCAGAAAAGCAAGGCCTAAGCGCTCTCTTCCGTAACAGCGCCTGGCGCGGCATAGTCTGGAACACCGTTTTTCCAGCAGGGGTTACCCAATGTCGCGTCTCCGCCATGTCCTCGCCTTCGGGGTTGCATCGTTTGCTTTCGCGCTGGCCGCGCAGGCGCAGGATGCGACATCGGCTCCAGCCGCCGTCGCCGCTGATTCGCGGCCTGTCGCGCTGGCTGATTTCGATGCGTATGTCGACGCCACCCGCAAGCAGTTCGACGTACCCGGTATCGCCGTGGCGATCGTGAAGGACGGCAAGATCGTGCTCGAGATGGGCTCGGGCGTGCGCAAGCTCGGCGATCCGGCCAAGGTGGATGCGCATACCCGTTTCGCTATCGCATCGAACACCAAGGCGTTCACCGCCGCCTCGCTGGCTATCCTGGCTGACGAGAAAAAGCTCGACATGAATGACCGCGTGGTGGACAGGCTGCCCTGGTTCCAGATGTCGGATCCGTACGTGACCCGCGAAATGCGCGTGCGCGACTTGCTGGCCCACCGCAGCGGCCTTAGCCTGGGTGCCGGCGATCTGCTGTATTGGCCGGCGACCACGTACACCACCAAGGAGGTGGTGGAGCGGCTGCGCTATGTGCCGATCGCCAACAGCTTCCGCGCCGAGTACGCCTACGACAACATTCTGTTCGCCGTGGCGGGGTTGGTCATCGAGCAGGTGTCCGGCCGGCCGTGGGCGGATTTCGTGCGTGATCGCATCTTCCAGCCGCTGGGTATGACCGAATCGATCACCAGTGCGCCCGACCATATCAACCCCGGTGACGACACCGCTATCGGCCACGCGAAGTTCGACTTCAAGGACCTGAAGCCGGTCGACCCTATGTCGTGGAACAACAACCCCTCCGCGGGCGGTATCTACTCCAGCGTGCATGATCTTTCCAAGTGGATGACCATGCAGCTCGCCGGTGGCGTGTATACCGATGCCAACGGCAAGCAGCAGCGCTTGTTCTCGGCAGCGCGGCAGAAGGAAATGTGGTCGCTGCTCACGCCCATCCGCATTCCCGAGCCGAGCGTGCCGGAGCTGAAGGCCGCCGTGCCGAACTTCTCAGGCTACGGCGAGGGCTGGTTTGTCTCCGATTACCGCGGGCACAAGCTGGTGTGGCACACCGGCGGCTGGCCGGGCATGGTCTCGCGCCTTACCTTGGTACCAGACCTGAATCTTGGCGTGGTGGTGCTCACCAACCAGGAGAGCGGCGCCGCGTTCCAGGCCGTGACCATGCGCGCGCTGGATGCCTACATGGATGCGCCGAAGACGGACTGGATCGCTGCCTACGCCGCCTCGGTAAAGAAGGCCGAAGGCAACGCCGACGACAGCATGAAGCAGCACGAGGCCGCTCGTATGAAGGGGGCGAAGCCCTCGCTGGCGCTCGATGGCTATGTCGGCACGTATCGTGATCCCTGGTATGGGGACGTCAAGGTGTCGAAGCAGGCTGGCAAGCTGGTCCTGAGCTTTACAAAGACGGCCCAGCTCACCGGCACGCTTGAGCCGTGGCAGCACGATACGTTCATCGCGCACTGGAACGACCGCTCGCTCAACGGCGATGCGTTCGTTAACTTCGCCCTGGATCCCGATGGCAAGGTGCGCGAAGTGCGCATGGAGCCGGTGTCGCCGCTGACGGATTTCAGCTTCGACTTCCAGGATCTGCGGTTGGCGCCGGTGAAGAATTAAGCGCACGGCTTCACCGCCGTGTTGGCTTTCGCGTGCAAGCACGCTCCTACACGAGCTTGGTTCTTGTGTAGGAGCGTGCTTGCACGCGATCCCGGTTACCTCACGCGTCGGGATCCGTGGAGGCCTTCGGCGCGGCGGCGCCGGTCGGCCCGATCAGGTCACCCATGTTCCCGCCCGAGCGCAACACCAGGTCCTGTGGCCGCAGCAGCGGGATGTCCGCGCCACGCAGGCGAGCAATGATTTCGAACAGCAGGTCGCTCTTCACCCCACCCACGTCGCGCGGGCTGCCCACGTAGCACGTGATTGAGAAGGTCATGGCCGCACGGTCGATGCTGTCCAGGGTGACGGAGGGTGCCGGTGTTTCCGCGACGCCCTGGTGATCCTGCATGGCGGCCAGTACGTGTTCCCGCACGGATACCGGATCCGAATCCAGCGGCATGGGCAACTTGATCAGAACACGGCCTTGTGGGTTGGCCATGGTCATGTTGCGCACGGGCTTGGTGATAAACGACGAGTTCGGAACGATGATGGTGGAGCGGTCGGCCACCTGGATTTCCGTGGCGCGGACATTGATGCGGCGGATATCGCCCTCGGCATCATCGAGGACGACCCAGTCGCCGACCTTTACCGGTCGCTCGGCCAGCAGGATCAGGCCAGAAATGAAATTCTGCACGATGGCCTGGAGGCCGAAGCCGATGCCGACCGAGAGGGCGGAGGCGACCCACGCAATGTTCTGTAGCGACAGGCCCAGCGAGAGCAGGGCGATCGACACCACGATGACGATGCCGACATAGCCGAGCAACGTGGTGAGCGATGTGCGCATGCCGGGGTCGAGGCTTGTCCGCGGCAGGTACTGGTCCGCGAGCCATCCCTTCACGATGCGCACGGCGAGCAAGCCTGCGAAAAACACCCCGATACCGCCGAGGATCTGTGCGGGTTGCAGGGTGACGCCAGCCACCTTCAGCTGCTGCACCTTGCTGGCCAGGTCGATGATGTCGGAGGTGCCGGCACCAAAGCCAGAGATCACCGCGGTAAGGCCAAACAGGAACAAGGCCAGGCGCGATACGCCGGAGAGCAGGACACCGGCCTGGTCCAGCAGCTTCGGGTGGGTTCCGAAGATGGCCTGCGCACGTGCGCTCATCGGCCCCTTTTCAGAGAGTAGGGTTTCGAACAGGTCATCGACCAGGCGCATGGCCAGATAGGTCGCCGAAATGACGATTAGCGTCCATACGACCTGGCCCGCCATCCAGGAAGCGAAGGCGATAAAGCCACTGAGCAGGCCTAGCCACGACGCGACGATGGCCACCCATGCGGCGGCGATGAACAGGCTCGCCCACACCGGGCGTGGCGGTTCCGTGCTTCCTTCTTCGGTGACGTGGTGGGTGCGGCTGAGGCG
Organism: Luteibacter sp. 621; assembly: GCF_050435445.1. NCBI lineage: Bacteria > Pseudomonadati > Pseudomonadota > Gammaproteobacteria > Lysobacterales > Rhodanobacteraceae > Luteibacter > Luteibacter sp. 621. The sequence goes on along the minus strand of NZ_JBNDKI010000008.1, from coordinate 182,867 downwards.
GATCAGCGCAAGCGCCGTGAGCACGGTCAGCACCACCGCCTGCAGGCTGCTCGTGAGCACTTCCGCGGCGAGGCTGGTGCCGATGACGCGGTTGAGTACGCGCAGGAAATAGAAGACGACAACGGCAATGGAGAACAGCATCGGGAAGCGACGCAGGCTCAGGGCCGTTTCGTCCGATATCGACGGCAGGCGCCACGACGGCCGCTTCACCGAGATCAGTGCACGGCCAAGACCGGCAATGAACGCCCCAAAGAAAACGAGATGGACGATGGCCTTCGCCACTTCGTTGGTTTCATCGCTGAACGTATCGCGCCAGTTGAGGCCGACGTACAGCAGTTGCGTACCGATGCCCGTGGTGAGTGCCGAGGTCAGGGTAATGCCAACAATGAGGGCCGATCGGCGCAGGCGCCCCGGGGGCATGCGGTTCGCTGTAAGGCTGCGCACGCGCGATTCGATCCAGAACCTCACGCCGGTCATCAGCAGCAAGCCGACGAGCACGCAACTGATCAGCGCCGTGCGGTTGCCATTGGCCCAGCTATCGGCGATATCGGCCTGCGCCTGTGCCGCGAATTCACGCACATTCGCCGAATCACGTGGGAAGGCCTTGGCTGGTTCGGACCAGAACGGGCGCGAAAGCGGCGAGTAGCTTTGCCGGGAAATCCTCTCCTGGAACCGTGTGCGGCGCAGGTCGGAAAGGGCGTTGGCCGTTTGCGTGGCTTCCAGGGCCATGGCGTCGGCCTGCTTGATCTGGCCATCCACCGCATCGAACGCCTTCTGGGCATCCTTGCGGGCCTGGATGACCTCGGGGGGCTCCTTGGCGCCGCCGGTGGGCGCCGGGCCGAGCTGGTCGACGCGGGCCTTGGCGGCGTCGCGGCTGCCCTGCAGCGAGCTCGATACCTTTTGGGCCTTGCTTCCTACGTCGTTGGCCTGGGCGCGCAGGTCGTCGATCTGGCCATCGGGCACATCGGCAGCCTTCATCGTCTTTTCGACGGTGTCCAGCTGCCCACGCAGGTCGTCCAGCTGTTGGGCAGGGGTTGCCGCAGCATCCCCATCCTGGGCCAGGGCGACGCCCGTTCCGGCAAGGAGCAGGGCAATGAAGAGAATTCTCAATATACGCATGGGGCAATGATAGGCCGGATCTGCCAAGCTCAAATGCCCGAAGCATGCGTTACCCTCGGTGAACGCAGCATGCGGACCTTTCCATGCGGCGTTGCAGCTTTGCCCATCACGGGCCCGCGGCTATCCTGCCGCCCCTTTGCCACTGCCTGGAAGCCAAGCCATGCGCAAGAAGCTGGTCGCCGGAAACTGGAAGATGCACGGCTCGCGAACCATGGCCGACAAGCTCGTCCGCGATATCGTGGAGGACTTGCCCGATGGCACCGACGTGCTCGTTTTTCCTCCCGACGTGTTTCTCCATGAACTGACGGAAAAGTACGGCGACCGGGGCCTGGGCTTCGGGGCGCAGAACCTTTCCGAGCACCATGTGCAGGGGGCGTTCACCGGTGAGGTCTCGGGCGCCATGCTGCGCGACGTGGGCGCCACGTGGGTGCTGGTCGGCCATTCCGAGCGCCGCCAGTACCAGCACGAGTCCGACGCACTGCTGGCCAAGAAGTTCGAGGCTGCGCGCCAGGCAGGGCTTACCCCGATCCTGTGCGTGGGCGAGACAAAGGAAGAGCATGAGGCCGGGCAGGCCGAGGCGGTGATCGGCCGCCAGCTTGCCGCTGTGCTCGATCACAACGGGATTGAGCCGTTCCGCGAAGCGATCATCGCTTATGAGCCGGTCTGGGCCATCGGCACCGGCCTCACGGCCACGCCGGAGAAGGTGCAAAAAATTCATTCGTTCATCCGTAGCCAACTGGCAAAAAAGGATGCTAATATCTCGCTCCTGACCCGGGTGCTTTACGGCGGAAGCGTCAAGCCGGCCAATGCGGCCGAGCTTTTCGCCCAGCCAGATGTAGACGGGGGACTGATCGGCGGTGCTGCCCTGGTGGCCTCCGATTTCCTGGATATATGCAAATGCGCCGCGGCGCGTCGATAATTCGCGACTCGGCAAACAAGAAGACATGTTCATTCTCTTCAGCGTTTTCTATATCCTGATCGCCGCAGCCATGATCGTGCTGATTCTTATGCAGCGCGGTGCGGGTGCGGAGGCAGGTTCTGGTTTCGGTGGCGGTGCATCCGCTACCGTGTTCGGTGCACGCGGCTCGTCCAGCTTCATGACGCGAGCCACTGCGGTGCTGGCCACGTTGTTCTTCCTGTTGAGCCTCGGCATGGGTATTTACCTGGGCCGTACGGGTAACCCCCAGCCAACGGCAGATCTCGGCGTGATGTCTGGCGCTACCGCCCCGGCGGTCCCGGCAAATAGCACGGCGGCTCCGGCCACCGATGTTCCGAAGGCCCCGGCGGCCAACGGTGATGTCCCGGCAGCCACGGCACCGGCGGCAAACAATGAGGTTCCGGCCCCGCAGCAGGCAGCCAACCCGGCGTCCGCTTCGACGGCCAAGAAGTAATCAGGCAACACCCCGGTTTTTAAAAGTTATGCCCAGGTGGCGGAATTGGTAGACGCACTACCTTGAGGTGGTAGCGGCTTAGGTCGTGGGGGTTCGAGTCCCCCCTTGGGCACCAACATAGATTCGGATCAACCTCAGCCGGATCGCAAAGAAACCCGCGAAAGCGGGTTTTTTTGTGTCCGCCGGCCTGGCGCCTACATAGCTTCCGTCAATCCCTGACATCCAGCCGTGTCGCGGGTAGGTAACCTTCACATTCACTGTGATGGAGGAGCAAGTGATGGCCGAAGTAACCCGGGATGAGCTCAATGCACGATTTGAGGCCTTGCGGCTGGAGATCGGTTCGTCAAAGGCAGAGGTCCTCCTTGCAGTAAAGGAGGAGGTGCATACGCTACGGATCTGGGTACTCACGGGTGCGGTGGCCGCCCTCTGCTCCTTGCTTGGTGTTGTCGTCACGAACCTTCCCCATGTGCGCGGTGCCGGCGTTGCTATGCCGCTGGCCGAGGGCCGAATACCACCCAGATAAAATCGAACGCCTACGAAAAGCTGTCATCTGGCCAGCCATTTTCGGCAAATTGGCTCAAGAAATCGCCGAAACTACCGAAATTGATGGGATGAGGTGCGAACCCCGTTCTCCCCATTGCAGGGTCCAATAATGCTCGCCAGCAGTTACAGCAACGTTCTTGTCGCGTTCTCGTTCGTCGTAGCCATCCTGGCTTCCTACACGGCGTTGAACATGGCTGGGCGTGTGGCTGGCACCCGTGGCCGCGCATCGGCGCTCTGGCTGCTGGGTGGCTCATTCGCCATGGGGCTGGGCATCTGGGCCATGCACTTCGTGGGCATGCTGGCTTTCAGCTTGCCCATCACCCTTGGCTACGATATCGAGCTTACGGCGTTCTCGCTGGTGATTGCCGTGGGCTCATCCGCATTTGCGCTGTGGCTGGTATGCCAGAGTGAATTGCCACGCCGCCGCCTCGTGGTCGGCGCCCTCCTGATGGGGGCGGGCATTTCCGCCATGCACTACACGGGCATGGCCGCGATGCGCATGGTGCCCGGAGTCATTTACGATCCGCTGCTGTTTTCGCTATCTATCCTCTTCGCCGTGCTCGCTTCAGGCGCAGCGCTGTGGATCGCCTTCCGCCTTCGCCGGGATGCCCGGCGTATCTGGGTTGCGCGTTTCGGCGCATCGCTGGTGATGGGCTGCGCTATCGTCGGCATGCACTACACGGGCATGGCCGCCGCTAACTTCCCGGAGGGGAGTTGGTGTGGCGCGGCGGTAGCCGGGGGCATCGACGTGAAATACCTCGCCGTCGTCGTCATCGTGGTGACGCTCTCCGTATTTGCCATCGCACTGGCCGTGGCCATGCTGGATGCGCGTGCGAGCATGCTGGCCACGTCGCTCGACCGCGCCAACAGCGAACTGCTGCAACTGGCGCTGCACGATAACCTCACGCGGTTGCCGAACCGCGTGCTGCTTGAAGATCGTATCGACCAGGCTATCCATAACGCGTCGCGCAGTGGTCGACGCTTCGCTGTCCTCTTCCTCGATCTCGATGGTTTCAAGGCGGTAAACGACGTCTACGGGCACCACGTCGGCGATGAGCTGCTAAGGGAGGTTTCGCGCCGCATCCTGGCATGCAAGCGCGACGAGGAGACCGTGGCGCGACTGGGTGGCGACGAGTTTGTTGTCGTGGTCGATATCCGCAGCCCGGAAGATGCGGCCATTCTGGCCGAGGAGCTGGTGGATCTGTTGAGTGAGCCGTACGCCATCAACAACGTAACGGCCCACGTGTCCGCCAGTGTGGGCATTTCGCTTTACCCGGAAAACGGCCGTACGCGTCACGATCTCATGATCAATGCCGATGCGGCCATGTACCACGCGAAAGAGCAGGGGCGTCGTGCCTTTCGCTTTTTCGAGATGGCCATGAACGCCAACGTGCACCAGCAGCTGAAGCTTCAGCAGGACCTGCGCCGCGCACTCGACCGCAACGAATTCACGCTGCATTACCAGCCCAAGCTGGTGTCGCCGAATGGTCCCATGGTGGGCGCTGAAGCCTTGCTTCGATGGAACAAGCCGGGCGAAGGGCTCGTTCCCCCTGATCAGTTCCTGCCGGTGGCCGAACGCACGGGGCTCATCGTGCCGATCGGTAACTGGGTTATCGATGAGGCCTGCCGGCAGATGCGCGCGTGGCGCGATGCCGGGCACGCCGAATGGACCGTCGCGGTGAACGTTTCCACGGCGCAGCTCAACCATGCGGGCCTGGTGGACACCCTGCGCGATGCGCTCGTCCGTCATCGCATTGAACCGCGCCACCTCACCGTAGAGGTCACTGAATCCACGGCGATGCGCGATGCGGAGACAAGCCTCGCCATTCTCAACCAGGTGGCGGCGCTGGGCGTGGGCATCTCCATCGATGACTTCGGAACCGGCTACTCTAGCTTGCTCTACCTCAAGCAGCTGCCGGCCGATGAATTGAAGATCGATCGCGGGTTCGTTACCGAGCTTGCCTGCGGGAACGATGATGAGGCGATCGTCTCGGCGATTATCGCCCTCGGCAAGACGCTAGGCCTGAAGATCGTGGCCGAGGGCGTCGAGACGGTGGAGCAGCAGGAGCTCCTGACGCGGTTGGGCTGCAATGCGTTGCAGGGCTACCTGCTCGGCAGCCCTGTTTCGGCGGACGAATTGCCCCGCACGCTCCCGGCGACGGCCTGATCGGCGCTATTGACCCGGCCGTGCGCGTCGACGCGCAAGCCACTTGTCGAGCTCATTGGCAAAGTTCTGGCGGTCGCGCGGGTGCATGGCGGCCGGGCCGCCGGTGTCAACGCCAGCGCCGCGCAACTCTTCCATGAAGTTACGCATGGAGAGCCGCGCCGCGATAGTGTCGCGGGTAAACATCTCACCGCGCGGATGCAGCGCCATCGCGCCTTTATCAATGGCCAGCGCAGCCAGCGGGATATCCTGGGTCACCACAAGGTCGCCCGCTTCGACGCGGCGGACGATCTCGTCATCGGCGACATCGAAGCCACCCGGTACCTGGATCGAGCGGATGAACTTCGACGCAGGTGTTCGTATCCACTGGTTCGCCACCAGGGTCGTCTCGACCTGTTCGCGCTCGGCGGCGCGGAACAGGATGTCCTTGATGACGTTGGGGCAGGCATCGGCATCCACCCAGATTTTCGCAATGAGCGCGTCCATCACATCACGCGAGCCGCGTGCCGTTGGGCACCACGCGCTCGGTCGTGGCGACAACGACGCCATCGTCGGTGTGGAATCCCGTCAGCAGGAACTGTGAACGGACCGGGCCGATCTGCTTTTCGGGAAAGTTGATGACGCCGATGATCTGCCGCCCCACCAGCTCTTCGGGCTGGTACACGCCGGTGACCTGGGCGCTGGTCTTGCGCTCGCCGTAGGGGCCGAAATCGACCCAGATGAGGTAGGCGGGGCGTCGTGCTTCGGGAAATGCTTCGGCACGGATCACCGTGCCAGCCACCATCACGACTTTCGTGAAGTCGTCCCAGTCGATCAAATCAGTCATTGCGTTCCATCAATAGGCGTTGCCAGTTGCGCGGCACGGCGCCGGCGGGTCCCGGCGTCGGCTGGTCGATCGGGTGATGCTGGGGATCGGCCAGCCGGGGGCCATCCACTTCCTGGTCGGAACGGTAATCGTAGAACCAGTCCTCACCGGGCTCGAAGCTCTGGATGATAGGGTGGCCGGTGTCATGGAAATGCTTGCGTGCATGCCGGTTGAGCGAGTCATCGCAGCAGCCGATGTGGCCACATTCCGTGCAGCGGCGCAGGTGAAACCACCAGTCGCCCGTCGCGAGGCATTCCACGCAACCGGTGCCGCTCGGCGGGACGCTGGGTTGGATGTGCTTGAGGTGGTCACTCATGGGTCGGGCTCCGGGGCATCTCCCGGAATCGTACCCGAGCCGTAACCTCAGAACAGCTTTCCGGCTCGGCGGAGGGCAACGGCATGCATACGATCAACAGATGCTGCAAGGCTACGCAGGGCGACATGCAGCTCATCGTGATTTACCGGGCCGGTTTGCAGCAAGGTTTCGATGCGCTCGGCGGCATCGGCCACGGGCAGGTGTTCGTGCAGTGTGGCGTGGCGGGCGACGTGGCCCGCACGGAACTGGGCCTCGTCATAGTCACGGTGCAGCAGGGCCTGGAGGAGCCCGAGGGCCTCCAGCGATATCTCCTGGGCTGCCATGACGTTACGCATCCGGTAATGAAACCCGGCGGCGGGGCGGCGTGCAATCCAACGATCGGCCTACGTAAACCCACGGGTTGGGCGCTGGGTTGCCAAAACGCGTGATGCCGGGGCCCCGCATCGTTATGCTGCGCCCAACACGCCAACGAAGGATCGCCATGCCCTTGCTCGCCACCGTACTTACCGCGCTCGTCATCCTGATCCACATTTACATCGTGGTGCTTGAGATGGTGCTCTGGCGCTCGCGCGGTCCACGCGTGTTTGGTATTACCCCCGCCTTCGCCCAGCAAAGCGCCTCGCTGGCCTCGAACCAGGGCCTTTACAACGGCTTCCTGGTGGTCGCACTGGTGCTGGGCCTGGTGTTGCGCGAACCGTTCGCCACGGCGTTCGTGTTCTACGGATTGGGTTGCGTGGTTGTGGCCGGCCTGTGGGGCGCCATCACCGCGAGCCGTCGCATCCTGTACGTGCAGGCCTTGCCGGCAGCGCTGGCGCTGGCGGCCCAATGGATGGCACGCTAACGTCGCCATCTTCTCCGAGACGCCGCCGAGGGGGCGGGGCGTTCCTGCGAACCTACCGGATCAACGCTGGATGCCTGACACCGAGTTGCCGCTTGCCCGTCCCCGGGAAACACCTGCCTGCCGCCCGGCCACGTTCGAACTAGGGTTTGCCCTCGCCGGGGCCGTATCCGGCGGCGCTTACGCCGCGGGTGTGCTCGATTTCCTCTACGAGGCGCTCGAGCACTGGTACGAAGCGCGGGCGCAGGGCGCGCCCGTCCCCACCCATGATGTACTGCTGCGGGTAATCTCCGGCGCATCGGCTGGCAGCATCAACGGGGTGTTGTCGGCCATCGCCCTGCGTTACCGCTTTCCACATGTCCACCCCGGCACGGCGGTGACGGACAGTACCGGTAATCCGTTCTACGACGCCTGGGTCAAGCGCATCGACATCCGCGCGCTGCTCGGCAGCGCCGATCTCGCGGATCCAGCCCGGCCGATCATGTCGCTGCTGGATTCGACGCCGCTGGATGCGATTGCGACCGAGATGCTCGGTTATTCCCATCCCGAGGCGGCCACCCGGCCTTACATCGCGAACCCGCTGAAGTGCGTGTTCACCGTGACCAACCTGCGCGGCGTGCCGTACATGGTGCAGTTCAAGGGTAACCCCGAGATTCCGGGGCACGGCATGATGGCCCACTCTGATTGGCTGCGCTTCGCCGTGGATACGGAGCAGGGCGGCTACGAGGCCGTGTGGAAGTATCCCGATGAGCGCGTGGTTCGGGGGCCAAACCACCCTGGCAGCAGCCACTGGCAGGCCGTCATGGATGCCGCGCTTGCTTCCTCGGCGTTTCCTGCCGGCTTGCGCTATCGCGAGGTGGCGAGGCCCTGGGCGGATTACGACCAGCGCGTGGTCGTGGTGCCGGGCCAGGGCGGCCAGGCCACGCCCGTGCCCATCCCGCCTGCCTGGGGCGACGGCGAGGGCGCGCAAGGTGACTACCGCTTTGTGGCGGTGGACGGGGGCGCCATGGATAACGAGCCGTTCGAGCTGGCACGCACGGAGCTGGCCGGCACGCTCGGCCGCAACCCGCGCGAAGGCAATCGGGTGAACCGTATCGTGATCATGCTCGATCCGTTTCCCGAGGCGGAAGCGCCGGGGCCGGTGGAGGCTGCCGACACGAACATCGTTGAATCCATGGCAGCCTTGTTTGGTGCCTGGAAGCAGCAGGCGCGGTTCAAGCCCGAAGAGGTGGCGCTGGCGCTCGATACCACCGTCTACAGCCGCTTCATGATCGCCCCCAGCCGGCCGGCGGCTGATGGTGGCGCCCGCTGGATCGGCGGGCGTGCACTGGCGGCAGGCGCCCTTGGCGGGTTTTCCGGCTTTCTTGCGGAGGCTTACCGGCACCACGACTTCCTCCTGGGCCGGCGCAACTGCCAGCGATTCCTCGCCGAGCGGCTGCTCGTTCCGGCGAGCAACCCGATCTTCGCGACGTGGGTGGCGAACCCGGCGCTCTCGGGTTACCTGCGTACGATCGATGGTGAGGTGTTCGCGCCGGTGATCCCGCTCGTGGGTGGCTGCCAGGGCCTGCGCGAAGCGCTTCCCGCCTGGCCCAGGGGCGCCTTCGACGTCGATTCGCTCATGCCGCTGGTCGAGGGCCGCATGCAGGCGCTTTACAAGGGAGCTACGGCAACCATGGGCGGCCGTTTCGCCACCTGGCTCGCCTGGCGTTTCTACGTGAAGCGACTCCTGCTGGGGATCGTTTCCCGGCGTTTACGCAGTGCGCTGGGCGCCTTCGGCCTTTTGTGAGATTTGACGGATGGTTGTCCGGCCGGGCAATGTCGGGATGACGAACTGCACCATAGGAGTGCGATCCATGCTGCGTGTCAGTCTCGGTTGGTCGGCGGGGATGGGTATGGCGCTGCTTGCCGGGTGCGCGGGACACGGTACCTTGCCGCCCCCGAAGCCCGCCGTGGACGTGGCCAGGGACGCTGATGAGGCGAGGCATGCCTATGCGGCCGGTGACATGCGCCAGGCGGCCGAGTTGTACCAGGCGATTGTCGATGCGCAGCCAGAAGATGCCGATGCCTGGTTTCGCCTTGGCAACGCGCGGTTTCGGCTTCAGCAGCCGGACGCCGCCGTGCTCGCCTACGACCGTGCGATCCAGATACGCCCGGGGTACCCACCGGCGCAGTACAACCTGGGCGTGGTCCGGCTTAAGCAGGCCCAGGCGGCGATGATCGCCAGCGCCCAGGCAGGCCGGCCGGGCGACGACCTGCGCCGGGATAGTGCCCGCATCGCCCAGCGCCTGTCCCGGGTCGCCGATGACGTCGGGACGCGGAGCAAGGGCGATGGCGGAGCTCCACCCTTTATTGTCGAGCCGAACGACCAACCCTGAGATTTTTCGTTACCGTTTGGCAATTAGATCGAAGCAAAAAATGACGACGTTCGCATACGTGAAAGTACGCAAGCGCAAGAGTCTGATATCGGCCTGTTGGGCTATGGCCTGCATGCAAATTCGGTAGTAGCTTCGGGGCCGGGGAGTCCGAAACGTTAGCCGTGAGTGTCGTTATGGCCACTACTTCCGTCCTGCCGAGAGCCATCGTCTTTGAAGATCATTCGGGCCTCGCAGCTGCGTTGACCGATCTGCTGGAAGAGCGGCTGGGCTACGATGTCGCGGCGTGCGCAGGGTGTATCGAAGAGGCCATCCGGCTCGCCCATGTGGAGCGTTGCGATGTGGCGGTGGTTGACCTGGACCTGCAGGGCGTCATGGCGTATCCCGCCCTGGATGAGCTAAAGCGCCGGGGCATCCCCTACGTTCTCGCTACCGGCACGTTGCCGTTGGATATTCCAACGCGCTACCGGGCACCCATGGTGCGCAAGCCCTACAGCGCGCAACAACTGGAGCAGGCCATTCGCGAAGCCAGCGCCCCGCGGCCCTGTTGATTCACGGGGCCTGCGCGCCGCAGGCTTTGCGCAGCCACCCGTTCACCTCATCCAGGCCACTGACGACACTGGCGCATAACCTGCGCACTTCCGCCGAGGGTTGCTGCAGATCGGGCACCATGATCGTGGGGATGCCGGCGGAAACGGCCGAGCGGACCCCCGCATGCGAGTCTTCCAGCGCCAGGCAGCAACTGGCCGGCTTGTTGAGGATACGGGCGGCACGCAGGTACGGATCGGGAAAGGGTTTGCAGCGTTCGCAGTCACCCGAGGCAACCAGCGCATCGAAGCGATCGCGCAGGCCGAATGCCTCGAGGTGGTGGATGGCGGTTCGGTGTGGCGAGGACGTGGCGATGGCCCGGGGCATGCTGAATTCGTCCAGCGTATCCAACAACGCCATGACCCCAGGTTTCAGGCGCAGGTCCGTTTCGAACATGGCGTGGTAGCGCCGCGATGCCCCCTCCCAGACGTCGTCCAGGTCCACGTCTTCGCCGACGTGTTCGCGCAGCAGCATGCGTGCGGCTTGCCCGTGCAAGCCGACCATGCGCTGGCATAAAGCCAGCGGCAGGTCGATGCCAACCTCGGCCGCCGCGCCAAGCAGGGCATCGCGATAAAGGGCTTCGGTATCGAATAGGACGCCGTCCAGGTCAAACACGATGGCCTGGGGTGTTGCGGGAAAACGCACCATGCCTGCCCCCGATGGCCGCGCTGGCGGCCGGATAATGCCCCGTTTCGGCTTGACCATAGCGCGGGCCGCGGCGCAGCGCCATATTCCGGATGGGATTTTCTGGCGTGAAAACGATTGCACTGGCCAGCAGCTCCGTTCACGCTGTTGGCATGAGCCTTTCGCCGCGTACCACGTCATGAGAAAACGCCGCATGCTTGCCCGTAGCGTGGTGGGCGCCATCGCCGGGCTACTGCTGTTCGTGTCGGGCGCGTGGGGCGCACTGGCGCTGCGTTACCAGCTGCCCGGCCCACCGCCCCTGCGCCTGGCGGGTGCCATCGCCTGGTCGGTGCTCTACCTGGCGTTGCTCGTGGCGACCTTCGGCTGGCGCCTGTGGTGGGCGCCGCTTTGCCTGGTGGCGTTGCTGGCAGTACTCATGGCCTGGTGGGTGATGATCCCACCGCGGAACGATCGCCTTTGGGCCGATGATGTGGCCCACCTCCTTTCCGGTGAAGTCAGTGGTAACCGGGTCACGTTACACAACGTGCGCAATTTCGCCTGGCGCGCCGAAGACGATTACGACGCCCGCTGGGAAACCCGGGACTATGACCTCGATCACCTGGTATCGGCGGACGCGGTCCTTTCCTACTGGTCGAGCGAAGCCATTGCCCACGCCATGCTCTCGTTCGGGTTTGACGATGGCCGCCACGTGGTTTTCTCCATGGAGATCCGTCGTGAAAAGGGCGAGGCCTTTTCCGAGGTGGGTGGTTTTTTCAAGCAGTTCGAACTGGTGCTGATTGCCGCTGACGAACGCGACATCATCGGCGTGCGCACGAACATACGTGGCGAAGACGATTACCTGTTTCCGCTGCGCATGCCGCGGGAAGCGATGCGCTCGTTGTTTGTTTCGTACGTGGATGCGGCGAACCGGCTGGTGGAGAAGCCGCGTTTTTACAACACCATTACCTCGAACTGCACCACCATCGTTTATCGGATGGCCCGGCGTATCGACGAGGGCCTGCCCATGGATATCCGCTTGTTACTCACCGGCTACCTGCCCGAGTACCTGATGGATAATGGGGCGCTGGATAACCGCATGCCGGTCGATGAATGGCGCCACCTGGGCCGCATCACCGACCGTGCGCGTGCCGCCAGGCCGGGCGATGATTTCTCCGCGGTGATCCGTCAGGGTGTCCCACCCGCGGCCTTACCGTCCGAGGCATCGCCATCGTCGGGCGATTCCACCTTGAAGCCCCTGGCCTCCAGCGCGGAGAGGTAACCCTTCGGGCCGATCAGGTCATCGAGCGGCACGATGGCGACCGTCTGGGCGTTGGCGGCGGTTTCTGCATCGACGGCGGCGAGCCAGCGCGTACGTACCTGGGCGGGCACATCGGTCAGGCCTATCCGTTGGGCCAGGCCGCCTTCGGTCACGGCATCCAGGCAGGTCGAGATCTGCTTCGCGCGGCGCTCGTCGCGCAGGGCCTCCACGTCACCGGTGGCCCATGCGTTGGCCCGCTCGCGCATGGCGGCCAGTTGCGGCTCGATGTTGTCGACGCTCTGGGTGAAGCAGGACAGGTCATCCAGGGTCGACCGCTTGAATTCCTTCACCACGGTTCGCGGGTCATCGACCAGCAGCGTGTATTCAACGGGCACCTGCTTCACGTTGTGTGCCTTGGCCATCGCCACCACGGTATCGGTGATGTACCCCGACCTGCGCAGGCCGGACTTCTTCACGGCCTGCTTGTACAGCTCGATGGCGGCGAAGATGGGCCGGTAGCGTTCGATCTTGCGTTCGTCGCCGATGTAACGCGCTTTCACGCTCAGCCAGCGGGCATACACATCCGGCGGTACGGTTTCTTCGAGAGTCTTGCCGTCCGGGGAGTTGCGTACCCCGATGAGGGAGGGCAGCAGGGCCAGCTTGCCGAAGAAGCCGACGTTGGGCTTGACCTCGGTATGCGGGGGCAGGATGAGTGCCCCGGCGTGGGCGACGGCGTCATCGACCTCGTCGGTCTTCCACGTGATGTTCCCGGGAATGGGGGAGAGGGTGCCGAGGATCAGCAGGACGTGGTCACCGCGGGTGGCTCGCCAAAGCCCCGGGCCGGGCTGGATGCCACTCACCGTCACGGCCTCGAGCGTGGGGACGCTGGTGGCCGGCGGCGGCACCTGGGCGGCAGCGACGGAGGTGAGCGCCAGGGCAAACGAAAAGACCAGCAAGGGAAGGCGGGGGTATCGGCTCATGCGCGAAGTCTAGCGGAGGCCGTTGGGCGGTATCGCGACACGCGCGGCGCACCGCTCGCCTTGCATTCACGTGTGCCAGCGGCTGTCGGAGGATCCTGCGAGGGACGGCGTGCGCCGGCTTGCGTGCAGAAGCCGTGAAGGTTTCGCCACGTGTCCTTCCGTTGTGGACGTGCCACGGGAAGGCTAAGCTTTGTCGTCCGACCGTAAGAACCCATAGGCATGGGGCCGGCGGCATTGCATGTGCGCTGGAGCAACTTCGTTCCCCATGGCCCTGGTTATCTACGACATCCCGTTCAATCCCGACCTGGCCGGCCTGTGGCACGTCCAGCTCAACGGTGTGCCGACGGAAAACTTCGAATCGCGCGTGGCGGCCATCGCTTATGCGGTGCAGCAATCGAAGCTGCTGGGCACGCAAGGCCAGTTGCAGGTGCTGGTTTCGGTCGAAGGCGCCGATGGCGTGTGGCGCGAGTTCGAGTCCAATGCGAAGCGCCCGGTGCAAAGCCTGCAGTAGCGGCTGCACATCACGTTGATGTGCGATGGATAGGATGGTGACCTTACGGAGGAACCAGCTACCCATGGCACACCGCAAGATTGGTTATTTTGACGTTGAAGGTTCGTGCTACGTCGCGAAGCCCGGCCGTTGGCGCGGCAAATACGTCATCAGTGAAGACGGCGAAGAGTTGCAGGAAAAGCTCTGCGCCACGCTGCACGAGAATGAGGAAGACGCCTGCGCCGAAGGCCTGACGCTGGGTGTTGCCGCGGCGCGCAAACTCATGAAAGAGCGCGAGGGGTTTGACCCCGGCGAGCACGAATAGCGCGACGACGCGCTAGGCAATTCACTGCATAGGCCGTGCCAGAATGCGCCGCGCAATGCGGCGCAAGCTATTCCGAATGGCCGATGGTACAGGTCGTTTACACGGCGTAGGTTTTCATTGCGGCCCCGTGAATGTTGCGTTTTTCGCATATTCCCGCGCCGCACAGTCCCAGCCCCACTCCCCTAAGGCTTTGGAGACTCACAATGAAAATGCACGCACACATGGCGCCGCGGCGCCACGGCCTCGCTTTGTCCATCGCCACCGCCCTGGCTTGCGCCTGTGGCCCGATAGCGGCCCAGAACGCGCCACCCCCACCGGTGCCACCCCCGGCGCCGGCACCACAGCAACAGGCACCCCCTGCGGAAGACCAGAAGGGGACGACGGAGCTGGCCGCGATCACGGTGACGGGCTCGGCATTGCCGCGCATCGACGTGGAAACGCCATCGCCGGTGACCACGATAACCGCCGAGCAAATCCAGAAAAGCGGCCTCACTACCGTATCCGACGTCATCCGGTCGGTGTCGGCCGATAACAGCGGTTCTATCCCCCCGGCCTTCACTGGTGGCTTTGCGGCGGGTTCATCCGGCGTGGCGCTCCGTGGCCTCACGGTGAACTCCACGCTGGTGCTCATCAACGGCCGGCGCGCGGCGAACTACCCGCTCGCGGACGACGGACAGCGCTCCTTCGTGGATCTCAACACGATCCCGTCGAACGCGATTGAACGCATTGAAGTGCTGAAGGATGGCGCTTCCTCGCTGTACGGCGCGGACGCGATCGCCGGCGTCGTTAATATCATCCTGCGGCCGGGTTACCAGGGTACTGAGTTCACGGCGGATGTGGGTACATCGCAGCATGGCGGTGGCACCACGCGCCGTGGCACCGTGCTGTTCGGTGGTGGTGATCTGCGCAAGGATGGCTGGAATGCCTACTTCAGTGCGGAATACCAGAAGGACGACCGGATCAAGGTGGGCGACCGCGGTTACCCCTTCAACACCAACGACCTGCGCCGCAGCGGCGGCAACAATCTGATTGGCGGCCAGCCTTCGCAGAATTCCGGTTCGACGTTCGGTACGGTTACGCCGGGCACGCTTGGTACGCCGGGCAACGTCACCACGGGCATTCCTGACCCGGGCGCGGTCGCGCAACCGCTCGTGCCTTGCGGGGCGGGTAGCATGCTGGTGACTGACGATCCGAACAACCCAGGCAGCTACTGTGCTTATAACCGCACCCGGTATTTCGATATCGCGCCGGAAATGGAGCGCCAGGGTATCTACGGCCGGTTCACGCTCAAGGTCAGCGATACCTCGCAGGCGTATATCGATGCGAGCTATTACCAGGTGCGCACGGATTTCCGCGGACCGCCGCCACAGATCCAGGCCAGTACCCCGAACAACACCAATGCGATCGCGCTGCCGGCGACGTTGCCTGATGGTTCCCTGAACCCCAATAACCCCTTTGCCGCGCAAGGCAAGGCGGCGCTCATCAACTACACCTTCCCCGGCGCCCTGGGCGGTGGCGATAACAAGAACCATAACCTGCGCATTACCGGCGGCATGACCGGCACGTGGGGTGACTGGAGTTACGACACCGCGTTGGTGTTTAACCACGAATCGCTCGACATCAACACGCCGGGCCTTCTGAACTACAACGCGTTGATCGCCGCGGTCACGAACGGCACCTATAACTTCATCAATCCATCGGCGAATTCGCCGGCGTTGCTCCGTGCGCTGGCGCCCACGCTGCAGAAGACCTCCACCAGTGACCTGCAGTCGTTCGATTTCCGAGTGACGCGGCCGCTCATGGACCTGCCGGGTGGCTCGCTCGGCCTGGCTACCGGTATCGACGTGCGCCACGAAGAGCAGAACGATCCGGATCTTAATCCGGACCTCGCCGCCCAGGGCCTGGGCATCGCGCACACCAAGGGTGACCGCACGGTGACCGGTGCGTACGTTGAACTGGATGCACCGTTCCTCGAGTCACTGGAAGTGGATGTGTCGGGCCGCTACGACCATTACTCGGACTTCGGCAAAAACTTCTCGCCGAAGATCGGTATCAAGTGGAAACCCATCGACGAGCTGGCGTTCCGCGGCACGTTCTCGAAAGGATTCCGCGCGCCCAGTTTCGCGGAGAACGGCTCCAGCGAATCGGAAGGCTTCGCAACGTACACGCCGCCGCCCGAGTTCCAGGACCAGCACAACAACAGTGGTTATGTGCAGCCGTACCCGCTGGCATTCCTGACCTCGGCAAACCCGAAGGTGAAGCCTGAGCGTTCCAAGAGCTATACATTCGGCATCCTGTTCCAGCCAACCCAGGACCTCAGCGCATCGCTGGACTATTACCAGATCAAGAAAACCGGGGTGATCGGGCAGCAAAGCCCGGCGGCGGTGCTCGATGCGTACTACAACGGCCAGCCGTTGCCGACGGCGTCGAACATTATCGCCGATGTGCCTGATCCGGCGGCACCGAATGCGTTGCCGCGGCCGCTGGTTGTGGTGGCGCCTTACGTCAACCAGAACTCACTGAAGACCAAGGGCATCGACCTCGATCTCAAGGGCGGATTCAACTTTAGCGAGAACGTGCGGCTAACGAGCGAGATCAACCTCACGAAGATTATTTCGTGGACGCTGACCCTGCAGGACGGGACCACGCTTCAGTACGTCGGTACGCACGGCCCGTACGGCTTATCGTCGGGCGCCGGTACGCCGCGTTACCGTGGCTCGTGGGCGAACAGCCTGCAGATGGGCAAGTTGAACATCACCGGCACGCTGTATTACACCAGTGGCCTCAAGCTTACGGCACCGGATGTCGCGCCGGGGTGCCAGTCGACCAACACCACCACGGGCGATGATTTCCCTGCTTCGTGCCGGATGTCGTCATTCACTCAGTTCGACCTGACCGGCCGCTACGACCTGACCGAGAAAATCGCGATCACCGGGTCGATCCTGAATGCGTTTGATCGCAAGCCGCCGCTCGATCCGCTCAACTATGCGGCGCTCAACTACAACCCGACCTACGCACAGGGCGGCATTGTCGGGCGGTTCTTCACCGTTGGCGTGAGGGTCAAGCTGTAAGACCGTGCCCGGCCAGGGTGGCGGCGTCGGCAATGTCGACGCCGTCGCTCCTGACCGCCAGGGTGCCATCGGCGCGCAGGCGAGCCAGCATGCGCGTCACCGTGGCCGCGCTCATGCCCAGGTGCGAGCCGATGTCATCGCGCGACATTGGCAAGGGTATGAAGGTGGTATCGGGTTCGACCTGGCGGCGCCGCGCAAGCAGGTCGGCCAGGAAGGACGCGACGCGGGCGAGGGCAGGAGCATCGCCGCTCCGCGTGGCCCGGCGGCGCTCTTGCCGGCGCAAGCCACGCAGGTGGCTGGCGATGGCGTCGTCGTGCTCGCACAAGGCATCGGTGGCCGCGCGCGGGAAGCGGCAAAACCATGTCTTGCCCACTGCGACGACGGAGGAGGTGTGCTGCCCTTGCCGTGCGACATCCAGGGCGAACAGTTCGCCTGGCATGTGGAAAGCGAGAACGCGCCCGCCACCCACGGTCATGGCCAGGCCCGAGAGCACGGCGTAAGCCGCAAGGTGTGGTGCATCGGGCTGCACGAGGCGGTCGCCATCGGTGAAGGGGCCCACGCGCTCGACCACATCACGCATGGCCAGCAGTTCCGCGGCACCACCGCGTGTTGCCTGACATACCTGAGCGTGCCGGCACGAGGCGTTGCAACAGGCTGCGCCACGGCGCAGGGCTGGCGGGGGCATGGCGACGTCGGGGGCGTAGTGCACGGGTAAACCTCCCGCACGCGTGGAGCGTGCAGGCCCATTTTAGGCCGCAGGAACCTGCGGGGCGGCTGCCGTCAGTGGCATGCGCCCAAATGCCGCAGGGGGTGCTGGTATTGACGGCGCCGCGCCTTTCCGCTAACTAGGCGGTTGGGGGAATACCAGAAAGGGGGCCGCAAAGGCCATGGCAAGTCGTTCGTCGCTGTCCGATTACCTTGATACCACCACCGCACAGGCACTGCCCGATGGCTGCGTGCCGGGCACGGTCGCGCCATTCGTCATGCGCTACGGCGTCGATTTCCTGGTGGCTATGCAACGCGCCGCCGCGCAGGAACGGCGCGGCGCGGAAGAGGTCGAGCCCGCCTAATGACCTGATGGCTGTGTGGCCGGGGCCTGCCCATCATCCGGGACATCGCCCGCCGGACCGCCCTTGCGGATAGCACCCACCACGAATATCGCGAGCATGGCAACGATCAACGCGATCAGTGCGTAGTAGCGCGTGCGGTTCATGGGGGCTCCGGGTTTCATAAGGCGCAGTGTCCGCGTCGGCCGGTCAAGGAAATGGAATGCGCACGTTACGCCGGCGTGCCGTCGATCAGGTCTGCTACGGCATCCACCAGGGCGTGCACAGAGAAGGGTTTGCTCAGGATGGCGCAGCCCTCCGGTAGCACCGGGCTATCGGTGAAGGCTTCCCACGCATAGCCGGTGATGAAGAGCACCGGAAGGTTGGGTTGCCGCTCGCGGGCTGCCTGGGCCAGTCTACGGCCGTCCATGCCGGGCAGGCCGACATCCGTCACGAGCACATCGGGGGTGTCGTCGGCGGCCAGCAACAGCAGTGCTTCGTTCCCCTCGGCGCAATCACTGACCGTGTAGCCCGCTTCCTCGAGCACCTCGCGGGTCAGCGACCGCAGCATGTCTTCGTCTTCCACCAGCAGCACATGCTTTCCGCCGCCCTGGCGCGATGGGTTTTCGATGTGCGAATGCTTCGCCGCGGGCGCGCCCACGTGGCGCGGCAGCCACAAGCTCACCGTGGTGCCGCGGCCGGGGGCCGAGGTGATGATCGCGCGGCCGCCCGTCTGTCGCGCAAACCCATCGACCATCGATAAGCCAAGGCCCGTACCCTGGCCGATGGCCTTGGTCGTGAAGAAGGGATCGAACGCCTTTTCGACCACGGTCGCCGACATGCCGGTGCCGGTGTCGGTGACATCCACGACGACGTAATCCGAGGGACCGCGACCCATGTCGATACCTTCGGCGTTGCGTGTCGCGATCGTCAGGGTGCCCCCGTGCGGCATGGCATCGCGGCCGTTGATGGCCAGGTTGAGAATGGCGCTTTCGAGCTGGCTCGCATCCGAGAGCGTGCGCCACAGGCTATCGGCCATGGTGACTTGCAGGTGCACCTGTTCGCCCAGCAGCGGCCGCAGAAGCAGGTCCAGTCCGTGGACGATGGCGTTGGCGTCGACATCCGATAGCGATAGGGCCTGCTGGCGCGAGTAGGCCAGCAAACGGTGGGTGAGGCCGGCCGCGCGTTGGACGGCGCCTCGTGCCGCATCGAGTAGCCGGCGCGAGCCTTCCACGCGGCCCTGCTCCATGCGTTCGGTAACCACTTCGATCGCGCCGCCTATGCCGCCCAGGATGTTGTTGAAGTCATGGGCGATACCGCCGGTCAGCCGGCCCAGGGCTTCGAGCTTCTGGGCGTGGCGCATCTGGTCATCCATGGCGCGGCGCCGCTGCGTATCGCGGCCCATGCCGTAGATCACGTCGCCATCGGGCACACCGGTCCAGGCGAACCAGCGGAATTGACCATCCTTGCTGCGGATGCGCAGTTCCAGGTCCTCCACTACTTC
The DNA here is from genome assembly GCF_050435445.1 of Luteibacter sp. 621. NCBI lineage: Bacteria > Pseudomonadati > Pseudomonadota > Gammaproteobacteria > Lysobacterales > Rhodanobacteraceae > Luteibacter > Luteibacter sp. 621. The sequence continues at coordinate 163,373 of NZ_JBNDKI010000008.1, read as the reverse complement.
GCCTTCGATCATCTGGCTGACGGCATCGCGCGCGCGGTCAAGGTCGTCGGGGTGGATCAGCTCTTCGAATCCCACGCCCATCAGGTCGTCCGGTGCATAGCCCAGTTCGGTTCGCCACGCCGGGTTCACGTCGCGATAGTGGCCATCGCGGGTCATCACGACATAAAGGTCACGGGCGATGGCCCAGACCTGGTCGCGTTCGCGGGTTCGCTGGTCAATCTCGACCTCGAGCGAGGCGTTGAGTTCGCGCAAGGTTTGCGTGGTGCGTACGGCGCGCGTTGTCTCGTTGGTGATCGCGTACATGCCGAATACCTTGCCGTGCTCGTCGCGCATGGGTGCGAACGAGAACGTCCACCAGGTTTCTTCCTCGAACCCGTGCCGGGTCATCCGCAGCGGCAAGTCCAGGTGCATGCTGCCTTCGCCGGCCAGCGCGAGTTCAACGTGGCGCCCCAGTTCATCCCATACGTCGTGCCACAGGTCGTGGAATGACTTGCCGATGGCGCCTTGCAGGCGTCGCCCCAGCATGGGGCGGTAGGGGTCGTTGAAGAAGAACTGCTGCCCGGGCGCCACGGAAAGAAACATCGGCCGTGGCGTATCGAACATGGTGGCAAGCATGGCCTTCAGTGCCACCGGCCATGCTTCGACGGGACCCAGGGGCGTCGTTGACCAGTCGAACGCGCGTATCTCCGCGGCCGTGGGCGATTCCGCCGGCAGGAACGCGAAGAGATCGGGCGAGCGGTGGGTCATGAGGGGCTCATGGGTTGAAATCTGTGACCTTGCCCGACACCTGGATGCCCCGTTGCCATACGGCCTGGATGTGTGTGCTGGCTTCAATATCCTTGCTGGGGTCGCCGTCGAGTACAACGAAATCGGCTCGCTTGCCGTTCGCGATGACGCCGCGATCATCCAGTCCAAGCAGGGCGGCGGCACGCTGCGTCGCCACGTTGATCGCCTGCACCGGGGTAAGGCCGGCGTCCACCATCAAGGCCAGCTCGCGGTGTTCCGCAAAGCCCGGGATGCGCAGGGGGGTGGCGCCGGAATCCGTACCGAAGCCCACCCTGATGCCGGCATCGTAGAGGCGTTTGAAGTTTTGCTCGTTCGTTTTCAGGGCCGCTTCGTTCACGGGCGTGGAACCATCGTTCTGCACCTTGTCGCGCCACGCGCCGTCGGCGAACTGGGTGGCAAGTGCCGGCTGCACGGCATGGGCGAAGAAGGGCTGATCCATCCACGCCGGGTGCCGGGCGTAGATGTAGGCGGCCTCATTGAGGTCGAGCGTGGCGACGTACCAGGTGCCGTGCTGCTTCATGGTATCGATGAAGCCCTGGTCGACGGGTTTGTCGCGAACCCCGTGGGCCAGGATGTCCACGCCGTCGTCGACAAGCTTGCGCGCGTCATCCAGGTAGTAGACGTGGGCAGCCACGCGCAGGTGCTTCGCATGGGCCTCTTCGATCACCGCCCGCCATATCTCGGGCTTCATCTTCACCGGCAGCGAGCCGTTGAAATCGTCGAGCCAGATCTTTACCAGGTCGGTACCGCGCGCGGCGGCGGCATCCACTGCGGCGCGCGCCTCGTCGGGCGTGGTCGGGCGATCGAGCTGGCTGGTTCCCGCCTGCATCATCTTCGCGGGCGGCGCGCCGCCAGGTACGCCAATGCCGTGGTCGGCGCCGAACAGGTCGGCGGCATCGGCCTTGCCCGCGTGCAAATCGGCGCGTAGCGGGTAGAACACATCGGGGTTATTCAGCCCCAGGCTGGTTACCGTGGTGACGCCGTAGGCGCGCCACTGGCGGAGCTGGCGAAGTGCGTTTTCACGCGAGTAGAGCGTGGGCTGGCCGCCCTTCGTTCCATCCACGAGTCCGATGTGCGAGTGATCGGAGATGAGGCCTGGGATGATGGTCTTACCGGTGTAATCCACGACCTTCGTGCCGTCGGGCATCTTCACCCGGAGGCCCGGCCCCACGATCGAGAAGTGATCCCCATCCACGACCAGGGTCACATCGTCCCTGGCCGGCGCGCCGGTCCCATCGATAACACGTGCCCCGCGAATAACCGTGGCGGCGTGGGCGCCTGTGGCGGTAAACAAGGCGGTGGCGAGGAGCAGGGGGCGGGGCAGGGTCATCGATGGATCCTTCAATAAACGTCTGGTTGCCCGTCACGGATAATGCACCACCTGCGAAGGGCATGTCGTTGCGAATGCGTTAGTGGCGCCATTGTCACGCCTGCTGCACACCCTTCGCCGGACGCTCGTCACACCCACACGCTTCAAAGGTGAGCACGATGGACGAGCAGAAGACCCCGGTTGCGGAAAAGCAGAAAGGCGGCATCGGCTACGTGCTGCTGTGGATCCTGGGTGTGCCCATCCCGGTCCTCATCCTTATCTTCCTGGTTCGCGGTTGCACCTGAGCACGCTAAGCTGGCGGCTTCCCCTCTGGAAGCCGCCACGTGTCCCAGCAAGTCCTCCCGCGTAGCCCCGGTATCGACCTGCTGCGCGGCTTCAGCATCCTGCTGGTCGTGGTTCACCACCTTGGCCTGAGGCTGCCCCTGCACAAGACCGATGCGGCGCTGGTGCTGCCGATCCCCTTGCTCAAGGGCCTCATCTATAACGGCTACGAAGCCGTCTTCCTGTTCTTTGTGGTCTCCGGCTTCCTGATCACCCGGCATGTCCTTGAGCGCGATGGCGCGCTCGCCACGGTGGACTGGCGGGGTTTTTATGCCCGCCGGGTGGCGCGAATCGCACCGTGCCTGCTGGCGCTGATCGTCGTGCTGCTCGCCTGCCACGGGCTTGGCGTGCCCAACTACGTGTTCGACAAACCGGGGCAGACGCCGCTGGGCGCCACACTCTCGGCGCTTACCTTCACCCTGAATGTGTATGAGGGGAGCCATGGCTGGCTGCCGGGTGGGTGGGATGTCCTCTGGTCGCTCTCGGTGGAGGAGGTGTTCTACCTGGCCTTCCCGCTGGTGTGCCTCACCCTGGGCCGTACGCGCTGGCTGGTGCCGACGCTAGCCGCACTCGTGCTGTCCGTGCCGTTTACCCGCGCCGCCATCGTCGATAACGAGATCTGGAGCGAAAAAGCCTATCTGCCTGGCATGGGAGCAATCGCGGCGGGCGTCCTGGCCGCGCTCGTCCGCTTTCGTATGGGTGTGCCGGGCGCGGGGCCACGCCGTGCCATGGCCGCCGTCGGCGCGGTGAGCCTGGGCTCGATCATGTTTTCCGGCGGCTGGGTTTGGCACGCGGTCCACGAGGGCTATCTGCTCTTGCTCATCGGTGCCGGTGTGCTGCTCGTGCTGGCATCGCCGGAGGGTGGCGCCGCGGTACGTGGAACGGGCTGGCTACGCGCCATGGGCCGCTCCAGCTACGAGGTGTACCTCACCCATATGTTCGTCGTGTACTCGCTGGTGGGCGTTGCACGGCTTACCGGTACGGACGGGGCGTGGGGCTGGCTGTGGTACGCACCGGCGGTGCTGATCGCCTGGGCGCTGGGCCACGGGGTGGCACGGTACCTGTCCGAGCCGGCCAACCGTTGGCTACGCCGCCGCCTGCTCAGGCCTGCTTCCGTGGTGGCGCGGGCGTGACCTGCGTGGCGGCGTCGAAGCTTTCGGCATGCTCGGCAGGCCGGATCTTCGCCCCGCGCGCCACAGCCAGGCCGTGGGTGAGCTCCGCGCCCAGCAAGACAATGATCGAGGCGTAGTACACCCAGGTAAGCAGCACGACGATCGCGCCGGCCGGGCCATACGCGCCGCCAACGCTCGCCCGATCGATGTACAGGCTGATGACGAATTTGCCGCCCACGAAAAGCAGGGCAGTAAGGATGCCTCCGCGTGCGGCATCGCGCCAGGCGATCTGTGCATCGGGGAGGATCCGGTACATCGCGCCAAAGGCGATGACGAAGACACCAAACGAGATGACCGCTTCAACGACCTGCCATGCCACCGTATCGCCGGGGATGACCGCCTGGATCAGGCTGCTGACCACGAACGAAATGATGAGCAGGAATGCGATGCCGATGAGCAGGCCGAAGGCGCGTGCCCGCGTGCTCAGCCAGCCGACGACGGCTTCGCCGGGCTTGGCGCGGATCTTCCACACCCGGTTGATCGTGGACTGCAGTTGGGCGAACACCGCCGATGCGCTGAACACGGTGACGCACAGGCCGATGATGCCAACGATGTTCCCCAGGCGCGGCCGCTGTTGGGCGTTATCGATCACCAGCTTGACCGCGGTGGCGCCTTGTTGCCCGATCACATTGGTCAGGCCCTCGACCAGTTGCGCCTGCCATTGGGCGTTGAGCGCAGAGAGCACCCAAAGCAGGAGGACGAGCAATGGCGCGAAGGACAGTGCCGAGTAAAACGAAAGTGCCGCCGCGCGGGTCATCAGCTCGTCATCGCTGAAGCCGTCGGCCGCCGTGCGGATGGATTTGCTGGTGAGGTCGTACCAGTGGCGCACGCTCATCGGGACAAGCTCATCGGGAAAGGGGCGGGGGCCTCACAGCCCCCGCCGGGTCCGGTTAGTGGTGACGATCGCGGTCGCGTGCATGGTCGGCGGCCTTGCCGACTTCCTTCTGCACCTTGCCCGCGTTCTTCTCGATATTGCCGGCCGCTTGCTTTGCGTGGTCGCCCGTAACCTTGCCAACGGCTTCCTTCATGGCGCCCTTTACCTCGTGCTTCATACCCTCGGTGCGGTTCTTGTCCATGATGATTCCTCGGTTGCTCTGCGCGGTTCGCAGCGTGAACGGTGTACCCGTTCACGCCATTACAGGCGCGTGAAGCGCGCGTGCGGCGGCGTTCACCGGGTGGGCGTGAGACGGTACGATGGGGCATGTTCTTTCCGTTGCCCAAGACGGCCACCGCGCCGTTCTGCCCCTCTGAAGTCGCTGGCTCCATCGTCGTATCGCCCGATCTCCCATGGTGGAAGAAAGCGCTGCGCTTTGCCGGTCCGGGCCTGCTTGTCTCCGTGGGCTATATGGACCCGGGGAATTGGGCCACCGATATCGAAGCGGGTTCGCGATTTGGTTATCGCCTGTTATTCGTGGTGCTGCTCTCAAGCCTGGCGGCCATGCTCCTGCAATGCCTTGCCGCACGGCTTGGCATCGCTACCCGCAAGGACCTGGCCCAACTTTCCAGCCAGCGTTACCCCAAGGCGCTTGGTCGCGCCCAGTGGGTGCTGGCCGAGCTTTCCATTATTTCCTGCGATCTGGCGGAGGTGCTGGGCAGCGCGCTCGCGTTCAAGTTGTTGTTCGGCGTGTCGCTACCGGTGGGCGTGGCCTTGACGGCGCTCGATACGTTTATCGTGCTTGGCTTGCAGGGCCAGGGGTTCCGCCGCGTCGAGTCGATCATCCTGGGGTTGGTTGGCACCATCGGCATCTGCTTCGTGGTTCAGCTGTTCCTGGTCGGGCCGGATTGGCACGCGGTCGCCGCCGGCTTCGTGCCATCACTCCACGCATTGGATAGCCGTGAGCCGCTTTACCTGGCGATCGGCATCCTCGGCGCGACGATCATGCCGCACAACCTGTACCTGCATTCGTCGATCGTGCAGACCCGTGCGGTGTCGGGCGAGGCGGGTAAATGGGCGGCGATCAGGCTGACGCGTGTGGATACGATCGGCTCGCTAAGCCTGGCGCTGCTGATCAACGCGGCCATACTCATCGTGGCTGCCGGGGCGTTTCACGCCACCGGGCGGCGGGATGTCGCGGACATTGGCGATGCCTACCAGCTACTCGCACCGATCGCCGGCACGACGGTGGCTTCCATCGCATTCGCCGTCGGCCTGTTCGCATCGGGCCAGAGTTCCACGTTCACCGGCACCATCGCCGGGCAGGTGATCATGGATGGTTTCCTGCAAATGAAACTGCCGTGTTGGCAACGGCGGCTGATCACCCGCGGGCTTGCCATCATTCCCGCGTTCATCGGTGTGGTGGTGATGGGCGACCGTGCGATCGGCGCGCTGCTGGTGGCCAGCCAGGTGGTGTTGAGTATCCAGCTGCCGTTCGCCATGTATCCGCTGATCCGGTTCACGGATAACCGGGAGCTGATGGGGGCGTTTGCCAACACCCGGCTTGTCTCGGTATCTGCCTGGGCGCTTTTCGTGGTCATCTCGGCGGCCAACATCTGGCTCGTGGCCCAGTTCTTTGGCCTGGCGTGACCTGGGCCCGGAAACGCAGAAGGCCCACCAATGGTGGGCCTTCTTGATAGCGACGCGGTTCTCGTAGGAGCGGGCAGGGCCGCGGCCTTGGGAAGCGCGGACTGGGATGTGCCGCCAAAGGCGGTCGCGCCCAGATGCGCCCCTACGGCGAGCGCGGCTTACGCTTCGTTGCTGAGGCGGCTGGCGACTTCGCCGAGCCAGTCGTAGCCATCCATCTCGCCACCGAACAGGTCGAGGCCATTGGAGGCATCGCTGGCGTGGAAGCCGGCGGAGTATTCGAAGGTGGTGATGCCGTAATCGTTGCGAAGTTCGTTCATGGTCGTCTCCCAGTCTCTTGTATGACCGGTTGTTTCAAGTCAGCCCACGCCGCCGGTCTCTGGCGTGGAGCGGACCTTACGCTGGCCCGGGGTGACCCGGTAGATGGCCAAAAAGCGCTGGTCCGTTTCGTGTGGTGAACAATCGGTTCGTTAGGCTTTCGTCATGCGGTTTTTGCACCGAATTACTGAACCAACGAGTTTTCTCTTTGACCTTAGTAAGGGTCCCCTTAGCGGATTCAAGGGTTCCAATCATTAAAATCTTCGACAGCGGGCGTAAGGAAATAGTTCAATCATTTTTCCAATCGGCCCGATGGACGGTGCCTATGGGATGCCTTGCCGCGGCCTTTCGTTCGCAGGAACGAACGTATCCGTTAACTAGAGTTTAACTCATTCGCCTGGCAGCTGCCACGGGGGCGTTTGCAACCGTTCACATAAGAAGTCCGCGAGCTGGCGCACCTTGGGCGAAAGGTGCCGGCTGCGGGGGTAAACCAGCCACACGGCGCCGTTCTCGTCGCGCCAGGCATCAAGCAGCGAAACCAGCCTGCCTTCGGCCAGGGGCGCCTCGACATAGAAGTCGGGCAGCTGGGCGATGCCCAGGCCGTGCAGGCTGGCATCCAGCAGGGCCTGGCCCGAGCTGGCCCGGTAGCGGCCGCGGACGGGGCGCTGCCGGGGTTGGCCATCTTCCAGGAAAATCCAGTGGCTGGCCGAGCCGAGGAGGAGCTGGTGATCGACCAGGTCGTCGGGCGTGCGGGGAGCGCTGCGGGCCGCAAGGTAAGCAGGCGACGCCACGACGAACAGGCGCCGCTCGCCCAGCCGGCGGGCCACCAGGTTGGAGTCGGCGAGCAGGCCGGTGCGGATGGTGAGGTCGTACCCCTCTTCAATCAGGTCGACATTCCGGTTCGAGAAATCCATGTCCACGCCGAGCTGGGGGTGCATGGCCAGGAATTCATTGACCAGCGGAGCCACGTAGCGCTCCCCGTACGTGGTGGCCAGGCTGATCCGCAGGCTTCCGCGCAGGCCCTCCTGGTAGTCGACGATGGCCTGTTCGGCGGCGTCGAACCCTTCCAGCAAGTGGCGGGCGTGTTCGTAATAGAGCCGGCCGGCATCCGTCAGGCGCAATTTGCGGGTCGTCCGGTGCAGCAGTTGCGTGCCCAGGCGTTGCTCAAGCGCGCTCACCGCGCGGCTGACAAAGGCCGTGGAGAGGCCCAGGTGGCGGGCGGCGGCCGAGAAGCTGCCCAGGCGGACCACCTCGACAAAGGCGTCCATTCCGTCCCATGCGCGCATCGATTATTGCTCCCGGTAAAAGATGCTTGTCGGTACGAACGACTAATCGACGACGGCAAGGCTGGCTAGAATCCATGATCCACCCGGCCCGTGCCGGTTTCACATGCCATTGTAAGAGGAATGACCGACCATGAAGTCGCGCGCCGCTGTTGCCTGGGAAGCAGGAAAGCCCCTCTCCATTGAGGAGATCGACGTCCAGGGCCCCAAGGCCGGCGAGGTGCTGGTACGCATCGTGGCCACGGGCGTATGCCATACCGATGCCTTCACCTTGTCGGGCGCCGACCCGGAAGGTGCCTTCCCGGTCATCCTGGGGCATGAGGGCGGTGGCATTGTCGAGGAAGTGGGTGAGGGCGTGTCCACCCTGAAGCCGGGTGACCATGTCATCCCGCTGTACACGCCTGAATGTGGTGAGTGTTCGTTCTGCCGCTCGGGCAAGACCAATCTTTGCCAGAAGATCCGCGTTACCCAGGGCAAGGGCGTTATGCCTGATGGCACCTCGCGATTCTCCATGGGCGGCAAGTCGCTTCTCCACTACATGGGTACCAGCACCTTCAGCGAATACACGGTGCTACCGGAAATTTCGCTGGCGAAGATCAACAAGGACGCGCCGCTGGATAAGGTTTGCCTGCTGGGTTGCGGTGTGACCACCGGCATTGGCGCTGTTCTTAATACGGCGAAGGTGGAGCCGGGCGCGACCGTGGCTGTGTTCGGCATGGGCGGCATTGGCCTTTCGGTGGTGCAGGGCGCGGTCATGGCCAAGGCCAGCCGGATCATCTGCGTCGATACCAACCCGTCCAAGTTCGAGATGGCGAAGATGCTGGGCGCCACGGATTTCGTGAACCCGCGCGATTACCCGGATACGCCCATCCAGCAGGTCATCGTCGACCTGACCGATGGCGGTGTCGATTATTCCTTCGAATGCATCGGTAACGTCGATGTGATGCGCTCGGCCCTGGAGTGTTGCCACAAGGGCTGGGGCGAGTCGATCATCATTGGCGTGGCTGGCGCGGGCCAGGAGATCCGCACGCGTCCGTTCCAGCTCGTTACCGGCCGTGTGTGGCGTGGCTCCGCCTTTGGCGGTGTGAAGGGCCGTACGGAATTGCCGGGTTATGTCGAGCGCTACATGGGTGGTGAGATCAAGATCGATCCCATGATCACGTATACGATGGGGCTGGATGACATCAATCGCGCCTTCGACCTGATGCACGAAGGCAAGGCCATCCGCTCCGTCATTCTTTACTGAGTGCCCCGATGAACGAGACGATCGACCTTATCCGCCGCTACTACGACGCGTTCAACCGCGGCGACTGGAACGGCATGCTCGATGTGCTGGATGAGCACGTGGCCCACGATGTGAACCAGGGTGGCCGTGAAACCGGCCGCGCCCGGTTCGCTGCGTTTCTCGAACGGATGAACGTCAGCTACTCCGAGCAGCTGAAGAACATCGTGGTGATGGCAAACGAGAAGGGTGACCGTGCCGCCGCGGAATACGTGGTGCACGGCGAATACAAAGCCACCGACGACGGCCTGCCGCTGGCCCAGGGCCAGAGCTACGTCTTGCCGGGCGGTGCGTTCTTCGACGTGGTCGGCGGCAAGATCACCCGGGTCAGCAACTACTACAACCTGGAAGACTGGCTGGCCCAGGTGCGTCGCGTCGACGTGGATTGACCTTGAAGCCGGGGTGGTGGGGCCGCAGGTCATGCCCTGACCCCACCACCAAGGCAAGGCATGGCCTGGACGAACCCGTACTTCGACGCTGCCAGGGAACACCACACACCTGACGGCTTTCGTAACCTCGAGCCGGAAACTCGCGAGCCGGGCGGCCTGAAGCGCTGGCGCCGCGAACGCAAGGAACAGCAGCTACCCCGCCCGCCGGATGAAGGCTATGCCGCGTTCACCCGCCGCTGGTGGCAGCCGGCCGATTTCACAGGTGCTGGCGATGCGGCCTGGTGGCTTGGCCACGCCACAGTGCTGGTGCGCAGGAAAGGTCTCACGGTCATCACGGATCCCGTGCTCGGCAAGCGTGCCTCCCCGCTGTCGTTCGCTGGCCCGTTGCGGCGGACCCCCGCGCCCGTGGAAGTCGCCGCGTTGCCGCAGATCGACGTCGTGGCGATCTCACACAACCACTACGACCACCTGGACCGCGAGAGCGTGCATGCCATTGCCCGGCGCTTTCCCAAGGCGGTGTTCCTCGTGCCGCTGGGGCTGAAGCGCTGGTTCGATCGCGAACGCATTGGCAACGTGCGTGAACTCGACTGGTGGGCGTCCACGGATATCGCGGGCACCGTGTTTACGTTCGTCCCGGCCCGCCACTGGAGCGCGCGCACGCTTTGGGATCGCAACCGCTCGCTATGGGGTGGTTGGGTCATGGCCCAGGATGGCTACCGGTTCTGGTTTGCCGGCGATACGGGCTATTCGGAGAAGCTGGCCGATATCGGGCGCCGTGCAGGGCCCATCGACCTGGCAGCGATTCCCATTGGCGCGTACGCGCCACGCTGGTTCATGCATGGCCAGCACGTGGACCCGGCCCAGGCGGTACGGTTGCATAAGGAGATCGGCGTCCGCCGCTCCATCGCCATCCATTGGGGTGTATTCGAGCTGGCGGATGACCAGCTGGACGAGCCGCCGCGGCTACTTACCGAGGCGCTTGCCGCGGAGGGCATGACGGGAGACGATTTCATGCTTTTAAACATTGGGGGGCGGATTGCGCTCTAATGTGCACCCCTTGATCCCGAAGTGCCCAGCCATGCCCTCGCAAACCTTCCAGCTAGAAGGCGAATACGTCGAACTCAACCAGTTGCTGAAGCTCGCCGGCATCGCCGCGAGCGGTGGCGAAGGCAAGCACCTGGTAGCCGATGGCCTCGTTACCGTCGATGGCGTGGTGGAGCTGCGCAAGACCTGCAAGATTCGCGCGGGCCAGGTCGTGGAAATCGACGACGAAACCATTCGCGTCATTTGATGACGCCCCCGCTGTTGTAGGAGCGTGCTTGCACGCGATAAGCCAACAGAGCGGTTTATCTGCCGACCCAAATAGAAAAAGCCGGCGTCTCGCGACGCCGGCTTTTTTCGTTCATGCGCTGGCTATTACATGCCGCCGGCGGTCGACGACTTGGCCGGTTCCGCGGTGGTGCTCTTCTTGTGCTTCTTGTGGGTCGACTTCATGGAGCCATTCTCGCTACCTGCCGCACTGCTGGCCGCGCCGTCCTTCTTCATGGAATCAGAGCTCGAGTGCATGGCCGAGCCGGCGGTGGAGGCGGGCGTCGGGTCGGTCTTCGAAGCGGCATCCTGCGCGAAGGCGGCGCCGCTCACGAGGGTACAGCCGGCGAGCATGGCGAGGATCAGTTTCGTGTTGCGCATGACGAATCTCTCCTGGAACTGTGGTGAGCGCCTTGGATTCAAAAGCGGCTGCGCCGGGCGCGGCGGCGTGGCTCGCTACAGACCGGAATGTGTGCGGTCGGTGCAGACGCTATCGCTTTTTGGATGAACAAAGTGGGTCTCGCTCTGCAGTTCCTAGGCATCCGTTCAGGTGGAAATTACAAACCGTTAAGCGATGGCGAAAAACGTTTTGCAGTGCACTACGAATGTCTTACTGGAAATCGCGGGAAACCGAGCCAAACGAAGGAAGCAGGTCGCTGAAATCCAGCAGCCTGTAAGCCACGAGGTGGTGCACGCCATCGATGGATTGCCACTGCCCATCCACGGCAAGCAGCACGGCATCCAGCAGCGCCTGGCGGCAGGCTTCCGCCACCTTCGGCCGCACGATCACATTCACCTGGCCGGTTTCATCTTCCAGCGTCACGAAAGTGATGCCACTGGCGGTTTGCGGGCGTTGGCGAACGGTAACCAGGCCCGCGTGACGTAGCCATGCACCATTTCGGATAGCGAGAAGATCGCGTGCACGGCGGACACGACGTGATAGCAAGTTCTTGCGAACCAGCGAGAGCGGATGGCCGCTAAGTGAGAGGCCGTGCGTGGCGTAATCGGCGAAAACGTTTTCGGCTAGCGAGGGTGGCCGCAGTGTGGTGCGTTCCTCGGCCACGGCATGGAGTAGTGGCAACGTGCGTTCAATACCCGCACTTTCCCAGCGTGCGCGATGGCGGTGGCCGCTGAGGGTGCGCAGGGCGCCGGCATCCGCCAGGCGCTCGCGCTCGAAGCGGTTGAGTTGTGCACGGCTGGCCAGGTCGGCAAGGTCGCGCAGCGGTGCCTGCGCGCGCGCTGCGACGATGCGTTCGCCCAGATCGGCCGACAGGCCGCCGATCATTCGTAAGCCCAGTCGAAGTACGAACGTACCCGTTTGCTTTGAAACCGGTTCCAGCGTGCAATCCCAGTCGCTGGCGGTGACATCCGGCGGGCGTACTTCGACGCCATGGCGGCGTGCATCAGCCACCAGTTGGGCTGGCGCGTAGAAACCCATGGGCTGGCTGTTGAGCAGCGCGCAGGTGAATACCTCGGGGTGGTGGCATTTCAGGTACGACGAGGCATAAGCGATAAGTGCGAAACCCGCCGCATGGGATTCGGGAAAGCCATAGCTGCCGAACCCCTGGATCTGGTCGATGATCTGCTGGGTGAATTCAGGCGAATAGTTGTTCTTCGCCATGTTACGGCGGATCTTCGGTTCGAATTTCTGCAGGCCGCCGCGGCGTTTCCACGCGGCCATGGAGCGGCGCAGTTCATCGGATTCGCCTGGTGAGAAATCAGCGACCACCTGCAGTACGTGCATCACCTGTTCCTGGAAGATCGGTACGCCGAGCGTGCGTTCCAGGACGGGGCGTACCTTATGTTCGTAGACGATCTCTTCGGGTGGAAGCTTTCGCCGTTGCAGGTAGGGGTGCACCATGCCGCCCTGGATCGGGCCGGGGCGGACAATGGCCACCTGGATCACCAGGTCGTAATAACGGGCCGGCTTCAGGCGTGGCAGCATCGACATCTGCGCGCGTGATTCGATCTGGAATACGCCGACGGTATCGGCCTGCTGGATCATGGCGTAAGTCTTTGGATCCTCCATGGGGATATCGGCCAGGCGCGGGTAATCGGTGGCCTTGTGCGTGCGCAGAAGGTCCATGGCCTTGCGCATGCAGGTGAGCATGCCCAGGGCCAGGCAATCCACCTTCAGCAGCTTCATGGTTTCCAGGTCATCCTTGTCCCACTGGATGATGGTGCGATCCTCCATGGCCGCGTTCTCCACGGGCACCAGGTGGTGCAATGGCGTATCGGAGATAACGAAGCCACCCACATGCTGGGAAAGGTGGCGTGGCATGCCGTTGAGTTCCTCCACCAGTACGACAAGCTGGCGAATGGTGCGGCTGGTGATATCGAAGCCACGCTCGGCCAGGCGTACCGTAATGGGCACCTCTCCATGGGCATGCGAATACGCCCGGCTTAGCTGGTCCAGTTGATCTTCCGAAAGGCCAAGCGCCCGGCCGATATCGCGCGCCGCGCTCTTGCGCCGGTAGCTGATCACGGTGGCAGCCAGCGCGGCGCGCTCACGCCCATATTTGTTGAATACGTACTGCAGCACTTCCTCGCGCCGTTCGTGTTCGAAATCCACGTCGATATCGGGCGGCTCATCGCGTTCGATGGAAATGAAGCGCTCGAACAATGTGCTGATCTGCGCGGGATTGACCTCGGTAATACCCAGGCAGAAGCACACCACTGAATTGGCTGCGGAACCGCGGCCCTGGCAAAGGATCTGGCGTGAGCGGGCAAAGCGCACGATATCGTGCACGGTGAGGAAGAAGGCCTCGTATTTCATCGTGGCGACGAGGACGAGTTCCTTTTCGATCCGCTCGCGCAGCGTATCGTCGATACCGCCAGGCCAGCGCGTGGCGGCCCCTTCCCAGGTGAGCTGGCGCAGGTAGGCCGTGGCATCCATGCCATCGGGTACCAGCTCGCGCGGGTAAACGTAGTTGATGCCGCGGATATCGAAACCGGTGCAGCGCGCCGCCACCACCTGGGTTTCGTCGAGCAGGTCGCGGGGATAGATGCGTGCCAGGGTTTCGCGCCTGCGCAGGTGGCGTTCGCCATTGGCAAACAACGCGGCGCCCGCATCGGCCAGGGGGCGGTTCACGCGGATGGCGGTCATCACATCCTGCAAGGCCCGACGGCGGCGCAGGTGCATGTGCACGTCGCCCGTGGCGACGCATGGCAAGGCGTGGCGTGCGCCCAGTTCGCGTAACGCGGCCAGTTCGGCATCATCATGCTGGCCACGGTGCAGTTCCACGGCCAGCCATGCACGCCCGCTGAAATGCGTGGCCACCCAGGCGGCACGCTCATCGTGGGTCGCGACGGTCGTGGCCTTCCAGGGACCGGGAGCCCACAACAGGCATAAGCCTTCGCCCAAGGCCTCCAGGTCGCTACGGTGCAGTTCGTAGCTGCCCTTGGGTGCGCGGCGCCGGGCCAGGGTTACTAACCGGCACAGCTCGGTGTAGCCGGCCTGGCTTTCCACCAGCAACACCAGCACGGTGCCATCGGCGAGCCGGAACTCGCTGCCGGTGATCAGTGGCAGTTCCACTTCCAGCGAGGCCTCCAACGCACGCACGATTCCCGAAAGCGAACATTCATCGGTGATGGCGAGGGCGGCATAGTCAAGATCCTTCGCGCGTTCGAACAGCTCGCGCGCGCTCGATGCCCCGCGCTGGAAGCTGAAATCGCTTAGTGCGTGCAATTCGGCGTAGACGGGGGGAGCGATATCGGCGTCGTTCGCCGGTGAGTCAGGCAAACCAGCCATGCAGCATCCACCCATCCAGCATGCCCGGCGGCAGGTAAGCCCAGGCTTGCTGGCCATGCACGGTTTTGACGATGTAGTAATCGCGACGTGCATCACCACCATCCCACCAGCCGCTTTCGATGCGCTCCGGGCCGGCCAGTACGGCGACCGGATCGGGGCGCATGGGCAGCGGGCGCGGCAACAGCCACAACGGGCGGCGCCCGCGCGGCAGTGAGACCGTGGCGGTGGGGGCGCCATAGCGCGAGGCGCGTTCGGGGCGGTGGTCGTTCACGACGGTGAGCTGGCGCAGGGCCGCATCGCCCAGGCGTGCGCGCAGGCGCTCATCCAGCGTCGGCCAGTCAAGGCCATCACCCCGGATAGGTTCGAATAGATCGCGTACCGGTGGGCGGAAGACGGGCAGCTCGTCGGCATGCAGTTCGATGGAGCGAGCCGGGGCAGGGAGCGTGGTGCGCTCAAGCCGCGTGCGCGCCAGTTCAAACAGTCGCTCGGCATCGCGCTGCGGCGCCGCCATGGCGACCCCTATGCGCGTGCTTTCGCCCCGTGCATGTTCCAGGGTCAGCGTAAAACGTTGCACGCCGCCATCGCGCGCCGCCAGCAGGTTGGCCAGTGCGCGGGTGAGCCGGCGCAGTGGAAACAACAGCGGCTGGCTGCCATCCAGTTCGGTATCGAACTCGATCTTCTGCTGGAAACTGGCGGGTGGCTGCCATGCGGGCAAGGCATCGGAAGCCTGGCCGCGGATACGATCGAGCCAGTTCACGCCGGCACGGCCGATGCGCCGGGTGAGCTCGGGGCGGGGCAGCCGGAAAACATCATCCAGCCGGCGAAAGCCCATGGCATGCAACGCGGTGACAGCGGTAGTTGGCAAGCCGCTTTGCGTAAGGGGTAGGGCACCCAGCATGCGGATAACGCCCTCGCGCGCAGGAATCACCATGCCATCGGCCGTGGCGGCGAACACCCAGGATGCGGAGGCGAACGGCGTAGCGGCCAGTGTGTGCGGATGGCCTTGCGCATGCAGGCCGGCAGTGACGCGTTCGACCAGTACAGGCCAGCCATCGAACAGGCGCAGGCTAGCCCCGACCTCCATGAGGATGGCGTTGGGTGGTACCAGGCTGACATGGCCGCTGAACTGGTAGCACCAGGCAGCCAGCTCGCTAAGCAGGCGCTTCTCGGCATCGCGGTCGCGCGGGCGTACTTCCAGCGCAGGGCATAACGCGCGAGCGGCAGCCACGCTTTGCCCGCGGCGTATGCCATGGGCGCGGGCTTCGTCATTGGCGGTGGCGATCAGCCGCTGGCGGGCGTGGTTATCGAGCAGGGCGGAGGGGCCTGCCTCCGGTGCCGCGGCGAAGGCGGCGGAGAACGCCAGGCCGGGAAAACGGAGGCAGGCCCAAAGCATGGTTGCGGCAACGAGGCAAAAAAGAGGTGCCCGGCATGGCGGCGGATGAGGGACGACGCCATGCCGGACAAACCTCAGGCCCGCATACGCAACAGCGGAGCGGTAGTGGTCAGCAGGCCACGCGACTTGAGGACATCCACATAGGTGGCCTCATCGCTATTGCTGACCTTGATACGGAGCGCCGCCGGGCTGTTTTGCGCGGCGTGCTCGGCGGAACGGAAAACCATGGCGCAGGCATCGCCGCTTTCGGCGGCCAGTTGCAGGCGGCGCAAGCTGCGGTAATCGATATCCGGCAGCCAGCCGACCACGGCGCCGCAGCAGCCGGAGCGCAGGCACTGCTCCATGCTCCAGGCGGCCTCGGTGGAGCCGGCATGGATCTCATGCAGGAAGCGCAGATCGACACCGGCCGCGGCCAGCGCGGGAGCATAAGGCTGGTAAGGCGGTGCCACGAAGATGACGCGGCGGTGCTCCTGGGTGAGCGCGGCAAGCGCGGGCATCACCAGGTCAAGCTCGCCCAGGCCATCGTGTTCGAACAGGATTTCGCTGACGGCGCCTTGCGGCCAGCCGCCACCCGGCAGGCGGGTGTCCAGTGACGTCCAGCCCGTGGAAAGCGCGCGCACGCGCGGCTGGCGATCGGCGGAGCGGCGCCAGATACCGGGATGATCCAGGACCTGGGCCAGGTTGTGCGAAGCGGAAGCAATGGCAGCATTCATGGCTCAGGTCCTGCGGATGATGCCGACATAGCGGCCTTCGATGGCGAAGGCGTGGCGGCGGGGGTCGACTTCGATGGGCTTGAAGTCGGGGTTTTCGGGAAGCAGCAGCAGGCGGTCGCGCTCATGCTTCAGGCGCTTCACCGTGACTTCGTCGTCCAGCCGCGCCACCACGATCTGGCCATCGTTGGCCGTGGCGGTGCGGTGGACGGCGAGCAGATCGCCATCGAGGATGCCGACATCGCGCATGCTCATGCCCACTACGCGCAGCAGGTAATCGGCCCGGGGGTGGAACATGGCCGGGTCGATCTCCAGTTGCGATTCGATGTTTTCCTCCGCCAGGATGGGCGAGCCGGCGGCGACGCGGCCGATGAGCGGCAGCTCATTGAGCATGGCGGCGCGGATGGCGGCGGCATTGCCTGACGGGAGGCGCAGGCCACGATGCTGTGGCGAGCGCTCCAGCACACCCTTGCGCACCAGCGACTCCACACAAGCCTGCGCGGAGCTGTGGCTGGGAAAGCCCAGTGCATCAGCGATCTCGCGCAGCGTGGGGGGCAGGCCCTCGGCCTGCAGGTACTCCCGCAGGAAATCCAGGGTCTTCTGCTGTCGCTCGGTGAGGTTCGGCGTCGTCATGTGTACATTTGTACAGAAGCCGGCGGCGGGGTGCAAGTGGCTCGTGGGGTTGCGGCGTTTCTCAGGTGAAAAAACCTTACAAAGCCGCTGAGTTCAAAAGAATTTTCCTACAGGAATGAGAGGGCAAGGGCCAGTCGACCCCACGTGTCGGGGCAGTAATCCTATGGTTACCTTTCACTTAGGAAGTTCCCTGCCCATGAGCTTTGCCGTACACGATGCCTTGCCGCCCTCTGGTCACGCGGGCGAATTTGCGTCAGCAGGAGCACCTGGTGAACATGCCTCTCTCAACGCACGCACCACGAGGCTGGAAACAGGCATGGAATACATTCGCGAAGACATACGCAATCTTCGTCTCGAACTGCGCGACACCCGTATCGAGTTGCGCACCGATATTCGCGACCTCCGCACCGAGCTGCGAACCGACTTTCGCCTCCTGTTTGGTTCGATGATCACTTTCGGGCTTGGAATCACCGGCATGATGGCCAAGGGCTTCCACTGGATCTGAATCGACTTCGTTAATCACTTGCACGTTTGTGCACGATTGCATACATTGATGCGCATTCTTCTTCCCATGGCATGCGCATGAACCCCACCCGGGCCACCCGGCTTATCTTTCTTCTTTCCGGTATCGGCATGGCCAGCTGGGCGCCGATGGTGCCGTATGCCAAGGCCAACCTCGGCCTCGATGACGGCACGCTTGGCCTGGTGCTGCTGTGTATGGGGTGTGGTGCGGCGGCTGCCATGCCGCTCGCGGGGTTCCTGACCCACCGCTTCGGCAATCGCGATGTCATCGGTGTAAGTGGCCTGCTGGTGTGCCTCGCGCTGCCGCTGCTTACCATCGCATCCAGCACATGGGCCCTGGGTGCCGCGCTCCTGTTCTTCGGTGCGGCGCTGGGCGTGGTCGATGTCTCCATGAACGCCCATGCGGTGGACGTGGAAAAGATGCGCGGCAAGCCAATGATGTCGGGGTTCCATGGGCTCTTCAGTGTCGGTGGCCTGGTTGGCTCAGCGGGTATGGCTGCCTTGCTGAAGGCCGGTGCGCCGCTCACCGGCAGCGCTATCGCGGTGTCGCTTGCCCTGCTCATCATCGTGCTCACCCAATGGAAGCACTTCCTTGTGCGCCATGAGGAAGAACACGCCGGATCCCGGGCGCCGTTCCGCATGCCGGGTGGCGCGATCTTCCTGCTGGGCTTCCTTTGCATGGTGGTGTTCCTGGCCGAGGGTTCCATGCTCGACTGGAGCGCCGTTTTCCTGCGCTTCTCACGTGGCTTCGATGCCTCGTCGGCCGGTCTTGGCTACGCGGCGTTCTCGATCGCCATGGCCCTGTGCCGCCTGCTGGGTGACCGCATTACTGCGCATATCGGCCCGGTGGCCATCGTGCGCGGGGGCAGCCTCATCGCCGCCGCAGGGTTCCTCGCCGCCACGCTTATTCCGTGGGGGCCGGCCGCGCTCCTCGGCTTCGTGCTGGTCGGCATTGGCGCGTCCAACATCGTGCCGGTCCTGTTTAGTGCCGCCGGGCGCCTGGGCGGCGCATCGCCTGGCGTCGGCATCGCCATTGTCACCGCGCTCGGTTATGCCGGCATGCTGGCCGGCCCTGCAGGCATCGGTTTCGTTGCCCACCTGAGCACGCTTTCCATTGCGCTGACCGGCGTCGCTGGCCTGCTCATCATCGTTTCCCTATGCGCGTCCATCGCGCGCCGCTGATCGGAGTTTTCCATGTATTCCAAGCGTGATGTCGTGATCTTCGATTTCGGTGGCGTGCTCGTCGACTGGAACCCGCGGTATCTCTACCGAAAGCTGTTTGGTGATGACGAGGTGGGCATGGAGCGCTTCCTTGCCGAAGTCACCACCACTGAGTGGAACCTGCGCCAGGACGCGGGACGTCCGTGGAAAGAGGCCCTCGAGGAGCTAACGGCAAAGCACCCCGAGCATGTCGATCTGATCACGGCGTTCCATGAGCGCTGGGAAGAAACGCTGAAGGGTCCGATCGACGACAGCATCGCGATCCTGCGCGACCTCAAGCAGGCGGGCCACCCGCTTTACGGGCTCACCAACTGGTCGGGCGAGACCTTTCCGATCGCGCGTGCCCGCTATGAGTTCTTCAACTGGTTTGATGGCATCGTGGTCTCGGGCGACGAGGGCGCGATCAAGCCCGATCCGACGCTTTATGAAACCCTGCTGGAGCGCTACGACATCGATCCGAAGCGGGCGGTTTTCATCGATGACAACAAGGTGAATGTCGACGCGGCCGAGGCGCTGGGAATCCATGGCATCCATTTCCATTCACCGGCGCAGTTGCGTGCTGAGCTGGTCGCGCTGGGTTTCCTGCCGAAATGAGCACGCCGGATACCACGCTGCCGCGTGAGCGTCAGCAGCTGATCCTCGAGCGCCTGCAAAGGGAAGGGAAGGTCGTGGCCGTTGAGTTGGCGCAGGCGTTTCACGTATCGGAAGACTCGATCCGCCGTGACCTGCGCGATCTGGCGGCGCAAGGTCTTTGCCGCCGCGTCTACGGCGGCGCATTGCTTGCTCCGCACATTGCGCCGCTGGGCGAGCGGCACAGCGAGCGCGCGGAATTGAAGCGCACGCTTGGCCGTGCGGCGGCGGCGCTGGTGGGGGAGGGGCAGATCCTGTTTATCGATGCAGGATCAACCAACACGGCGTTAGCCAAGGCGCTGCCTGATCACCGCGACCTTACCGTGGTGACCAATGCTCCTGACGTGGCCCTGGCGGTATTGGGCCGTCCAGGGTTCGACGTGGTGCTGCTGGGCGGTAAGCTCGATCCACACATCGGCGGCGCCATCGGTTCGCGCACGCTGCGTCAGGCGCAGGATATCCGCGCGGACTTGTGTTTCCCTGGCGTCTGCGCGATCGACCCGAAGACCGGGTTATGGACCATCGATGAGGAAGAGACGATGTTCAAGCAGGCGATCATCGAGGCCAGTGGCGAGACGGTGGCCATTGCCACGCCCGACAAGCTGGTGGCCTCGGCAACGCACCACACGGTGCCGATCACGGCGGTTACGCACCTGGTGGTCGCATCGGATACGGAGTGGGAGATCACCGGCCAGTATCGGGCGGCCGGCGTTTCGGTGCATTGGTGAATACATCAAGCGCAATCGCGCACATGTAGGAGCGCCCTTACGCGCGATGGGAGCTTGCCGAGATCCCTATCGCGCGCAAGCGCGCTCCTGCACGAGCAGACAAAAAAAGCCGCCGATAGGGCGGCCTTTTTTTGTTTTAGCCGGCCTTTTTCTTGGCCAGGCGCAGCCACGTATCCACGACGGTATCGGGGTTGAGCGACACCGATTCGATGCCCTGTTCCATCAGCCACTCGGCAAGATCCGGGTGGTCGGAGGGGCCCTGGCCGCAGATGCCAATGTACTTGCCCTTGGCGCGAGCGGTCTTGATGGCCAGTGCCAGCAACTTCTTGACCGCCGGGTCGCGCTCGTCGAACAGGTTGGCCACGATGCTGGAATCACGATCCAGGCCCAGGGTGAGCTGGGTCAGGTCGTTCGAGCCGATTGAGAAGCCATCGAAGATATCGAGGAACTCATCCGCCAGCAGCGCGTTGGACGGCACCTCGCACATCATGATGACCTTCAGGTCGTTCTCGCCCTGCACGAGGCCGTTCTTGCGCAGCACCTCGATGACCTTGCGGCCCTCGTCCAGTGTGCGGACAAACGGGATCATGACCCACACGTTGTCGAGGCCCATGGTCTCGCGGACGTACTTCACGGCCTTGCACTCGAGCGCGAACGATTCCGCGAAATCGGCCGACACATAGCGGCTTGCACCGCGGTAACCGATCATCGGGTTTTCTTCGTGCGGTTCGTAGCGCGAGCCGCCGAGAAGGCCGGCGTACTCGTTGGACTTGAAGTCGGACAGGCGCACGATCACCGGCTTCGGGTACACCGAGGCGGCGATGGTCGAGATGCCCTCACCCAGGCGATCCACGTAGAACGACACCGGATCCTTGTAGCCCGCGATGCGCGTATCGATGCGCGCCTTCGTCTCGGCATCCTGCTTTGCGTACTCAAGCAGTGCCTTCGGGTGTACGCCAATGTGGCTGGCGATGATCATTTCGAGGCGGGCCAGGCCAATACCGGCATTCGGCAGCATGCCGAAATCGAACGCCCGCTCAGGGTTGGCGACGTTCATCATGATCTTCAGCGGCGCTTCCGGCATCGCACCCAGGTCGGCGGTGATGCGGTCGAACTTCAGGATGCCTTCGTAGATCGTGCCGGTATCGCCCTCGGCGCACGATACGGTGACTTCGGCGCCGTCGGGGATGGTATCCAGCGCATTGCCGCAACCCACGACGGCTGGCACGCCCAGCTCACGCGCGATGATCGCCGCGTGGCAGGTACGCCCGCCGCGGTTGGTGACGATCGCCGCAGCGCGTTTCATCACCGGCTCCCAGTCGGGATCGGTCATGTCGGCCACCAGCACGTCGCCCGGCTGCACCTTGTTCATGTCAGCCAGGGAGCGGATGACGCGCGCCTTGCCCGAGCCGATCTTCTGGCCGATGGCGCGGCCCTCGGTGAGCACCTTGCCTTTTTCGTTGAGCTGGAAGCGCTCGAGGGTGGTGGCGTGCGAACGCGACTTCACGGTTTCCGGGCGCGCCTGCACGATGTAGAGCTTGCCGGTGTTGCCGTCTTTCGCCCATTCCACGTCCATGGGCCGGCCGTAGTGCTTCTCGATGACCAGGGCCTGTCGAGAGAGTTCTTCCACGTCGGCATCGGTGATGCAGAAGCGGTGGCGGTCGGCGGCGGGGGTCTCTTCGATGCGCACGCGCTCGCCTGGCTGGTCCGAATAGACCATGCGCTGCTGCTTGGCACCCAGGCTGCGGCGGAGCACGGCGGGTTTGCCTTCCCTCAGCGTGGGCTTGAACACGTAGAACTCATCCGGGTTCACGGCGCCCTGGACCACCATCTCGCCCAGGCCGTAGGAGCCGGTAACAAACACCACATCGCGGAAACCGGATTCGGTATCGAGGGTAAACAGCACGCCCGAGGCACCCACGTCCGAGCGGACCATGAGCTGCACGCCGGCAGACAGGAACACATCTTCGTGCTTGAAGCCCTGGTGGACGCGGTAGGCGATGGCGCGGTCGTTATAAAGCGAGGCGAAGACTTCCTTCACCTTGTGCAGCACATCGTCGATACCGACGACGTTGAGGAAGGTTTCCTGCTGGCCGGCGAACGAGGCATCCGGCAGGTCCTCGGCGGTCGCGGAGGAGCGCACGGCCACGGCGATATCGGCGGCGCCGGCATCCTTGCAGAGCTTGATGTACGCATCGCGGATGGCCTGCTCCAGATCGGCGGGCAGGGCGGTATCCACGATCCATCCGCGGATTTCCTTGCCACCGCGGGTCAGCTCATCCACGTCATCCACGTCCAGCGTGGCCAGGCGTTCCTGGATACGCTTCGCGAGACCGCTCTTTTCAAGGTAGGTCTGGAAGGCGTCGGCCGTGGTGGCAAAGCCACCCGGGACAGAAACGCCCAGTTTCGCCAGGTTGCCGATCATTTCGCCAAGGGAGGCGTTCTTGCCGCCCACCTTGCCAAGGTCGGTCATGCGTAGCGCGTCGAGCCAAAGTACCAGGTCGCTCAAAGGAAGATCCTCACATCGGTTGGGCGGCGGGCCGCGCTGGTAAAAATCGGCGCATTGTCGCGGTGGTATGGTCGCCGCACAAGCGGCAATGCACAATTCCGCCCGCGATTTTGCGGGGTGGATGGTTATGACGGCGTATTGGTCTTAAGGTGGGAGTCATGGAACCAAACAGGGGAAACCGGCCGATGCGGCGCACCGTCTTCTTCATTTCCGATTCCACCGGCATTACCGCGGAGACGATCGGGAACAGCATGCTCACCCAGTTCGATGGGGTGGAGTTCGACACCCACCGGCTGCCGTTTATCGATAACCCGGCCAAGGCCGAGGCCGCCGCCCTGCGGATCAAGACCAAATACGCCCAGGATGGCCAGCGGCCCATCGTGGTGAACACCATGACCTCCCGGGCGTTGTGCGAAATCGTCGCGGGTAGTGGGGCCCTGATGCTGGATGTATTCGCTCCGTTTATCGATCCGCTGGAGCAGGAGTTGGGGGTCAAGCAGTCTTATGCCGTAAACCGCTCGCACGGCCTGGTCGATTCGGACCGGTACGAGGCGCGTATCGAAGCGACCAACTACGCCCTGGCCCATGACGATGGCCTGGATGTGGATTACAACCTGTCCGATGTCGTCCTGGTGGGTGTATCGCGGTCAGGTAAAACCCCTACCTGCCTGTACATGGCCTTGCATTACGGGGTGCGTGCCGCCAACTACCCCCTCACGGACGACGACCTCGACAAGCTTGAATTGCCGATGCGCCTGCGGCCCTACCGGAGCAGGCTGTTCGGCCTGACTATCGATCCCGTCCGCCTTGCCCAGATCCGTGAGCAGCGCCGTCCCGGCAGCCGCTACGCCACGCTGAAGCAGTGCCGGTGGGAGCTGGAGCAGGCGGATCGCCTGATGCGCCGGGAAAATATCCCGGTCCTCAACACCACGCATACGTCGATCGAGGAAATCTCGAGCAAGATCTTTGAATATCTCGGGATCGAGCGGCATATGTATTAGTACGAGAACGTTTACGGAGACCGGTGCCACCCATGACAGCCATTCTCGAGCGCCCAACCGCATTGATCCCGGGACGGTTCGAATTCCTGATGGGTCTTTACGCGGAGAACTACCACCGGCTTGCACGGCTGTTCGCGCCGCAGCGGTTGGCGGCGGGCCGCTATATCTCCGATGTGGATGATGGCCTCAACGTCAGGCTGGAGATCCAGGAAAAGCACCCGTACACGCTGGAGCTGGAGCTCACCTACGATTTCGTGGACGAGGCGACGGGCCAGCCCTCGCCGTCGGCACAGTTGCGCATGTACACCGATGCTCATGTTGCCGAGGCGCTGCACTGCCATCCGGGCCGGAAGCTGTGGCAGGTATTGGGGCCATTTCCGCCGGCCGACACCGTGCTCCAGCACCGCCTGCGCATGAATGGCTTTCTCAGCCGCTGGCTGGAATACCTGGCGGAGCAGGGGCATTCGATCGGCACGCTGGTGCGGGTGGAGGGATCCTGAATTCAAGGCAAAAAAAATCCGCCAGATGGCGGATTCTTCTTTGGAAAAGTGGCGGAGCGGACGGGACTCGAACCCGCGACCTCCGGCGTGACAGGCCAGCATTCTAACCGACTGAACTACCGCTCCACACTAGTTTTCCAACTTCCAACAACTACCAACTTCTACATCCATTACACTTGCCGGCGAACCGGAAAGTGGCGTCCCCACGGGGATTCGAACCCCGGTCGCCACCGTGAAAGGGTGATGTCCTAGGCCTCTAGACGATGGGGACGTACTAGAAGTTGGTGGAGCCAGCCGGGATCGAACCGGCGACCTCCTGCATGCCATGCAGGCGCTCTCCCAGCTGAGCTATGGCCCCCTGCTGGAAGCCGCAAAGATTACGTCGGACCCCCCTCTTCGTCAAGCGTTCGTTACACTTTTTTTGAATTTATTTTCGACGAATCGAGAATGTTGATGCGTGGCGCGGACTTGCGTGAAATGCCTTTTTACAGGGGCTGGTCACGAAATAACCAGCCACTTGTCGCTGCCATGTTCTCGCGACTTCCTGCGGGGTAACCTGTCCCCTCATACACACAGGGACAGGCATGCACGGCATCGTTTTCATCCAGGATCTGGCCACCGTCATGCTGGTGGCTGGTCTCACCACGGTGCTGTTCCAGCGCCTTCGCCAGCCGGTGGTACTCGGCTACATCATCGCGGGCCTGCTGATCGGGCCACACACCTTTCCCTTCATCTTCATCCACGACGAAGAAACGATTCGCACACTCTCCGAGCTGGGCATGATCCTGCTGCTCTTTGCGCTCGGCCTCGAGTTCAGCCTGAAGAAGCTGCGCGCCGTCGGGGGTGCGGCGCTGGTGGCGGCGTTCGCGGAAATCGTGCTGATGGTGTGGATCGGTTATGAGATCGGCCGCTTTTTTGGCTGGACCACCATGGATTCGCTGTTCCTCGGCGCCATGCTGTCGATCTCGTCCACGACCATCATCATGAAGGCGCTGGAGGACCTGAACCTCAAGCGCGAGCGATTCGCGCAACTGATGTTCGGCATCCTGATCGTGGAAGACCTGCTGGCCATCGTCCTGATGGCCCTGCTGACGGGTATCGCCAGCACGGGTGGCCTGGAGGCCGAGCAGGCGCTGGCCGCGGTGGGCCGCCTCGGTCTCTTCATGGCGGTATCACTGGTGGTCGGCCTGCTGCTGGTGCCGCGCGTCGTTGACTACATTGCGCGGGTGAGCCGCAACGATGTGCTGCTCATCGCGGTATTGGGGATCTGCTTTGGCTTTTGCCTGCTGGTCACCGAACTGGGTTACAGCGTGGCACTGGGGGCTTTCATGATCGGCGCCATCGTGGCCGAATCGGAGAGCGTGGCGCGGATCGAGCGCATCATCATGCCGGTGCGCGACATGTTCAGCGCCATCTTTTTCGTGGCGATCGGCATGCTGATCGATCCGGCGCTGCTCGCCGAGTACGCATGGCCCATCACGATCGTGACCATCGCTGTCGTAGTCGGCAAGGTCGTGACCTGTAGCTTTGGTAGCTTCGTGGCCGGAAACGACGGCCGGACCTCATTGCGTGTGGGCATGGGCCTGGCCCAGATCGGTGAGTTCTCGTTCGTCATCGCGACGCTGGGCCTCAGCCTGAAGGTGACCAGCAGCTTCCTGTACCCCGTTGCCGTAGCGGTGTCGGCAATCACCACCTTCCTCACCCCGTACCTCATCCGCCTTTCCGATCCGTTGGCGACCCGGCTCGCGCGTGTGCTTCCCGCGCGGGTGACAGGCGTGTTCGGTGCCTATACCGACTGGATGGGCAGCCTGGGGCTCCAGGGGCAGGGCGCCATCGTGATGAAGATGATTCGCCGCCTCGTATGGCACGTGATCATCAACATGGCCCTGGTCATCGCGGTTTTCATCATCGCCGCCTTTGCATACCGCCGCGGCTTCATGCACCTGGATCTGTTCAGTGATAACCCCGTGGTGAGGCGAAGCCTGGCCTGGTCGGTCGCGGCGCTGGTCTCGCTGCCCATGGTGGTGGCGGCGTATCGCAAGGCGGGTGCGCTCGGCATGCTGCTTGCCGAGCTCAGCATTCCCGATCGATTCGGAGCCCGTACCTACCGGATCCGGGCGGTACTCGGGCGGATCATTCCGGTGGTGGTCATGTTGATCCTGGGCCTGTTGGTCGCCGCGCTGGCCTCGACGATCCTGCCGCCACGCGAAGTCGCAGCCGTGCTGATACTGATTGGCATCGGCCTCACGTGGCTTCTGTGGCGCGTTCTGGTACAAGTGCACGCCCGGTTGCAGGCAGCATTACGCGACACGCTGGATAAGCCGGGGCAGGGGCATGGGGACTGAAATGGACGAATTCACGAAAGGTCCATGAACTTTTGGTATGAAACCTTGTCTCTGCCCCCGTCATTGCAAGCCGGGCGCTAACCACAGCACAATGGCGATTCTGCCTCCACACGGAGGTGCCACGGCGGCCTCGCCGATTTTCTCCAAAGAGAGGGAGTAACGAATGAAGCACTTTTTGCGTCCCACGATGATGGCCGTCGCCCTGGCGGTTTCGCTGGGTGCGGCCGCGGGCGCATCTGCCCAGGCTGCCAAGCCGGCTGCCGCCCCCGCCGGCGCAGTCGATAAGCAGAAGGCCAGCTATGTCGTGGGTTGGGACCTTGCCAGCTCGCTTCCGCCGCTCGTCGCGCGCGAAGTCGACCCGGCTACGGTCGCCAAGGCCCTCCAGGCTGCCCTGTCTGGCCAGAAGCCGACCATGACCGAAGCCGAAGCCAAGACCACGCGCGAAGCCTTCGTGGCCCAGCTGAAGGTCAAGGCCGAAGCCGAGTACAACAAGGTCGCTTCCCAGAACAAGACCGAAGGCGACGCGTTCCTGGCCAAGAACAAGAGCGCCGCTGGCGTGAAGGTCACGGCGTCGGGCCTGCAGTACCAGGTCGTCCAGGCCGGTACCGGCCAGCGTCCGGGTCCGAACGACACGGTCACCATCAACTACACCGGCACGTTCGTAAACGGCGAGAAGTTCGACTCCTCGGCCGACCACCAGCCGGCCGGCCCGGCCCAGATCCCGCTCGCTGCGGTCATCCCGGGCTTCCGCGAAGGCCTGCAGCTCATGCAGACCGGCGGCAAGTACAAGCTGTTCATCCCGTCGAACATCGCTTACGGCGCCAAGCCGGAAAACGGCTTCCCGCCGAATGCGACGATCATCTTCGACGTCGAGCTGCTGAAGACCGGCCCGACCCCGGCTGGCCAGGGCCCGGCCGCCGGCGCTGCTCCGGGCGGCAAGTAAGCCGCTACGCGGCTTACTGTAGGAGCGTGCTCGCACGCGAAAAGCCAACGAAGCGGAGTTGCCGTAACACGCTACCCCCCGCAACCAAGGCAACCGAAAAAGGGACGCTCCGGCGTCCCTTTTTCTTTCCAGCGGCCGCTCATAGGCCGGCGCAGTTTGCTCGGCCCCGTGTCGGGACTACAATCGGCGGTTACGGCAACGCTGCCGCCCGTACCAAGGACCTCCCATGAGTGACACCGATGAGCGCCTGATGGAGCTCGAGGTGCGCCTCGCTTTCATCGACGATACGGTCAATAGCCTCTCTTCCGCTGATGCGGAGATTGCGCGCCGACTGGATCTGCTTGAGCGCGCCTTGCGCGAGATGCGTTCCGATCTTTCCACCATGCGTGCGGGGCTGGGCGGTGACCCGGCCAGTGAACCCCCGCCGCCGCACTACTGACATTGCTAGAGAGCCTTACCGACCATGGCAGAGTCCCTGCGTGACCAGTTGTTGAAGAGCGGCCTCGTCAAGGAGGTTCGCGAAGAGGCGCGCAAATCCGCGCCGCCGCCTCGCCAGGGGAACAAGGGCCCGCGCCCGCAAGGCGGGCAGGGCGCAGGCCGCGCTCAGGGCGGTGGCAAGCCTGGCCAGGGTGGGGGGCGTCCCCAGGGCGGCGGCAAGCCGAACCCGGCGGGTGGCCGCCCGCAAGGTGGCCGTCCGCATGGCAACCAGGGAGGCGCCGCCAGGGCCCCGCGCAACGATGGCGAGATGGACCTGGCGAAGGCGTACGCCATGCGTGCGCAGACCGAAGCGACCGAGCGCCGCAAGGCAGAAGCTGAGGCTGCGGAACTGGCCCGCGTGCGCAAGGAAAAGAAGCGCAAGGTAGAAGAGCTTCTGAAGGGTAAGGCGCTGAACCTTGCCGAGGCCGACCTCGTCCGCCACTTCCCCTACGGCGAAAAGATTCGCCGCGTGCATGTGAGCGCTGAGCAGCTGGCGGCGATCAATGCCGGCGAGCTGGGTGTCGTGCAGCAGGGTGGCCGTTACCTCGTAGTGGCTAAGGCCGTGATCGAAACGCTGCGTGACCTGGCGCCCGAATTCATTGCGCTGATGGTTGACCCGAATGCGCCAAGTGAATCGGACGACGGCGTGCCTGACGACCTGATGTGGTAATCCGGCCGGCCTTCGCCTGACCGGTCGCGCGCAACCGCGCTCCTACAATTGCCTGGCTTCTGTAGGAGCGCGCTTGCGCGCGATGGTTCAAGCGCGCGTCACGCCGGCGGCGTCGCCAGCTCGGGGTTATCCCAGCCTTCCTTCTTCGCGAAGCGCGCGCCATGCTTCTGCTCCAGCTTGGCCAGGCGCTCGCGCACCGCAGCCACGCCTTCGCTGCGCACGTACTGGATAGGGCCGCCGCGGAACGGCGCGAAGCCGGTACCGAAAATGACGCCCGCGTCGAGCAGGTCGGCGTCGTCCACCACGCCTTCAGCAAGGCATGCCACCGCTTCGTTCACCATCGGCAGGATCATGCGGTCCTGCAGATCGGCCGGCGGTACGTAATCCGGATCGACATCCGGCTTATCCGGCTTACCTTCCTTCCAGACGTACAGGCCTTCGCCGTCCTTCTTGCCGCGCTTGTTCGCCGCAAGCTTTTCTTCGAGGCCCTGTGGCACTTCCAGGCCGAGGAATGGCGCCAGCTCCTTGCCCACGGAGGCGCATACATCCAGGCCGACGGTATCGGCCAGTTCAATGGGCCCCATCGGCATGCCGAACTTCTTCGCTTCGCGATCCAGCACCGGACCTGGCACGCCTTCGTTGTAAAGGCGCATGGCTTCCATCAGGTACGGCATGAGAATGCGGTTAACCAGGAAGCCTGGCGTACCCTTCACGGGTACGGGCAGCTTGCCAATGGCCTTGCAGAAGGCGAAGGCGCGCTTTTCGATCGTGGGATCGAGCTGGTCATGGCGCACCACTTCCACCAGTGGCATCTGTGCCACGGGGTTGAAGAAATGCAGGCCGAGGAAACGCTGGGGAGATGCGAGGCCCTGGCGCAGTTCATTCAGCGGGATCGACGACGTGTTGCTCGCCAGGATCTCGTCTGCCTGGAACTGCGGTTCGATCACGGAGTAAAGCGCGTGCTTGGCCTCGGGGTTCTCGTAGATCGCTTCGATGGCGAGGTCCGCATCGGCGACGCCCTTGCCTTCGATGTCGGCGCGCAGGCGGCCGTTGGCCGCCTCGACCTTGGCCGGTGCCTTCAGCTTCTTTTCAAACAGGGCGCGGGCGCGCTTGATCGCCGGCTCGACGAAGCGCATTTCGCGATCCTGCAGCGTGACCTCAAAACCCTTCAGTGCCGACCACGCAGCGATATCGCCACCCATGGTGCCAGCGCCCACGACATGGACGTGCTTGATGCCATGGTCCACACCGCCGCCAAGCCCCTTGAGGCGCTCCTGCAGGAAGAAGATGCGAATGAGGTTGCGCGCGGTGGGGGTGGTCGCGAGTTTTGCCACCGATTTCGCTTCGAGCTTGAGGCGCTGCTGGATGTTGCTGCCGCCGTTGGCCCATACATCGATGAGCGCGAACGGCGCCGGGTAGTGCTCCTTGCGCGCCTTCGCCGCGGTTTGCTTGCGGACCATGGGCGCCAGGATGAGGCGGGCGGGCAGCGTGTTCGTGGCCCAGGCTTTCGCGCGCAGCGCGAACGGGCGGGGCGAGGGGCGCCTGGCCAGCTGGCGGGCTTCGGCCAGAAGCTCATCCGGGCGGGCAAGCCGATCAACCAGGCCCACGGCCTTCGCACGGCGCGCATTGAAGGGCTTGCCGGTAAGCATGGCTGGCAGCGCATCGGGCGCACCGATCAGGCGCGGAAGGCGGGCGCTGCCACCCCAGCCCGGGTGGATGCCCAGCATCACTTCCGGCAGGCCGATGCGCGTGGCGTCGTCGTCCGCGGCGATGCGATAGCGGCACGCCAGGGCCAGCTCGGTGCCGCCGCCCATGCAGGCACCGTGTATGGCGGCCACTGTCGGGAAGGGCAGGCGGGCGAGGGTTTCGAAGACGCGTTGCCCGTTCTCGATATTCTCAAGAACGGTGCCCGTGTGGGCGTACTCCACGAATTCCCGTATATCCGCGCCAACGGCGAAGCCGGACGGCTTGGCGGAGTGGATCACCACGCCCTTGGGGCCTTCGATGGCCAGGCGTTCCACCAGGGTACCCAGTTCATCCAGGACCTCGCGCGCCAACGCATTCGCGCTGGCGCCATCGCGGTCCAGGGTAAGGACGACGATGCCATCGTCCCCTTTGCTGGTCTTCCAGTGCTTGAATCGGAGTCCTTCGAACATGGCGGTCGTGCGGTGGCGAATGAGCGCATCACCATACCTTCCCGTCGTGCCGAATGCGAGATACCCCGCCGTATGGAGGAGGCACGAGGACCTTGCGCGGGCTCGTGGGCGTTCCGCGGCGCGCCGCACGCATCTGGCGCCCGACACCCCGTTGGCCCGATACTGCGCGCCAGTCAAGTCGCCAGATGGCCGATGTCAGTGGATCCACTCGCAGGAACGGATGTCTTCGACCGAATCCTCTCAGCCGCCGGCCCCCTGGTCGCGCTGAAGGCGGACGAGCAGGCCATGCTTATCGACCAGTTCCGGCTCGTCGCCCGGCGCACGGGGCAGGCCGTATACCTGTGGCGCGGCGGGGAGGGCCTTACCAGCCTGCGCGATGCCCAGATGCGGGTGCCGGGGTGTACCCGGCTCGGCGATGCCCTGCGCTACATCCTGCAAAGCCTGCACTTCGGCGTGTACCTGCTGGATATGCCGCCCGGGGTTCCCAGTGCGACGGATGGTGCGCTTTTACGGCAACTTTCCAAGGCCCAGACCGGCCATGTGCGACGGGTCGTGCTGCTCGGAGCCAGTGCCAGCCTGCTGGCCACGTTCGATGACGATATCGTGCGTGTCGATGCTGACCGCGCTGCCCGTTCGGTCGCGCCGCGCCTGCGCGATGGCCGCTGGGTGGTCTGAGCCATGATGTCGATCCCTGACGCCAGTGGCGTCCTGATTTTTACGCCGCGCCGCGATATGCGCCGGTCGGTCTTCGACGCGCTGGATGCCGACGGCGGCTTTGTGCTGCTGAGCGCACGCGATGCCGTGCAACTGGAAGCCCTGCTCTCGGATGCGCCGCCGCTGCAGGTGGCGGTGGTGGGCGGCGACGGTAGCGACGATGTCCGCCTTGGCATGCGCATCCTGCGCAGCTTCGCCGCGTACCGTGATATCCCCGTGGTTTATCTGGTGCCGGATGGTCCGTTGGCCGTGGCGCCTGATGATGGCGCGGCGTGGCTGCGCGAGAGCGCCATTGCCGCGGAGCTTGCCCAGCGTGTGCGCATGGCGGTGGCTGTCGACACAACGCCGCAGCCCGTGGAGGCGCGGCCTGATTACCGTTTTGCGTTCGACGCCGGCGCCGCCTGGGTGGTGGCATCCGCAGCGGACGGCTGCATCGTCGATGCCGGTGCAGCCATGCTGCGACTGTGTACCGACGACGTGCCCATCCAGGGCCGGCTGTTGCGCGACGTCTTCAGTATGGTCGATGGCGCGGCGTGGCCGATGCCCGATGGCGATGCCATGGCCTGCGTGTTGCGTCGCGCCGATGGCGCGGAGATTCCTGGCGAGGTCGATGTCCGCCATCTGGTCGACGGCTCCGGCGGCCATCGCATTGCCGTCGCCTTCCGCGATATGCGGGCAGGTGACACGGCAGCCCGGGCACTCTCGCTGCTATCTGTGCTCGATGCGTGCCCCAGTGACGACGAGGGCCTGGGCGAGGCGGCAGCGATGCTGGCCGACGCGCTCGACCTGGATGTGGTCGGCGTCTGGGCGGCATTGCCCGAGAGCGAAGGCGGCCCGGAGGTCGTCGCGCGTATCTGGAACGGGCCGGGGCAGGTGGAGTGGGCCGATGCGGCCGACCTGCCGTTGCTCAAGCTGTGCCTGGCGGGCGAGGCGCTCGTGCGCCTTGGCGACGGCCGAACAGAAGTGCCGGCGGACCCGCTCATCGAGGCGCTAGGGCTCACCTCATTCGTGTTTCTTCCGCTGCTCGACGAACGGCGCAGCGCTATCGGTGCCATGCTCGCCGGGCGCCGGCGCGCCGCGGGCGATGGCCGTGTTTTCGAACTGGCGTTGCGCGCGGCCTCGGCCCGGTTCAGTGCGGCGCTGGAATTGCGCCGGGCACGCGACCAGGGTCGCGAACGTGGCCTCGTCGATACGCTGACCGGCCTGCCCAACCGCCTGCTCTTCCATGACCGCCTGGACACGACCATTCGCGAGGCGGAGCGCACCGGCGAGTTGTTCGCCGTGCTGCTGGTGGACCTGGATCGCTTCAAGGGGATCAACGAAACCCTTGGCCACGCGGTGGGCGACCAGGTGCTTTCGGCGGTCGCCCGCCGGCTACGCTCCAGTGTTCGCGGTTCCGACACGGTGGCGCGTTACGCGGGCGACGAATTCACCCTTGTCCTGCGCCATATCATCAAGCGCGAAGACGTACTGCGCATCGCCGAGAAAATCGTGCAGGCGATGGAAGTGCCGCTGCACCTGGATGATGGCTCGGAGCTGCAGGCCACGGTTTCGGTGGGCATCGCGTTCTTTCCGGATGATGCGGTGGAAGGCGAGCTCCTGCTGCGTCATGCCGACGAGGCCATGTACGGCGCCAAGAGCCTGGGCCGCAACAACTACCAGGTGTATGCGGCAAGCGTGGATACCGCGCAGCAACAGCAGGGCGAGCTGAAGGCGCGCCTGCGGCACGCCGAACGCAACGGCGAGCTGCGCGTCTTCTACCAGCCGCAGGTCGATGCCGGCAGCGAAGATATCGTCGGCATGGAGGCGCTCGTGCGCTGGGAACACCCCGAGCTGGGCATGATCAGCCCGGGGTTCTTCATTCCCCTGGCAGAAGCCAGTGGCCTCATCGTGCCTATCGGTGAGTGGGTGCTGCGCACGGCGTGCGCCCAGGCAAAGATCTGGGAAGACCGTTATGGGTTGGGCCTGCGCCTGGGTGTAAACCTCTCGGCGGTGCAGCTGATGCAGACAAACCTGGCTGCCGTGGTGCGGCGCGCCCTGGAAGATACAGGTCTTGAAGCGTCGCAGCTGGAACTGGAGGTCACCGAAAGCATCAGCGTGAAGACGGTGCCGCACCTGGTCGAAACCCTGGATGCCCTGCACGCGATGGGTTGCCGCATCGCCATCGATGATTTCGGCACGGGTGCCGCATCGCTGGACTACCTGCGCCGGCTCCCCGCCGACCGGATCAAAATCGATCAGAGCTTCGTACGGAACATCGGTGTCGATCCGGATGACGAAGCCATCGTCCGTGCCACGATCGACATGGCACACCGCCTGAAGCGTGGCGTGGTAGCAGAGGGCGTGGAGATCGAGCAGCACCTGCAGTTCCTGCGCGCCAATGGCTGCGACGAGCTACAGGGCTACCTGTTCTCGCGCCCGCTGCCCACTGTGACATTCGACAACATGCTGGGCGAGCGTGAGCGGCTGGTGGCCGAAGGGCAGGCGCTCACGGTGGCCTGAGGCGGCCGGCGGCAAGGCCTGCCACGGGTCACGGGTTGAGCTTCGCGGGGTTATCCGCATATTTTGCTATAGCAGCGGCGTGGCGCATTGAACTTGCGCCCGCACCGCGGGTCTCAGCTGCGCCCGGACTGGACCGAATGATGTGAGGAGACGGCCCGGATGGGCGAAAACGAACTGGATCAAGCACTTGTCGAACGTGTGCAGCAGGGGGATCGCCGCGCCTTCGACCTGCTTGTCCGAAAATACCAGCACAAGCTGGTGGCCCTGATCTCCCGCTATGTCCACGACTGGACCGAGTGCGAGGACATCGCCCAGGAAGCCTTCATTCGCGCGTGGCGCGCGTTGGGCTCCTTCCGCGGCGAAAGTGCTTTTTACACATGGCTTTACAAGATCGCCGTGAACACCGCCAAGAACCACCTGGTGGCAATGGGCCGGCGTCCGCCGACGGGCGATATCGACGCAGAAGACGCTGTTTACGTGCCCGGGGCCACCCGGATGCACGAAAGCGCGACCCCCGAGCGCGAACTCATGCGTGAGCAGGTGGAACAAACGGTGTTTTCTACTGTCCAAGCGTTGCCCGAGGAACTTCGGGTCGCGATTACCCTGCGTGAGGTGGAAGGCAAGAGCTACGAGGAAATTGCCGCCGCCATGGATTGTCCGATTGGGACCGTCCGTTCACGTATATTCAGGGCCCGCGAGGCCATCGATGAAAAATTGCGGCCGTTGTTGTCAGACCGCGAGGACCAGACCCCATGAGCGAAGCTAATCGGGAAATTCTCTCCGCCGGCATGGATGGAGAGCTGTCACGGGAGGAGATCCGCTTCCTGCTGCGACGCCTTGAGGCCGATTCGGCCCTGGCGAACGCATGGTCGCGCTACCACGTTGGCCGTGATGGCCTGCGCGGCGAGGCGCTCCCACCGGTTTCGGCGGGCTTTGCCGATCGTGTCATGGCGGCTATCGAGGCCGAAGCCGCGCCTCAGGCCGCACCTGCTGTTGCGCCCCGCCGGCGTTGGTTGCATTGGTCCGCGGGTGGCGCCATCGCCGCCAGTGTCGCCGTCGCCGCGCTCATGGTGGCGCAGCCGGCGGGTAACCACGGTGCGGCGCCGGAAGTGGCTCATAGTGCTACCCACCCGGCAGGGTTCGATGTGGCTGATGCCACGCCCGAGCCCTCCAGTGCACCGGTTGCCCCGCAGTGGCTCAGTGGCAATGTCGCCTCGCAGTTCACGCAGAAGGCGGCGTTCGATAGCTCCAGCGATGACGCAGCCACCGCCTACCTGCCGCGTTCCACGCCGTATCAGATCCAGCGCGCTCGGGCCGCTGCGGTGCAGGACGCGAGCCGGGGCCAGTACCTGTTGCTGACCCGTCCCGATGGCTCGCGCTACGTGCAGCCACAGGCAGCACCGGCGGCCCGCTAAGCGGCGCTTGCCCGGCGTGCCGCCGTCCCCCGGCCCGCCTTCCCCCATTCCGTTGTGTTAATCCCCGTGCGGCATCGCCGCCGCACGGGCGGCCATGCCTGAAAAAAAGGAGGAAACACCCATGGCACCCTGGCATGCACGCGCGCTGCTCGGTGGCGCGCTCGTCGTGGCGAGCGTTGGCGCGCAGGCACAATCGTTACCCGACTTCACCGGCATCGTGGAAAAGAACGCACCCGCGGTGGTTCACGTAGAGGCCAAAACATCTGGCAAGCCCGCCAGCAAAAGCCCTGGCAAGGGAGCGCCGGATACCCCGGATGACCAGGACGAGTTGTTGCGGCGCTTCTTCGGCATGCCTGGCATGCCCATGCAGCCGCGCGAACAGACCTCGCTGGGCTCGGGCTTCATCATTTCCGCCGATGGCTACGTCCTGACCAACGATCACGTGGTCGATGGCGCGGATGAAGTGAAGATTCGCCTGCAGGATCGCCGGACCTTCACCGCAAAGGTAGTCGGCAAGGATCCGCAGTACGACATCGCGTTGCTTAAGGTAGACGCGAGCGCGCTGCCGACCGTGACCGTGGGTGATTCGCGCAGCGTCAAGCGCGGCCAGTGGGCGCTTGCCATTGGATCACCGTTCGGCCTGGATGCCACCGTGACCCACGGCATCATCAGCGCGGTCGGGCGCAACCTCGGTAGTGGCGACCAGCCGTATACGTCCTTCATCCAGACCGATGTGCCGATTAACCGTGGCAATTCAGGCGGCCCATTGTTCAACCTGCAGGGCCAGGTGATTGGCGTGAACTCACAGATCTACTCCACCTCGGGTGGCTACCAGGGCCTGTCGTTCTCTATCCCTATCGACGTGGCCATGAACGTGGTCCAGCAGATCAAGGACAAGGGCTACGTGTCGCGCGGCATGCTCGGCGTTACGGTGCAGCCGGTGGATCAGTTCGTGAAAAACCTGAACCTGCCGGATGCCAATGGCGCACTTGTCGCCCAAGTCACGCCTGGGAGTGGCGCCGACAAGGCGGGCTTGAAGCAGGGAGACGTCATCCTTGGCTTCAATGGCACCCCCATCACCCAGTCCGTGGACCTGCCGCCCCTGGTGGGCATCACGAAGCCGGGTTCGATGGCGAAGGTGGACATCCTCCGCGACGGCAAGAAGCAGACCATCGACGTCAAGGTCGGCGAGCTGCCGCGCGACAAGAACGCGCTGGCAGCCGCCGCCGGTGGTGCGGGCGCGGGCGGTTCAGCGGCCGCCCTGGGGCTGGCGGTCGAGGATATCGATGCGCAGACCCGCGCGGAGCTGGGCCTGAAGGCGGGCGAGGGTGTGGTCATCAGCCGTGTCACCGGCCGCACCGCGGCCACCGCCGGCCTGCAGGCCGGGGATGTCATCCTCATGGTCAACCAGAAGCGGGTAGGGAGTGCCGCCGCCTTCCG
This sequence comes from Luteibacter sp. 621, assembly GCF_050435445.1. Taxonomy (NCBI): domain Bacteria; kingdom Pseudomonadati; phylum Pseudomonadota; class Gammaproteobacteria; order Lysobacterales; family Rhodanobacteraceae; genus Luteibacter; species Luteibacter sp. 621. Next base: position 126,403 of record NZ_JBNDKI010000008.1, on the reverse strand, counting down.
GGATGCCGTGAAGGGGGTGAAGGAGGGTGATACGGCCATGCTGCTGGTTCGTCGTGACGACACCACGCGCTTCGTCGGTATCACGGTCCCGAGCGATAAATGAGGCCGGAAGGCCGGCTGCCCTCGGCGGGGGCCGGCCTTCCATGCGATAATGCGGGATTCGCACCGGCCAAGGCGGCCGGTGCGCGTCGTTCGCGCCGCGAGCGATGGTGAACGTGACCACGGCGCTCCATGGAACTCATCCGCAACTTCTCCATCATTGCCCACATCGACCACGGTAAATCGACCCTGGCCGATCGCATCATCCAGTTGTGCGGCGGCCTGTCCGAGCGCGAAATGGAAGCGCAGGTGCTCGACAACAACCCGATCGAGCGTGAGCGTGGCATCACCATCAAGGCGCAGTCGGTCTCGCTGCCGTACAAGGCGCGGGATGGCAAAACCTACCAGCTCAACTTCATCGATACCCCGGGCCACGTGGATTTCAGCTACGAGGTGAGCCGCTCGTTGTCCGCCTGCGAGGGCGCGCTGCTGGTCGTGGATGCCGCCCAGGGCGTCGAAGCCCAGTCCGTCGCCAACTGCTACACGGCGATCGAGCAGGGGCTCGAGGTCATTCCCGTCCTCAACAAGATCGATCTGCCCACGGCGGACATCGACAAGGCCAAGGCCGAGATCGAGGCCGTGATCGGCCTGGATGCGTCCGATGCCATTCCGGTCAGCGCAAAGACGGGCCAGAACGTCATCGAAGTGCTCGAGGCGATCATCCACCGCATCCCGGCCCCCAAGCCTGGCGATACGGACAAGCTCCAGGCGCTGATCATCGATTCGTGGTTCGATAACTACCTTGGCGTGGTGTCGCTGGTGCGCGTCATGCAGGGCGAGATCAAGCCGGGTGACAAGATCCTGGTCATGTCCACCGGCCGCACCCACCTGGTGGATGACGTGGGCGTGTTCACGCCCAAGCGCAAGAAGCTCGAAAAGCTCGCGGCAGGCGAGGTGGGCTGGATCAACGCATCCATCAAGGATGTGCATGGCGCCCCGGTCGGCGACACGCTCACCCTCGCTGGCAAGCCCGCCGACGCACCGCTGCCCGGCTTCCAGACCATGCAGCCGCGCGTGTTCGCAGGCCTGTTCCCCGTCTCGGCCGACGATTACCCGGCCCTGCGCGAAGCGCTCGACAAGCTGCGCCTGAACGATGCTGCCATGTTCTTCGAACCGGAAAGCTCCGAGGCCATGGGCTTTGGCTTCCGCTGCGGCTTCCTTGGCATGCTGCACATGGAAATCGTGCAGGAGCGCCTTGAGCGCGAGTACGACCTCGATCTGATCACCACCGCGCCCACCGTGGTGTACGAGGTGGCGAAGACCGACGGCACCATCATCAACATGGATAACCCGGCCAAGCTGCCCCCGCCGCAGATGATCGCCGAGATCCGTGAGCCCATCATCATCGCCAACATCCTCACCCCGAGCGAGTATGTCGGCAACGTCATCAAGCTGTGCGAAGAGAAGCGCGGCGTGCAGCGGTCCATCCAGTACCTCGCCACGCAGGTGCAGGTCACGTACGAACTGCCGCTGGCCGAGGTGGTGCTCGATTTCTTCGATCGCCTGAAGTCGGTGTCGCGCGGTTACGCGTCCATGGATTACCACCTTGATCGCTTCGATGCCGGCCCCTTCGTCCGCGTCGATATCCTGATCAATGGCGATCGCGTGGATGCGCTCAGCCTTATCGTGCACCGCTCGCATGCGGATCGCCGCGGCCGTGAGCTGGTGGAGCGCATGAAGGACCTGATCCCGCGCCAGCAGTTCGACGTGGCGATTCAGGCTGCCATCGGCGCGGCGGTCATCGCCCGTTCCACGGTGAAGGCCCTGCGCAAGAACGTGCTGGCCAAGTGCTACGGCGGCGACGTGTCGCGTAAGAAGAAGCTTCTCGAAAAGCAGAAAGAAGGCAAGAAGCGCATGAAGCAGGTTGGCTCCGTGGAAATCCCGCAGGAAGCCTTCCTGGCGGTGCTGAAGGTCGACAAGTAAGCGCCACCTGCGGGTGGCATGACGTTTTACCCATGGAAACCCGGCGCCGGATGCGCCGGAATGGACCCACCGGGTCCTTCACACGACTAACGGAGATGGCATGGCGGCATTTGATTTTTCGGCGTTCCTGCTGGGCGTGACGGTCCTGTTTGGGGTCATCTGGCTCTTCGATCGCCTGTTCCTTGCCAAGAACCGCCGCGCTCGCGCCGAAGCGGAAGGAAGCGAAATCGCCGAACCATGGCCGGTGGACTGGGCTCGCTCCCTGTTCCCGGTCATCCTGGTCGTGCTGATCCTCCGCTCGTTCGTGGCCGAGCCGTTCCGCATTCCTTCCGGCTCGATGATGCCTACGCTCGACGTCGGCGATTTCATCCTGGTCAACAAGTTCTCGTATGGCCTGCGCATGCCGGCCTTCAATAACAAGCTGGTTGATAACGGCGAGCCCCGTCGTGGCGATGTGGTGGTTTTCCGCTTCCCGGGTTACCGCTGCGCGGATGGCAATGGGCATATCGTGCGCAGTGGCGATGTCACCTGCCAGGATCCGAATGCCCCGGTCCCGAGCGAGAACTGGATCAAGCGCGTTATCGGCGTCCCGGGCGACCGTATTGAAACCCGGGGCAGCGAGCTGTTCATCAACGGCGAGCGGGTGGCCATGGATGAGCTGGGCCCCTACAAGGGCGACCCCGGCCGGCCGGAAGATCACCTGCTCATGACCTACGGTTCCAAGCTGTATACGGAGCACCTGGGCAGCGTTAACCACACGATTGCCCTGACGCCCGCCTACAACATGCCCCTGGACATCCCCAATGCCGTGGTGCCCTCGGAAGTGCCGAAGGGCTGCTACATCGTGATGGGCGATAACCGCATGAACAGCACCGATAGCCGCTGGTGGGGCTGCATGCCCGAGGAGAACCTGGTCGGCAAGGCCTTCTTCGTATGGCTGGCCTGGCGTGGCTTCGATCACGGGATTACCGGCATGTTCGACTTCTCCCGCATGGGCAAGGTTATCCATTGACCCGAACGGTGGCCCCGGTCACGCCCCGGGGCGTTGCGCCCCGGCACGGACAAGGTAATCTCCGCAGCGGGGCGCGTGTGCGCCCCGCGGGTATCCACCGCATCACACAGGGGAGCCGCCTTGCGCGGCGGGGTCACATATCATGAAATCCAGGCAGTCGGGCATTACGCTCATTGGCTTTATCATCGTCCTCGTCATCCTGGGCTTTTTTGGCTTCATGGCGATGAAGCTCGTGCCGTCGTATATCGAGTACATGGGCGTGGTGAAGGCCATGAACCAGATGGCCACCGAGGGTGGCAACGAGGATGTGGAGCAGGCACGCCGCCAGCTCGCGTTCAAGATGAGCTTCCAGTACGTGGATGATTCGACGATCAAGCCGAAGGACATCACCGTTACGCGCATGAATAACACCCCGACGCTGCGGGTCGCCTACGACAAGCGCATTCCGTTTTTGTACAACATTGATTTCCTGCTTCATTTCGATAAGCAGGTGCAACTTCGCAGCGCCGCCGGCGCTGGATATTGAGGTTTCGTGGATTTCCCGCACCGTTTTCGTGATCCCGGTCTCGCGACCCTGGCACTGACCCATCGCAGCGCCGGGAAGCCGAACAACGAGCGGATGGAATTTCTCGGTGATGCCTTGCTGGGCGTGCTGGTGGCTGAGCTCCTTTACGAAGCGCACCCCCACGCCAGCGAAGGCGAGCTATCCCGCCTGCGCTCCCAACTCGTGAACGGCCAGGCCCTGGCGGTGGTGGCGCGCGAGCTGGAACTGGGCGATCGCCTCAAGCTGGGCCCCGGTGAGCTCAAAAGCGGCGGGTTCCGCCGCGATTCCATCCTGGCCGATGCCTTCGAGGCCATGCTGGCCGCGGTTTACCTGGATGATGGCTACGATGCCTGCCGCCAGGTCGTGCGCAGGCTTTTCACGCCCCGCGTGGGAGAACTGAAGCGCTCCAGCAAGGATGCCAAGACCCGCCTGCAGGAGTGGCTGCAGGGTAAAGGCTTGCCGCTGCCCGTATACGAACTGACCGACAGCTACGGCGAAGATCATGCAAAGATCTTCGATGTAAGCTGCACTATTGAAGAGCCGGAAGCCATCCGCACCGAAGGGAGTGGAGGTAGCCGGCGCGCCGCCGAACAAGATGCCGCCGAGGCGGTACTACGCCGGCTGCTGGAAAAGAAACCATGAACGATACCGATTTCGAAGATAACGACACCCTCGTCGATGACGACTTCCGCTGCGGCTATGTCGCGCTGGCGGGGCGCCCGAACGTGGGCAAGTCGACCCTGCTCAACGCCCTCATCGGCGTGCGGCTATCCATTGTCAGCCACCGCCCGCAAACCACGCGGCACCGCATCCTCGGCATTTCCACCAAGCCGACCGGCCAGATCCTGTATGTGGATACGCCGGGCCTGCACCGTGGCGGCAAGCGCGCGATGAACCGTAGCCTCAACCGCGCCGCCCGCGCTGCCGTCACAGAGGTAGACCTCGCGGTGCAGGTGATCGAGGCTGGCCGGTGGACGGACGAAGACGCTGCCATGTATCAGGCGCTGTCCGAGCAGAAGGACATGCCCAAGCTGCTGGCGATCAACAAGGTCGACCTGCAGAAGGACAAGACCGCCATGCTGCCGTTCGTCGCCGATCTGATGCAGAAGCATCCGTTCGATGACGTGTACTACGTCAGCGCGTTGAAGTCGAAGGGTCTTGCTGGCCTGGAGAAGGGCATTCTCAAGCGTTTGCCCGAGCAGCCTGCGATCTACGGCGAAGACGAGATCACCGACCGCAGCGAGCGCTTCCTCGCCGCCGAGATGGTGCGCGAGCAGCTCATGCTGCGCCTGGATCAGGAACTGCCGTACGCCACCACGGTAGAGATCGAGGCGTTCCAGGATCGCCCTGACGGCGTTGCCGAAGTGCACGCCGTGATCTGGGTAGAACGCGATGGCCAGAAGGCGATCGTCATTGGTGCCCAGGGCGCCCAGCTGAAGGCTATCGGTACATCGGCACGCAAGGCCATGGAATCCATGTTCGAGCGCAAGGTGTTCCTGAAGCTGTGGGTGAAGGTGCGCGAAGGCTGGGCCGACGACGAAAACCTGCTCAAGCGCTTCGGCTACGAATAAGCCCGTACGGGCGCGATCCCTATGCGCGTCGAACAACAGCCCGCTTTCGTGCTGCACGCACGGCCCTATCGTGAAACGTCGCTGCTCATCGAGTGCCTCTCACGCGACCTGGGCCGTATCGGCGTGGTCGCGCGCGGGGTTCGCAACGAGCGTGCGCGGGGACAGCGCGCGCAGCTTGAACCGTTCCAGCGCATCGCGCTGGATCTGCTGCTGAAAGGTGAACTGGCCACGCTCCGCTCCGCCGAGCCCGTGGGCACGCCGCTGCGCCTGACCGGTGATGCCGGGCTCGCGGGCCTATATCTGAACGAACTGGTCGTGCGGCTTACCGGCAGGCAGGACCCCACCCCGGAGCTGTTCGATCACTACGACGTGACCCTGCGGCGCATGGCTGCGGGTGAGCCGCTGGGCTGGACCCTGCGGCGCTTCGAGCGCGATATGCTCGACGCGCTGGGCTACGCGCTGCAGCTCGACGTGGGTGCTGCCGATGGTGAACCCCTGGATGCGGGTGCCACCTATTTCTACGATCCCGAATCAGGTGCCATGCCGGGGCGCCCCGGCGATCCACGCGGCCTGCGCGGTTCGGATTTACTCGCCCTTGCCGCCGATACGGCCCCCGATCAGGCCGGGCTGGCCGCGCTGCGGCGCATGATGCGCCAGGTGATTACGTTTCATCTCGGTGGCGGCGAGTTGAAGGCGTGGCGGGTGCTGCGATAAGTGCGGCGCGACGGCTTTCGATCCTTACGGAGCCAGCGCCACGATGGTCACCTCAAGCTCCCGGCGAAACCGCTCCATCACGGCCGGGGCCATGTACCGGGAATCCACGACGTGGCCTTGCAGGGCCTTCGCCTGGGCACCCAGTCGCACCGCGCCACAAAAGCCGCATGCTGACCGCAGCCGGTGCAATCGATCAACGAGGCCGGCAGGATCGTGTGCCAGCGTATGCAGTTCGCTACGCAGGTCGAGCAGTTCGCGGCGTAGCAACTCGCGCAACGTGCGCATGATGGTGGGATCTCCCGTCGCCGCCATCCCTTCCTGGTCATCCAGGACGTCCACGCGCGGATCCACGCCCAGCACCGCCTCCAGGGCATGCTTGAGCGCGGCGATCTTGCACGGTTTCTCGATCACGCCGACAAAGCCGGCATCTGCAAGGTCGTCACGCAATGTTCCCGGGATCTCCGCGCTCGTGGCAAAGGCAGGTGCGCCGGCGGAGGCCGAGTCGATCCCGTCGCGCAGGTCGCGCAAGATATCCATGGCGCCCCCGTGGGGCATGCGGCAATCCAGCAGCAGGACATCGAACCGTGTAGAACATGCCTGCCTCAGCGCATCCTTGCCGTCCACGGCAAGTGCCACTTCGTAGCCCAGCGACACCAGGGCGCCAGCGAGGAACTGGCGGGTCGATGCGTCATCGTCCGCGACCAGTACGGTGCGCAAATGGCGGCGGTCAAGTGGGGGCGGGCGGTTTGGGTTCATGCAACGTTCCGTGTTGTTCATCTGGGTTTGGCAGAATGGAGCAGCATGCGCCGCGTATCAACCCGCCCACTCGCATTACTCCTCGCCGCCTGGATCGCGCTCTCCTGGGGTGCGGCCGCGCACGCGGGTCTTTCCGTGGGTGCCGATACCCTCGCGGTGCCAGGCCTCACGCTGGCCGATATGCAGGCCGACCTGGATCCCCAGGCCGACGGGAAGGGCATCCAGCTGCGCCTCACCGCGAAGAAAGCCGATATTCCGGCCATGGGCTGGCGCAAGCTTGGGCTTGCGTTAGAGGGCCAGCTGGATCGGGATGAGCTGGGCAGGTGGGTATTCGCCGGGCGGGTTCGCCTGCGTGGCGCCCCCGGAGGGGCCCTTACCGATGCCGCGGTCAATATCGTCGCGGACGAGGCCGCCAACACGCTGGCCGTATCGATCACCCAGGACAAGGCGGTTGCCGAAGTGGCCTTGCCGATCGACCAGGTCACGCATGCTCAGATCACCCTCAAGAATCTGCCGGCGGGCTGGCTGCAGGGGCTGCTCGCCACGGTCTGGTCGGGCCGGCTCACGGCCGGCAAGGTGAATGCGGACCTTGCCCTGGACCTGCTTGATACCGGCACCCAGGCGGCCGGCCAGTTCGCGCTGGATGGCGTCGGCTTCGATAGCCCGGGTGGCAAGCTGGCCGGCCAGAAAATCAGCGGCAGCGGGCGGTTGGGCCTCGATACCAGTCAGGAAGGCGCCACGGTCGATCTCGACGCGGGCCTGCGCGGCGGCGAATGGCTGCTGGGCCCGTTGTACGCGAACCTGCCAACCCATGCCGTGCAGGTGTCGCTGTCGGTGCGTTCCCAGAAAGGTGTGCTGGGTATTCGACGCCTGCGGCTTACCGATCCCGATGCACTGCAGCTCGAAGGCGAGCTCGGCTTTGATGCCAGGGGGGACCTCAGCCAGCTCCGGCTCGATCGCTTCAATGCGCGCTTCCCCGCGGCCTACGATCGCTACGGCAAGGGCCTGGTACGCACCTGGGGGCTGGAGGGCCTGCGCGCGAGTGGCGATGTAGCCGGGCATGTGGCGATCGGGCCGGACGGCCCCACGGCGTTTGCTTTCCAGACCGGGGGCCTCGACCTGGCCATGGCCGACGGCCGCCTGGGCGTGAATGGCCTGCGCGGTTCACTGGACTGGAGCGTGGACGAGGATCGCCCGACCACCCGGCTTGGTTGGCGTAGCCTTCAGGTCTATCGCATCCCCAACGGCGCGGCCGAGGGGAGCTGGCGCAGCAAGGGCGGCACGCTCTCGCTCGAAAAGCCCATGGCCATCCCCGTGCTCGATGGCGACCTTCGCATCTTGTCACTTGGCTGGAAGCCGGCGGCTGCCACGGGCGAACGCCTGCAAACCTCGCTGGCACTCACCCAGATCGACATGGGCGCGTTCTGTCGTGCGGTGGGCTGGCCGGAATTCGGAGGCACCCTGGGCGGCGCCGTACCGTCCTTGCGTTATGTGGATGACCGGGTGGAGCTCGGCGGCGGCCTTTCATTGAACGTGTTCGACGGCTTCGTCGATATCACGGGCATGACCCTCTCGCGTCCGTTCAGTGATGCGCCGGTGTTGGCCGGCAATATCGCCCTGCGTAATCTCGATCTGTCGAAGATGACCTCGGTGTTCGATTTCGGCAGCATTACCGGCCGTCTTCGCGGCGGCATCGATGACCTGCGCCTGGTCGCCTGGCAGCCGTCGGCGTTCAAGGCGAGCCTGATGGCGGACCAGGGCGGCCGCATCAGCCAGAAGGCCGTAAACAACCTCACCTCGGTGGGGGGCGGGGGTATTGCCGGCGGGTTGCAGGGCACCGTGCTCAAGCTGTTCAAAACGTTCGGCTACAAGCGCATCGGGCTCAGTTGCACGCTAAAGGGCGATATCTGCAACATGGGCGGGCTGGGCGCCACGAAGGATGGCTACACTATCGTTGAAGGCAGCGGCTTGCCGCACCTCACGGTCGTGGGGCACCAGCGCGAGGTGGATTGGCCCACGCTGCTCCGCCGCCTGCAGGCCGCCACCAAGGGCGATGGCCCCACGATCCAATAGATCCATGTAGGAGCGTGCTTGCACGCGAAAAGCCAACAACGCGGTGACGCCGCAACCGATAAAGGAATAGACGAATGTCTCGCAACCCGCTGATTGGCCTGATCTTCGCCGCCGCCGTCGCCTTGGTTGGCTGCGTCACCATCAACGTCTACTTCCCTGAAGCGGCGGCCCAGAAGGCCGCCGACCAGTTCATCGGCAACGTCCTCGACGACAGTGGCGTCGCCCCGGCCAGTGGCGACAAGGCGCCGGCCAAGCCTGCCGCCGGCAAGCAACCGTCCGCCTCGCTTCTGGATCTCGTCATCCCGAAGGCCATGGCCGCCGAGAGCCCCGATATCCAGGTGCGCTCGCCGGAAACCGATGCCATCCGTGCGCGGATGAAGGGCCGTTTCGGTGGCCAGCTCAAGACCCTGTTCGATTCGGGCGCCGTCGGCTTTACCGCCAATGGACTCGTCGCCGTGCGCGATGCCGGTTCGCTGCCGCTGGACCGGCGCTCGCAGGCCACTAACGTCGTGCGTGATGAGAACACCGACCGCGACCAGCTATACGCGGCGATCGCCAAGGCCAACGGCCACCCCGAGTGGGAGCCGCAGATCCGCAAGACCTTTGCCGCCGGCTGGGTCGAGCGTGCCCCGTCAGGCTGGTATTATCAGGATGCCTCCGGCGCCTGGAAGCGCAAGTAGGCCCTTTCGCCAGGATCGCACGCCGCGCTGTACTCCCGCGCGGCGCCTCCCAGCCCGGCCCGGACCGCCCCGTCCGGGCTTTTAGTTTTTTGAGCGCATGACCGACTTCGAAGCCACCATCACCGACCTCAGCCACGACGGCCGGGGCGTCGCCCGCATCGACAACAAGGCCACTTTCGTTTCCGGCGCGCTGCCGGGCGAGCGCGTGCTGCTTAAGTACCGCAAGCGTCACCGCAACTATGACGATGCCGAGGTCGTTTCAATCATCGAGGCCTCGCCCGATCGCGTTGAGCCGAAGTGCCGCCATTTCGGCCAGTGCAGTGGCTGCTCGCTGCAGCACATGGCACCGGAAGCGCAGATCGCCGCCAAGCAGCGCGTGCTGGCCGAAAACTTCGAGCGGATCGGCAAGGTCACCCCGGAGAACTGGCTGCCGCCACTCACCGATACACCGTGGAGCTACCGCCGCAAGGGCCGGTTCTCCGTGCGCTTCGTCAACAAGAAGGACCGCGTGCTGGTCGGCTTTCGCGAGGAATCCAACCCGCGCTTCGTGGCCGACATCGATGTGTGCGAGGTGATCCACCCGGCGATTGGCCCCAAGGTGGGCCTGTTGGCCACGCTGATCCAGACCCTGGATACCGCGCGGGATATCCCGCAGATCGAATTCGCCGCCGGCGACGACACGGTGGCGCTGGTGTTCCGGCACCTTTCGCCGCTTAGCGAGGGCGACCGGGCGAAGCTCACGGCCTTCGCGCAGGAGCATGGTTTCGCCATCTACCTGCAGCCTGGCAACCACAGCAGCGTGCACGCGCTGTGGCCCGAAACGCCGCGCCTCTCGTTCGCCATCCCCGCGGATAACGTCGAGCTGGAGTTCCTGCCGCTCGATTTCGTGCAGGTTAACGCCGGCATGAACCAGCGCATGCTGGCGCGCACGCTCGAGCTGCTTGACCTGAAGTCGACCGACAAGGTGCTCGATCTGTTCTGCGGCCTTGGCAATTTCACGCTGCCCATGGCCAGGCATGCCGCCGAAGTGGTGGGTGTGGAAGGTGAGCATGGCCTGGTCCAGCGCGCCGCCGAAAACGCCGCCCGCAACGGCATCGCCAATGCGTCGTTCCGCGTAGCCAACCTGTTCGAAGACCAGCGCAACGAGCCCTGGGCAAAACAGGCGTGGGACAAGATCCTGCTCGATCCGCCGCGCGCAGGGGCCGACAAGGTGCTGGAATACCTGCCACGCAAGGGCACCAACCGTATCGTCTACGTCTCCTGCCACCCGGGCTCGCTGGCCCGTGATGCGGGTATTCTCGTCGAGAAGCACGGCTTCCGGCTTGTTTCGGCCGGTGTGATGGATATGTTCCCGCACACGGCGCACGTTGAATCCATCGCGCTGTTCGAGCGCGGCTGAGCAAGGGCAGGGCATGGGCGTCGAAATCGAACGCAAGTTCCTCCTCGCGGGTGACGGCTGGCGTGCGCTGGTCGAGCGCAGCGAGCCGATCGCCCAGGGCTATCTGGTCGGCATGGGTGCTATCGAGGGCGGCCACGCCAAGTCCTCGGTTAGGGTCCGTATTTCGGGCGAACAGGCCTGGCTGAACATCAAGTCGGCCACGCTGGGCATCGAGCGGCAGGAGTACGAATACCCCGTGCCGTTCGCCGATGCGCGGCATATGCTCGATACCCTCGCTGATGGCGTGGTGGAGAAGGTTCGTCATCACGTCATGCTCGATGGCGCACACTTCGAAATCGATGAGTTCACCGGCGCCAATGCCGGGCTGGTGGTGGCCGAGATCGAGCTGGATGCCGTGGATGCCGCGTACCCGCAACCGGCGTGGCTGGGCCTCGAAGTGAGCGACCTGGTCCGCTACTACAACGTCAACCTGATCGATCGGCCGTACCGCGACTGGACACCGGCCGAACGGGAAGGGAAGGAGAACGCCTGATGCTGCTGATCGGTCTGGAAGGCAAGGAACTAAGGCCGCACGAGCATGCGCACCTCACGGCGCATGGTGTGGCCGGCGTCATTCTTTTTAGCCGCAACTTCGAGTCTCGCGAACAGGTCACGGCGCTGATCGATTCGGTGCGCGACGTGGGTGGCGAGGATCTGCTGGTGTGCGTGGACCAGGAAGGCGGCCGTGTGCAGCGCTTCCGTGAGGGATTCACCCGCCTGCCGCCGTTGCGCGCCATCGGCAAGCTTTATGACAGCCATCCTGGCGAAGCCGTGGATCGCGCCGAGGAACACGCCTGGATCATGGCCAGCGAAATGCGTGCCATTGGCGTGGATTTCAGCTTTGCGCCCGTGGCTGATATCGACCGGGGCAGCAAGGCCATCGGCGACCGCGCGTTCCATGCCGATCCGGTGATCAGCGCCGAGCTGGTGCAGGCCTACGTGCGTGGCATGCACCTGGGTGGCATGGCTGCGGTGCTCAAGCATTTCCCCGGCCATGGCTCGGTGGCCGAAGACACGCACGAATCGGTCGCGGTCGATACCCGTAGCAAGGACGAGATCCTGCGCACCGACCTGCTGCCGTTTGTGGCCGGTATCGAAGCACGCGCCGAAGCCGTCATGGCCGCGCACGTGAAATACACCTCGGTCGACGACCAGCCGGCCGGCTATTCGCATGTGTGGATCGAAGAGATCCTGCGTGGCGAGCTTGGCTTCCGCGGCTGCGTGTTCGGCGATGACATCAGCATGGCCGCCGCCGCCAGCGCCGGCGGTATCGCTGCGCGCGCGCACGCTAACCTGGATGCGGGCTGCGATCTCGTACTGGCCTGTTTCCCCGACGTCGTCCCCGAGGCGATCGCTGCGGTCAAAGGCCGCCGGCTGTCGCCGATCGAGCGCATCGCGCCCCTGCGCGGTGCCATTGGCTCGACCTGGGAAGGCCTTGTCGATAATCCCCAACGCGAGCGCTTCATTGCGCGCGTAACCGCCCTGGAGTCCTGAGCTACCCATGACCGCCGCCGCATCGCTCGAGCAAGCGCTCGCACATTCCGACATCCTGTTCACCCGCGAGCAGCTCGATACCGAAATCGCCCGCATGGGGCGCGAGATCGATACCGCGCTCGCTGGCGAGCGTCCCGTCTTCCTCACCGTCATGCACGGTGCGCTGATTTTTGCCGGCCAGCTGGCCCTGGCGATCAAGACCGACCTCGAATTCGATTACGTGCACGCCACCCGTTACCGCGGCAACACCAGCGGCAGCGACCTGCACTGGCTGCGCCGCCCGGAGGTGCCGCTGGAAGGCCGTACCGTCGTGCTGGTCGATGACATCCTGGATGAGGGCCATACGCTGAAGGCCGTGCGCGACGCTTGCGAAGCGATGGGCGCGAAGCGCGTGCTGCTTGCCGTGCTCTGCACCAAGCTGCATGGCCGCCGTGCCGAGGGCATCGATGCCGATTTCAACGGCGTGGACCTGCCGGACCGCTACGTCTTTGGCTATGGCATGGATTACTACGAGCAGGCGCGTAACCTGCCGGCCATCTACGCACTGAAGGACTAATCCGATGAGCATCGATCTCGCCGTCATCGGCGGCAGCGGCCTGTACGCTTTTGAAGGCCTTGAGAACCCCGAGCGCCACGCCGTGGAGACGCCTTTCGGGCCGGCCTCCGGCGATATCGTCGTCGGCGACTTCAAGGGCAAGCGCCTGGCTTTCCTGGCCCGGCACGGCGAAAGCCACACCGTGCCACCGCACCGGGTGAACTACCGCGCCAACCTGTGGGCCCTGCATTCGCTGGGCGCGCGCAAGGTCGTGGCGGTGAATGCCGTCGGCGGCATCCGTGACGATATGGGCCCGCGCACCCTGGTGGTGCCCGACCAGGTCATCGACTACACCCATGGCCGCTACACCAGCTTTAACGATGTGGAAGGGGCCGAGGTCCGCCACATCGATTTCAGCGAGCCGTACACCGAGAGCCTGCGCCAGGCGATCCTCGCGGCCGCCCGGGCCGAGGGCCTGGCCATCATTGATGGCGGCGTCCACGGGGTGACCCAGGGCCCGCGCCTGGAGACCCGTGCCGAGATTGCCCGCATGAAGCGGGATGGTTGCGACCTGGTCGGCATGACCGGCATGCCCGAGGCGGCCCTCGCCCGCGAGCTGGAGCTGGAGTTCGCGTGCCTTGCCCTGGTCGCCAACTTCGCGGCCGGCGCGGGCGACGAAGCCGAGATCAGCATCGAGGAAATCTTTGCCCATCTCGCCGCCGCCACCGCCAACGTGGCGCCCATCCTGGGCCGCATGCTGGCGGCCTGACCGGACCGCCGACGGGCATATGCGAAAGAGTCCCACTTGCGCGTTGGTCTAAAACATGATGATACTTCGCACGCGCCGCGGGGGCAGGCCAAGGGGATCTGGGGAACGCCTCGCCATCCGGGTGCTTCCAGTCCATGTCCAGAGGTTTCCGCAATGCGTTTCGGTACGGTCAAGTGGTTCAACGACGCCAAGGGTTTCGGTTTCATCGCGCCCGAGGACGGTGGGGAGGACGTGTTCGTCCACTTTTCTGCGATCAACTCGAAGGGCTTCCGTAGCCTTCAGGAAGGCCAGCGCGTGAAGTTCGAAGTGACGACGGGCCCGAAGGGTGCCCAGGCGTCGGGTGTCGAAATCGCTGCCTGATAGATAGCGCCAAGCCACCGAAAACCCCGCGCTCGTCGCGGGGTTTTTTTATGGGCGCCGCCTACAAGAGCGGCCACCGATCACCGGCTGTCAGGCACCGCCGCGATCGGCACGCTACACCTATGGCAACCCTCATCGAATCCCTCACAGCCCTGGCGGTGTTTGCCGTGGGCTCATCGGCCTCCGCCGTCTGGCTGGCCCAGTCCATCACCCGTACGCATGAGGCGAGCACCTGGCTGCATGCGCTCGCGGAGGTGACGGAACTGGAATCACGCCTTCGCGCGAACCCCGACGGCGTGCGCGCGGGCGACTATCACTATGCGAATCCGGCACCGATGTCGTGCGCCATCGGTTGCTCGCCGCGCGCCATCGCCCAGGACGACCTTTATCGCTTCAACACAGATATCCGGCGTGCCGTCGGACGTAGCGCCCAGGGGTTCGCCCGTTGCGTGGGCCAGCACTGTACGGTGCATGTCCGCTGGCCTTCCGGCGGTCTCGACTGGGGTGGCCTGCCGTGACGGCCCGTGGCATGACGCTCATCGAGCTGGTCGTTGCACTCGCCATCGCCGCCACGCTTTCGGTCGCGGTGGTGGCGACATCGGCGGCCGTGGCGGTCCAGGTCCGCTCCCGCCTTGCCGCCGTACGGGGTGCTGTTGGCCCTGCGGATGTTCTGACTGCCATGCTGGCCGACATCCGCGCCGACAAAGGCTGGTCCGCCTGCCTGCCGTCGCGGGGTTGCCCGGCGTACGTCGGCAGCGACCACGGCATGGCGATCGTCGCCAATCATCATGCCTGGGCCATCCACGACCGGGGGCTGCGCACCTGCTTCACCGATCGCTGTGAACTTGCTCTTGGTGGCGTATCGGCATTGCAGGTGGTGGATTGGCGGGAGGGTGACGTGCTCCGTCGCGCCGAGGCAACGGGTGCGCGTGTCCGAAGTGCGCACCGGGTCGAGATCCGCTTGTGGCTTACCGACGGCAGCATGCGCTCGCGCAGTGCGTGGTTGCCTCGGTGAGGCAGCGCGGCGCGATCCTGGTCATGGTCCTCGCGGCGCTCGCCGTGCTGGCGCTGCTGGGTGCCCAGGCAGCGCGGTTCGCGCAGATGCGCCAGCGTGAGGCTGGGGACGCCTGGTGCCGCGAACTGGCCCGCGCAAACCATGACGACAGTCGTGGTGGTCAGGTCCACATGGGCCATGCGACCATCGGGGATCGCGCGATGGTCGCGCCATCTTTCGAGGGGTTCCATGGATCGCAGACGTTTCCTCCAGGGCGCGACGCTTGCGTCAGGCGTGGCTTTCGCGGCGCGCGGCGTATCGAAGACCAGCCTGCCGACGGTGAGTAAGGGTGCCGGCATGGTGCCGCGCGTCTGCTCCACGTGGGATTTCGGCGTGCCGGCCAACCAGGCGGCGTGGAAGGTACTGTCCACCGGCGGCCGCGCGCTCGATGCGGTGGAGCAGGGCGTGCGCGTGCCCGAAGCCGACATGAAGAACCACAGCGTAGGCCGCGCCGGCTACCCCGATCGCGATGGCAAGGTCACGCTCGATGCCAGCATCATGGATGAACATGGCAACTGCGGTGCTGTTGCCGCGATCGAACATATCGCGCACCCCATTTCCGTGGCCCGCCGGGTTATGGATCGCACGCCGCACGTGTTGCTGGTGGGGGACGGCGCCCTGCAGTTCGCCCTTGAGCAAGGCTTCCCGCGCGAGGAGCTGCTTACGCCGGAAAGCCGTGAAGCCTGGCAGGCATGGCTGAAGACGGCGAAGTACAAGCCGCAGGCCAACAGCGAAGTCAAAACCTACAATGCAGGCCCCGGCGGTACGCCAGGCGATGCGTCCAATCACGACACCATCGGCATGCTGGCCATCGATGCCAAGGGCAACCTCTCCGGCGCATGCACCACCAGTGGTATGGCGTGGAAGCTGCACGGCCGCGTAGGCGATAGCCCGATCATCGGCGCCGGCCTGTACGTGGATAACGAAGTAGGCGGTGCCACCTCGACGGGCGTTGGCGAGGAAGTAATCCGCAACGTCGGCAGCTTCCTGGTGGTGGAGCTCATGCGCCAGGGCCGCTCGCCCGAAGATGCCTGCCGCGAAGCGGTGGAGCGCATCCTGCGGCGCAAGCCCGAAGCGAAGGACCTGCAGGTCGGTTTCCTGGCCATGGACAAGAAGGGCAACGTCGGTGCCTGGGCCATCCAGAAGGGTTTCTCGTACGCCGTATGCGATGCGCAGAAGCAGGACACGCTCATCCCCGGCAAGAGCACCTACTGAACATGGCGCTGCTGGAAGTTGCCGCCAATTCCGCCGCCTCCGCGTTCGCCGCGCAGGCGGGTGGGGCGGGCCGCGTCGAGCTCTGTGCCAGCCTGGACGAGGGCGGTGTAACCCCGTCGCACGGCACGCTGGTGCTGGCGCGCGAGGGCCTGGACATCCCGTTGTACGTGCTGATCCGCCCGCGTGCTGGTGATTTCGTCTACGAAGATCACGAAATCGAAGCCATGCTCGACGACATCATGCATTGCCGCGAGCTCGGCTGTGATGGTGTGGTGGTTGGGGCGCTGACACCGGAAGGCGACGTGGATGCCGATGCCTGCCAGCGCTTCCTTGAGGCGGCGGAAGGCATGGGTGTTACGTTCCATCGTGCGTTCGATCTGGTGGTCGACCAGGGCGATGCGCTCGAGACGCTGATCGAGCTGGGCTTCGAGCGTGTGCTTACCTCGGGCGGCATGGCCAGCGCCGTGGCAGGTGCCGGGCGGCTGGCGCGCCTGGTCGCACAGGCCGGCGATCGCATCGTGGTCATGCCCGGTGCGGGCATCGAGCCGGGCAACATCGCCGCGTTGCGCAATACGACCGGAGCACGGGAGTTCCACGCGTCGGCCAAGCGCCGCCTGCCATCGGCCATGCGCCGTTCGCCCGCCGATCCGTTGGGTATGGGCGCGGGCGAAACGCGGTCCGATGCCGATACGGTGCGGGCACTCGTCGCGGCCATCGCCTGACCGTTATAGTCGCGACGTCCATCAAAGGGGTGTCGCTCGTGAACCGACTGCAAGGTTTCGCCATGTTCGCTGGGCTGCTGCTGGCTGGCGGCGCGTTCGCCGCCGATGCGGTGCACTACACCGCGCCTGGCAAGGCTCCCATCGACCTGGATACATCTTCGTTGTCGCGCACTGAGGTCAAGGCGGGTGCGCACGGCGATGCGCCCAGTGCGTGGCAGGGCGTGAACCTGATCGATGTGTTGCGCGCGCAGGGTGCCCCCGTGGGCAAGGAACTGCGTGGCAAGGCGCTATCGGATTTCGTGCGCATCACCGCGGCCGATGGCTATCAGGTGATCTTCAGCCTGGGCGAACTCGATCCGGATTTTGGCGGTCGCAAGGTCGTACTGGTGGATAGGCACGAAGGCAAGCCACTCGACGCGAAGGATGGCCCGTACCGCATCGTGGTGCCGGACGATTCCCGTCCGGCGCGCTGGATCCACAGCGTCACGGCGATCGAGCTGGTGGAAGCCTCGACCGCCGAGCATCGCAAGCCTTAGCCGTTATCCAGCGGGGTGACGAGCTTCAGGCCACTGTTCACGAGGAAAAGGCCATCATCGGGCAGGGCATCCGCGCTGGACCCCTGGGCATCTTTTGCCCAAGAAATGTCTTGCTTCGGGCCGGGCACGTAGCCCTGCCACGTGCCGTAGCGATCATCCGGGTGCGGGCCCGTGCCGCGGTTGAGGTGGTAAGCAATGGGGACGGTCGCGTAGAAGTAGGGATCGTTGGCGTGCGCGCCCGTGGTGGGAACGTTGAACGTCCAGTCCTTTGCGACGCGTAGGGCCGGCTTGGCCAGCACGTTGCGCCATACGTTCATCTCGCTATCGGAGCCGACCACGCCAAGGTTCACCTGCTGGATATCGGCGTCGGCCACCTTGCCATCGCGGCCCACGCGCAGCAGCAGGTAGACCGTTCCCTCAACGCCCGCTTTTGCCGCGTTCATCGGGTACGCAGGTGCAGCGCGTGATGCGTAGCTGATCTGTTCGCCGCCTGCGCCCTCTTCGCCGAACGTGGCGCTGGCGATCCGCGCGGTGAACTGGCTGTCGTCCGGTGATTCGCGCTTGGCCACCAGGCGCAGGGTCATGTGGGCGTGTGCGGCCACGGCGTGGCCATCGCGCATGACCGGGTCAAAACGCCACTTGGGGGCGGCGGCACCAATGAGGCCGACGATTTCGCCGGGGATCCTTTCTTGCCGGTCGAGTGTGTAGCCGGTGACGCTGCCATCGGGGGCAACGTTGATATCGCCGGTGACCAGCATGCTGGCCTCCAGGCGCTTACGCGCCGCACCGGGGCCTGCCGCCAGTGCAAGGCCGCTCATGGCAAGGCCTGCCACACCCAACAACCACTGCTTACGCTTCATCCGTGCCACTCCCTGCCTTGTGGAATAGGTTGGAGCCCCGCTTGCGGAATGCGCCGTTCACGGCGACGCCACGGGTTCCCCACGGGCAAGTATGCCTCTACGTCGTGGCAAATTCATGGCTTACCGCGTAGGTATGACACCCGCCGGCGTGACGGCAAATATCTCGCGGCCTGTAAGGTTCGCAACGTCATGCAGCCCTGTCAGCGTGCCGAATGCGGGCAACATCCCCACATCGCGATCAAACACAAAGGCAGGTAAGCGGTGCTTGCGCCACCCATCGCGCACCACGACACCCGGGTGAACGTGGCCCGCCAGCACGTAGCCCTCGGCGTGTGGATGCGGATGGTGCGAAAGCACGAAAGGCGGCACGGCGAGGCGGCCGGGTTGCACGGCCATACCTAGCGAGGCGACGTCGAAGTGGCGGTCGTGGTTGCCCGCCACCAGGGTCATGTCGATGCTCGCATGGCGTGCGCGCCACGCGCGTACATTATCTACCCACGCACTGCGCACCGTGGCGGCGCCGTGCACCAGATCGCCAAGGATCACCAGCCGCGCGGGCTGCAGTACGGCGAAGAGTGCATCGAGTCGCTGCAGGTCGTCTTCCGTATCACCACTGGGTACGGCAATGCCGGCACGACGGAAGACCGCGCCCTTGCCGAAATGAACGTCGGCCACAAGGAGTGTGCGTTGCGCGCCCCAGTAAAGGGCGCGCTCCGGGTGCAGCGTGAGGCGTTCGCCAGCCACGTCGATATCACGCGTCGTCATGCGGCGCCGGCCTCGAGCGTCGCGACCATGCGCTGAACGCGTGATTTCCAGTCATCGGTGCTGATGCCACCGCGCAGCCGCTCCACCCACAGCGGGAAGGCGAGCGGGCTTAGCCGCTTCGGTTCGCGCCAGAGCAACGTCGAGCGGCCGACGCGCAGCAGGCAGGCGCGCAAGCGGGTGAAATCGAGTTGTTGGTCGAGCACTTCGCGTTCGGCCTGCCACAGCAAAGGGTGCCCCGGATCGTGCCGGCGCAGTACATCGAACAGCAAGCCACTCGATGCCTGGAGCTGACGCAGGGTTTTCGCTTGCGCGGGGTAACCATTGAACACGAGGCCAGCCACGCGGGCGATCTCGCGAAACTGGCGGCGCGCGAGCTCCGAAAGATTGACGCTGGCACGGATATCGCTGCGCAGGCCGGCGGGGTGCAGCAGCCTGCGCATGGTGTCGGCATCCAGGGCCGGCATGTGCGCGGCGGTGATGGTGAGGCCGTAATCATTCACGGCGTAACCGTAATCGCCCGGCTGTATTTGTGCCAGACGCCACGCTAGCACGGCGGCGAGCCCTTCGTGGGCGAGGCGGCCGGCGAACGGAAAGACGAACAGGTAATCGCCTTCGCGGGTACGGGTGCGTTCGCACAGGGTTTCATCAAGCCCGGGCACGGCCGATTGCGCGCGCTGAATCGCAAGCAGCGGGCCTAGCGCCCGTATCTCGGCGCTGCGTGGGTCAGGTGACGCCAGTGTGCGGCGCAGTTCGTCGGAGAGTTCGCCCGAGAGGGGCAACCGGCCGCCCATCCAGCGCGGTACACCACCGCGTCGGTTGGGGGCGGCACGCACGTATGCGGTCATGTCGCGAACGCGGACCAGCTCCAGGTGGCGGCCGGCGAACAGGAAACGATCACCCGGCCGAAGGCGCGACACGAAGCTTTCCTCCACCGTGCCAAGGCGTGCGCCCTTCATGTAGCGGACCTGCAAGGTGCCATCGGAAGTGATCGTGCCGATCGACAGGCGATGCATGCGGGCGACGCGCCCGCTCTCCACCACGTAGCGGCCATCGCGCTGAACCAGCTTGTGATATTCCGGGTAACTCGCAAGTGCTGTCCCGCCGGTGCACAGGTAGGCGAGAACCGCATCGAAGCGGTCGCGCGGCATGCTCGCATAGGCCAGCGATGTCGTGATCTCGGCATGCGCCTCGTCGGCCGTAAAGCCCCCGCCAAGCGCCATGGTCATCAAGTGCTGGGCCAGCACATCCAGGCAGCCGCGCATGGGGCGACGAGGCTCCAGGTGGCCCTCGTTGAGCGCGCGCCTCGCGGCATCGATTTCCGCCAGCTCCAGCAGGTGGGTGGGCACGCAAAGAATGCGCGAGGGCATGCCCGGCTGGTGGCCGCTACGGCCCGCACGTTGCAGCAGGCGCGCCACGCTCTTCGGGCTGCCGACCTGGATCACGCGTTCCACGCTGGAGAAGTCCACGCCCAGGTCCAGGCTGGACGTGGCGACGACACAACGCAGCGCGCCCACGCGCAGGCCTTCCTCCGTCGCGAATCGGAGCTTCGGATCGATCGAGCCGTGGTGCAGTGCGAGGGTTTCCGGTGCTTCGGGCCACACGGAGGCGAGTGCTTCGTGCCACAGTTCCGCTTGCGACCGTGTGTTGGCAAATACCAGGCTGCTGCGCGCTTCCATCACCGCCTTGAGCACACGCGGTAGCTGGGTGAGGCCGAGATGGCCGGCCCAGGGGAATCGCTCACCGCCTTCAGGCACGGCCGTTTCGATGATGGTCTTCTTGCGCGACATCGCGCCTACGAGGACGCCATTGCCGGCGAGCGCTTTCAACGCTTCATCCAGGTTGCCCAGCGTGGCGGAGAGCCCCCAGGTGCGAGCCTCGGGTTGCCAGTGGCGCAGCCGGGTCAGTCCAAGCTGAAGAAGCGTGCCCCGCTTGTTACCGACCAGTTCGTGCCACTCATCGACCACCACGCCGCGCAGCGTCGCGAAGCGCTCGCGTGCGTCGGGGTAGCTGAGCAGCAGGGCAAGGCTCTCCGGCGTGGTCACCAGTAGCTCGCAGGCACCACGGCGCAACCGCGCGCGCTCCGCGCTGCCGCTATCGCCGGTACGGCGCAGCACGCGCCACGGCAGGCCCATGGCTTCCACGGCGGCGGTAAGGTGCTGCGTGGTATCGGTGGCCAACGAACGGAGCGGGGTAATCCACAGAAGGCGCAGGCCCGTGCCTGGATTCAGCACGCCATCGATCAGCGGGCCGCCCGCCGCCGCGAGCGTCTTGCCTGTGCCGGTAGGTGCGTGGACCAGGCCATGCTTGCCTTCGGCCCAAAGCTTCCACGCGGCGCGCTGGAATGGCGCCGGGCGGCGCTCCTGCGCGGTGAACCACGCCATCAGGCGCGCTTCAGCCCGACGCCAGGCGGCGGAGGTCGTCGAGTTTGTCGGCATCGCGGATCGCAAGGTCGGTACGCCAGCGCAGGATGCGCGGGAAGCGCACCGCCACGCCGGCCTTGTGACGGCCCGAAGCCTGGATAGCTTCGAAGGCGAGTTCAAACACGTGAGTAGGCTGAACCGAGCGCACGGGCCCAAAACGATCGATGGTGTTGGCGCGGATCCAGCGATCGAGGCGGCCTATCTCGTCGTCATCAAGGCCCGAGTACGCCTTGGCGACAGGTACCAGCGCTTCGCCATCCCACACGCCGAACGTATAGTCGGTGAACAGGCCGGAACGGCGACCGTGGCCGGGCTGCGCGTAAAGCAGCACGGCATCGATCGTGTATGGGTCCACCTTCCACTTCCACCAGTCACCGCGCTTGCGGCCGACGCGGTAGGGCGAATCCAGTCGCTTCAACATCAGGCCTTCGGTGCGGCGCTCACGCGATTCGGCGCGCAGGGCGGTGAGGTCGGCCCATGTGTTTGCGGGTACCGCCGGTGAGAGCATGAACGCAGGGCCGTGGCCGTTGAGTAAGCCGGCCAGATGGGTGCGGCGCTCTTGCAGCGGCATGTCGCGCAGATCCTTGCCACCGAGCTCGAGCAGGTCGTACGCCATGAGTCGCACAGGCGTGTCGGCCAGCAGCTTTGGGCCCGGCTTGAGTTTGCCGATACGCTTCTGCAGGGCGGCGAACAGCAGCGGGTGTGCCTCATCCAGCGACCACGCGAGGATTTCGCCATCGATCACGCAGCCATCGGGCAGGGTGCGCGCGGCGGTCTCCAGTTCCGGGAAGCGTCCATCGAGGCGTTCCTCGCCACGCGACCAGAGAATGACTTCGTCGCCACGGCGCATCAGCTGCGCGCGGATGCCGTCCCACTTCCATTCGGCCAGCCAGTCGACGACGGGGCCGAGCGTTTCGACTGCATGTTCCAGCGGGGAGGCGAGGAAGAACGGGTAGGGGCGTTCGCCTGCGTGTTCGTCCGCGCGCTCGGGGTCGGCGAGTGCGCGGAAGGCGTCGGCGGACGGCTTCCAGGTGCCGCTGAGCCGGTGGGCAATGAGGTCGGTAGGCAGCGATGTCCATTGCGCGATCGCCTGCACGACGAGGCGTTGCGACACACCCACGCGCAGCGAGCCAGTCAGGAGCTTGTTGACCAGGAACACCTGCGCGGCGGGCAGATCACGCCACCAGTCGCGCAAGGTTTCCACGCGTTCGGTGGGCTCAAGGCGTGCCAGCGAGGGCAGGCGCGCTTCCATCCAGGCATGCAGCGGTGTATCGGTGCCGTCCGCTTCGCGGCGCGGGAGCATCAGGGCGATGGTCTCTGCGAGGTCGCCTACGTGGGCGTAGCTATCGTCGATCAACCAGTCGGCATAGCCGGTCTCGCCGGCCAAGGCCGTTCGTAGTTCGGTCGATGTGGCGGTGCGCTTGAGCTTGCCACCGCCAAGGACATACACCGCCCACGCGGCGTCTTCCGGTGGCGCATCGGCGAAGTAGGCGGCCATGGCATCGCGCTTGGCGCTGGTCGAAGCCGTTCGGTCCAGGGCGTCGTAGAGGGCAGCGAAGCGGCGCATCAGTCGCCTTCCTCGCTGGTGCGCGCATCGGGCATCTCGCCGAGTGAACGTAGCGAACGGGCATCGTGGCCGCGCTCGCGCAGGTAACGGATCAGCGCTTCGCCATCGCCGTGGGTCACGTAGATGCGCTTCGCACCGCAGTCTTCGACGCTGCGGATCAGGCCCGGCCAATCGGCGTGATCGGAGACGATGAAGCCGCGATCGTAGCCACGCCGACGCCGCGCACCGCGAACCTGCATCCAGCCGGAAGCGAACCCGGTGGAGGCCTTCGAAAAGCGCTTCATCCACGGCGCGCCGGCGGCCGAGGGTGGAGCGAGGATGAGTTCCCCGGCGAAGTCGCGGCCGCGAGCGGTCTCGCTTACCGCTTCGGTCGGTACCATGCGCACGCCCGCCTCACGGTAGTCCTCCACCAGTCGTACCATCGCGCCGTGCAGGTATACCGTGCGGTCGGTGCGTGTGGCGAGTTCGGCAAGGATCCGCTGCGCCTTGCCCAAGGCGTAGCAGAACAGTACGGCCGGGATGCCGCGCTCGGCGCAATCCGCCCACCACGCCATCAGGTCGCCGATCACCTCGCACATCGGTGGCCAGCGGTAGATCGGCAGGCCGAACGTGGATTCGGTGACGAACACATCGCACGGCACGGGCTCGAACGGTGCGCAGGTGGGGTCCGGGTCGCGCTTATAGTCGCCCGATACGACGGCAACCTTGCCGCGCCCTTCGATCCGCACCTGGGCGGCACCCAGCACGTGCCCCGAGGGGTGAAGACTGAGCACGGTCTCGCCCAATGTGAATCGCTCGCCGTAGTCGTACGCGCGAATCGTGGCCGTGGCGCCGAGCCGTTCGCGCATCAGTGCCGCGCCCGCGCTGGCCACGTGATACAGGGCGCTGCCTGCACGCGCATGGTCGCCGTGCGCGTGCGTGACCACGGCGCGCGCGACCGGCAGCATGGGGTCGATATAGAAATCGCCCGCCGGGCAGTAAAGCCCTTCAGGGCGGGGTAGCAGCAGGTCGCTATCCATGCCCCGACGCTAGGCGGCGGGGCGTCAAGGCCGCGTAGGTATCCTGTAGGAGCGCGCTTGCGCGCGATCCGGTCCCGCCTCAGGCCACAAATTGCAACCGCGCAAGCTCTGCATACAGGCCACCCTGGGCGAGCAACTGCTCATGCGTGCCCTGCGCCACGATCCGGCCAGCCTCCATCACGACGATCCGGTCCGCCCGCTGTACGGTGGCCAGGCGGTGGGCGATCACCAGCGTGGTGCGGCCCTTTTCCAGTCGCTCCAGCGCCTGCTGGATCGCCGCTTCCGATTGCGCATCCAGCGCGGAGGTTGCTTCATCCAGCAGGAGCAGCGGTGCATCGCGCAGGATGGCGCGGGCGATGGCGATGCGCTGCTTCTGGCCGCCGGAGAGGCGCACGCCGCGCTCGCCTAGGGCTGCCTCATAACCTTCCGGTAGCGCAGACAGGAAGCCATCGGCCTCGGCCAGGCGCGCCGCTTCACGGACCTCATCGTTCGTGGCGTTCTCGCGACCAAAGCGGATGTTGTCTGCGGCGCTGCCACCAAAGATCACGGTTTCCTGTGGCACCAGCGCGATGGAGCCGCGCAAATCGGGCAGGGCCAGTGCACGCAGGTCCACGCCATCGAAGCGTATGGCGCCCGACTTGGGATCGTGGAAGCGCAACAGCAGGCTGAATACCGTGCTCTTGCCCGCACCCGAGGGGCCGACCAGGGCGACCGTTTCACCGGGTGCGATATCCAGGGTGAAGTCCGAGAGGGCAGCGACGTCGGGCCGTGACGGGTAACGGAATTCCACATGGTCGAAATGCAGCGACCCCGTGACCGGCACCGGCAGCGGTTCCGGTGCCTCGGGTGTGCGGATCTGCGGCTGCTCGGCGAACAGTTCGCCGATACGCTCCATGGCGCCGGCGGCGCTCAGTACATCGCCCCAGACCTCGGAGAGGCCCGCCACCGAGCCGGCAGCGAAAATGGCGTAGAGCACGAACTGGCTGAGCACGCCGGGTTGCAGGGTGCCGGCGATCACATCGCGTGCGCCGCTCCACAACACCAGCGTGATCGCGCCGAAGATCAGGACGATGACGGCCGCGGTAAGCAGTGAGCGCATGCCGATGCGGCGACGTGCCGTGGCTAGCGCCAGCGCGATCGCATCGGCATAGCGGCGGCTCTCGATCGGCTCGCGGTTATAGGCCTTCACGGCCTGGGCGGCATTGAGGGTTTCGTTCGCCACCGCGGCGGCATCCGCGATCCGATCCTGGCTATGCCGCGACAGCTTCTGCACACGGCGGCCGAAGATAAGGATCGGCAGCATCACGGCGGGGATGACCAGGGCGGTGAGACCGGCGAGGTGCGGGCTGGTCCAGGCCATCGCTACGGCCGAGCCGATCAGCATCACGGCGCTGCGCAGCGCCACGGAAATTCCCGAGCCGACAAGCGTCTGTACGACCTCGGTATCGGTACCCAGGCGCGACGTGAGTTCGCCCACCCGGGTGCTTTCATAGAAGCCCACGTCCAGCCCGATGACGTGCTTGTATAGCGCTGCCCTTAAGGAGGCGAGCGAGCGCTCACCCAGCAGGGCGATGCAGTAGTAGCGCCCGGCCGTGGCGATGGCCAGCACCACAGCCACCCCGAACAGGGCCAGGAAGGTGCCGTTGATGGTGGCCACGTTCGAGGCCAGGAAGCCCCGGTCGATGATGTGCCGGAGCGCGGGGGGCAGCGCCAGGGAGGCACCCGAAGACAGTGCCAGGAAGATCAGCCAGCCAAACACCAGGCCCTTGTGCGGCTTCATGAACGGCCAAAGGTTGCGCAACGCGCCGATATTCCGTGATTTCGCCCTGCGTTCGCCGCTCATTCCTGTACCTGGCTCCTGATCGTTCGCTTACGGATGGGGTTGGGCGGTGCAGTATTCAATCGGCGGGAGTGGGCGGTGGCCTTTACTCCCGCCGCGCAGCGCAGCTCACAGAGCCTAGTCCAAAGCCTGGCAATGCGAAAGAAATTGCGACTTTTCGCTCCGTGTAGAGGTACATGAACACAGCCATGGTGGCGTTCGAAATTGTATTGACTGCGTCGCATAGAAAAGCGACGTTGTGTTCCACCACTCACGGGAGAACAGCATGACTAACCACACCGCCGGAAGCGTAACTCGCACGCGTACGCGTCTTCTCGGCCTGCTCGTGCTGGGCGCCGCCTTCATGGCGCCGCTTGCCGCCCAGGCCGATGATCATCACCCGCCGCATCACGTGACGCGCCACAAGGTTTGTAAGCCGCATCGCGTGTACGACAGCCACCATCACTATCACACCGTGCAGCAGTGCCATTGGGTCAACCGTTGATACACGTGATTGGTCGGCGATGAAGAGGGGCGGCTCGTTTCTGGGTCGCCCTTTTTCTTGGCGCGCGAAAAAGTTGCAGGAGCGCGCCTTCGCGCGATCCGGTAGCAGCACGATCCATCGCGCGCAAGCGCGCTCCTACAGGTGAAGCTGTTGGCGTCGGGTGTTCTAAGTGCGGCCTAAGGTACATCGAATAGGGTGGTTCGCGTTCCTCCCTGCGGTTCCGTGGCTCAGATGCCTGCACGTTCAACGAAAGCCCCTCGTACCCATACCCGCTTGCCACTTGGTGCCTCAGGTGCCCAGGCACTGGGTGCTCAGATTCGCGAAGCGCGGCTGGCTGCCGATATGCGCATAGAAGATTTGTCCGTGCTGAGCGGCGTTCATCGCTCGCAGATCTCGCGCATCGAGCGCGGCATAGCGGTGACGCTCACGCCGACGGCGCGCCGGTTGTGCGAATGCCTCAACATCCCGTTACCCGTGGATGCAACGCAGGGGAAGGCCGTTTCCCTGAGCGCGCGGGTGGCGGCCCTGGTGCATGCATACCCAGGGGCGGCGGAGCAGGTAGCGCGTGCGCTCGACGATATTGAGCGGACGTTCGGTCCGGTCAGCCCAAAGGACCGTCGCAAACGCTCGAAAGCGCCCTGACTTCGCTGGCCGGGTTGGCGAGAAGCACGTCCTTCATGGCGCTAATAAAGGATTCGGGTGCCTTCGAAAGGCCACGCGCAAGAAAAGCTCTTGCCTCGTCGTGGCGGCCCTGGCCGGCAAGCACCGAAGCCCAGGCGCATTCGCCGCGGTAGTCACCGGCGTTCGCGGAGGCTTCGTAGAGTGCGTACGCACGCAAAACGTCCTGCGCCGTCTCCCATCCATGCTCGTAGTAGCGCGCCAGGAAACACATGGCCCGTGCGTGGCCAACGGCCGCGGCCCGGCCGAACCACTCGAACGCCGCGGCACGGTTTTCGCGTACGCCACGTCCTTGCTCCAACACGTGGGCGTAGTTGTACATGCCCCAGTCGAGCCCGTGTTCGGCGGCGCGGCGGAACCACACGGCCGCCAGCTCGTGGTTGACCACGGCGCCCCAGCCATTTTCATGGCAGCGACCCAGCATGTTCATCGCCATGGGTGACGCAAGGTGCGCTGCCTGCATGAACCAGTACACCGCCTCGGAAGGTTGGGCGTCGCAACCCTGTCCATCCAGGAACATCTGGCCGACGATCGTCTGGGCCGTGGCATCGCCGTCCTTCGCCAGGCGCAACGCATAGGCATGCGCCGCCGCCGATGAAGTGGTGAGCTCGGTGCCAAACGCCTCTGCGTCGAACGCGGTCACGTGACCGACCATTCGCGCAAGAGGTTGTGATAGACCCCGGTCAGCCGCAGCACGGCGTCCTTATCCGCACCCTGGCCAGTCAGCTCCTGGACGGAGAGGTCCATATCGAAAAGCAGCCGCCGGCGCATCGCATCGGGCACCATGCTTTGCACCCAGAAGAAGCACGCGTTGCGCGTGCCCCGGGTCACCGGCTCCACGCGGTGCAGGCTGCTCCCCGGGTACAGCACCAGATGGCCCGCCGGCAGCTTGATCGCGTGCGTGCCGTAGGTGTCTTCAACGATCAGCTCGCCACCGTCGTAGGACTCAGGATCGCTGAGAAACAAGGTGGCGGAGAGGTCCGTGCGTACGGCAAGCGGCGGCATCTGCCGGCGGTCATACCGTATCGCGTTATCGACATGCATGCCGAAGCCCTGGCCGCCTTCGTACCGATTGAACAACGGCGGGTAGATGCGCAGCGGCAGGGCGGCGGCAAAGAAGGTGGGATGGGCCAGCAGCCGGTCGACGACGGCATCGCCCAGCGCGCGGGCGATGGGATCGTCCTCGGCGACCTGTGCGTTGTGCTTGGCCTGGGCGGATTGGTAGCCCGCCGTCACGCGGCCGTCCTCCCACCGTGCGTCGCGCAAACGCGAAAGAATGGTGGCGGCGTCGTCGGCCGTGATGAGGTTTTCGATCTGCAGGAGCATGGCGTTATGCCCGGGCCGCCGTGAGCCGGCCCGGGCTTCCTCGGGTCAGAAGCGGAAGTTGGCGCTGAGGATGCCGACGCGGCCGGGAGCCACGTTGGCGTAGTGCGCGGCATAGGCCTTGTCGAAGTAGTACTTGTTCGTCAGGTTCTGCACGTTCAGCTGCAGGGTCACGTTGTGGTTCAGTACGTACGAGGCCATCAGGTCGTAGCGCGTGTAGCCCGGCACCCACTTGGTGTTGGCCGTGTTGCCGTATACGCGATCCATGGCGTACGCACCGCCGCCCAGCGTAAAGCGTGGGGTGAACGCGTAGGTGGTCCACAGCGTGAAGCTGTTCTTGGGCGTGTTCGGGAACTGGTTGCCCTTGCTCGCCGCATCCGCCGGCGCCGGCTTGACCAGGTCGCTATCCAGCCAGGTGTAGCCACCGAACACGTTCCACTTCTCGGTGATGCGGCCGTTGATGCCAATTTCCACGCCATCCACGCGCTGCTTGCCCGCGTTGACCATGACGCTGCCGCGCCCGCCGGTGGCGACGCGCGCGTTGCTCTTTTCGCTGCGGAACACCGCCCCGGTCAGCGAAATGCGGTTATCCAGCAGGTCCCACTTGCTGCCGAGTTCCAGGTTGCGGCTGCTCTCGGGCTTGAGCGAATCGTTGGTCGCGGCAATGCCATCGGCACCATCGCCCGCATCCACGCCGGGTGGGTTGGATGAGGTGCCCCACGACGCGTAGATGCTGCCGTTCTCCGCCGGCTTGAACACCAGGCCGGCCTGCCAGTTCCAGAACGACGAGTTGTTGCGCACGCGCACGGTGGCGTTCGTGGCCGTGGTCACCGCGGTGGACTTGGTCTCGAAGTGGTCATAGCGGCCGCCCAGGTTCAGCGACCACATCTCGTTGAAGTCCATCGTATCGAACGCCCACGCGGAGCGCGTGTTCGTGGTGATGCGGTTCGGGTTCTGGCCTCCGATCAACGCACCCTGCCACGGATCGTGCGGATTCGGGTCGATCACCGGTGCACACCAGTAGTTCGATGCGGCGCCAATACCGTACTTCGCCGAGCAGGCGCCATTGCTGATCGCGCCAATATTGTGCGTGTCGGCGGCGTTCTTCGCCGGGTCCACCAGGTATTGCGAACGGTTGGTTTTCTCGTTGGCGATTTCGATGCCGGCCGCGATTGTGTGCTTCACCGAGCCGGTTTCGAACGCACCCGTGAGGTCCGTCTGGTTGGTGAGCGAATCGGTGGCGCTGATACGGTTGTTGGCACGGCGCCAGATACCACCGTTGGCAAGGAAGTTGCCGTTGCTGTCGTCCGGCTGGGTCCACAGGTAATCGTTGGTGGAGCGTGCGTAGACAGAGGTGTTGCGCAACTGCCAGCCATCGGCGAAGTTGTGCTTGACCACGATCTGGCCGATATCGTTCTTCTGCTTCTGGAAGTCGCGATCGAGCAGGCCGTAATAGGTATCGCGCGGTACGTCGATCGGGCTGCCGCTGCGCGTGGGCGCGTTGTTCGGGTTGTTGTACGGAATGCCGCTATCGGGCGTGTCATCCGTCTGCATGTGGTAGTAGCTAAGCGTCACGCTGGTATCGGCGTGCAGGCCGAAGGTGACCGACGGCGCAACGCCCCAGCGGCTCTGGTCGGGGCCGTTGCGGCCGGGAATGTTCGCATCGTGCGCCATCAGGTTCAGGCGGAACGCGGAATCGTCGCCGAACATCTGGTTCCAGTCCGCGGTGCCACGACGGTAGGCGTCGGTGCCCAGGCCGATAGAACCTGCAACAAAGTTCTTGGCTTCCGGTGCCTTCGTCACCAGGTTCACGCTACCGCCGACCGAGCCGCGGCCGGTGTACGCCGAGCTCGGGCCCTTGGTCACTTCCACCTGTTCGATATCGAAGATCTCGCGCTGCTGGGAGCCGGAACTGCGCACGCCGTCCACGAAGATAGAGCTCTCCGAATCGAAGCCGCGAATGATGGGGCGGTCGCCGTTGGGGTTGCCGCCTTCGCCAGCACCGAACGTGATGCCCGGTACGGTGCGCAGCACATCAAGCAGGGAAATGGCGTTGGTCTGCTGGATGATTTCCTGCGGCACGACGGTGACCGAACGCGGTGTATCGACCAGTGGCGCGGTGAACTTGGGCGACGTGCTATTGACCACGGTCGACTGCACCTGCATGCCTTCGAGGTTCTCGGTCTTGCGCTCTTTGCCCTTGTCCTGCGGATCCGGATGGGGCGCGTCGGTAGCGTGGGCGGCGGAGCCGGCCATGACCAGGCCAAGGGCGCTTGCGACCAGGCGGCGGGGCGGAACGGACCTCGAGGTGATGTACGACGGCATGGTGGTTTTTCCCTTGAACGTTGGTTCCCGCGGAACGCGGGCAAAGCGAGTCCGGCGGCGCCCGGGTTAATCGGGCGTCGTACGCTTTCGCGGAGAGGTGAAGTAATTGCGGCATGAAACATTAACGCATGTGATAATGATTCGCAATAACAAATGGGCGGCATTCGATCCGTTGGGGCGCAACGACTCCGGTCGTGGATTCGGTAAAAGAGAATGAGTTGAGAAAATCGGCGAGATAATCCCGTTACTCAGGTAGCTTATGAATTCCTTAGCCGAACCTGTGTAATGCGCCGGCCATCAGAACCCTGACAATGGCCCTCGTAAATTCATGGGGAGCCGCTATGCATATCGTTGTGGTCGAGGATGACGAGCGCCTGGGTGGGTCGATCAAGCGAGCGCTGGAGCAGCTGACCTACACCGTCATGTGGCTGCGAGATGGCAACGCAGCCCTCGAGGCGCTCAGGCAACGCGAAGCCGACCTGGTCCTGCTCGACCTGGGGCTGCCTTCCATGGATGGCATCGAGGTGCTGCGCGAGGCGCGGCGGGCAGGCATCCGAACGCCCATCCTAGTGACTACCGCCCGCGATACCGTGCAGCATCGCGTCCAGGGGTTGGATGCAGGCGCCGATGATTACCTTGCCAAGCCGTTTCATCTTGATGAGCTGGCAGCGAGGATTCGCTCCCTCTGCCGACGCTCGCAGGGCCTGGCTGACAATGTGCTTAGGGCGGGCGCGATTTCGATGGATGTGTCGCGGCTTGAAGTGCGCAGGGATGGCCAGCGCGTTGAACTGACCCGGCGTGAGTTCGCATTGACGCAGGTGCTGATGGAGCGCGTGGGCCGGATCGTGCGGCGCGACGCGATAGAGCGTTCCATCTACGGGGCAGAGTCGGATGTCGGCCCGAACGCGCTCGAGGTGCTCATCCATGCGTTGCGCCGCAAGCTCGGCGTGGAGGTGATCAGGACGGTCCGCGGCTTCGGCTACATGATTCCGGCGGATGGAGCCTAGGTCGCACAGATTCCGCTAAGCGATCTTGGTTAGCGTGGCGGGTAGTTCCCCAAGGACACCCGTTTCGCATGCCTGTATCCCTGGCCAGGCCATTGCTATGTGGCCTTATTGCCGCTGGCGTGGCGGCGTGCGCTCACTATGCGCCGCTGCCGCTCGACCATGAAGCGCGTTACGCCGGCGCCGTTAGCGCGCTTCAGGGTGGCGCCGTTGCGCCCGCGGCGCTCACGCTGGATGACGTCACGCGCCTGATATTGCAGAACAACCCTTCGTTGAAGCTGGCCGGGTTGCGACGCGCGGAGGCACATGCACAGGCGGAAACCGGTGCGCTTCCTCCCAATCCTTCGTTCTCCGGAAGCCTGGGTTACCTGCTATCCGGCGCAGGTGACGCGACCGCATGGACAGCGGCGATCGCTGAGCCGGTGAATGGCTTGATCACCCTGCGTGCGCGCCGCGCCGAGGCGCGTGCAACGACAGCGGAAGTGGATGCGAGCCTTGCGTGGGAGGCGTGGCAAACGGTGGTCCGGGGACGACAGCTTACGACCGACATCCTTCTCAACGAGCAGTTGTTTGCCCTGCAGGTACAGATGGCGCAAATCCTCCGCCAACAATGGGAGGCTGCTGGCCGCGCCGAACAGGCGGGCGACATGGACCGCACCGTGACGGCCCCCATGGCGCAGGCTGCCAGCGAAGCGGATGCCGCCGCGGCGGAGACCGAGCGCACGCTGTCCAGCCAGCGGCGCGACCTGCGCGCGCTGATGGGGCTTGGCTTCGATGCGCCGCTGTCGCTCGCACCCTTGCCGCCATGGGTGCCGCTAGCCGAGGCTGAGGCTGACGTTGCGATTCACGACCTGCCCAGGCACAGGCCTGACCTGGTGGCGCTCGCCATGGGCTACGAGGCGCAGGATGCGCACTTTCGCGCTGCCGTACTCTCGCAATTCCCCGCTTTGTCGCTCGGCTACGACGCGTCGCGCGACAACAGCAGGGTCACCAATGGCGGGCCAGCGTTCACCGTGGACTTGCCGATATTTGACCGTGGTACCGCGAACGCCCGCGCCGAACAATTCACCCGCGAGCGTTTGCACGCGGAGTACAGCCAGCGCGTCGCCGATGCGAGGGACGAAGCCAGGGCGCTCATCGTAGCGAACCGGCTAGCGGAATCGCAGCTGCGGCGCCTGGCACGGGAGGAGGCGGCTGCACCTGGCCGGACAGCGGCCGCTTCGGCCGCGCTCGCGAGGGGAGACCTGGACCGCACGACCTACAGCGGGCTGGCCGTGGCGTCATTGTCCGCGAAGGTGGCGCAACTGCATACCGAACTCGCTATGCGTGATCAACGAATAGGTCTTGAAGCGCTGCTGGGCATGGGGATGCCGGTGATCGATACGGAAAAGGAGTTTCAGTGATGCGTCGTCCTTCCTCAGCGGTTTTTGCGCTTTGCCTGTGCGTCCTCGCTGGTTGTCAGGCCACGCCAGATGACGATGCGGCGCATGAGGTCGCGTCGGCCGCGGTGCTCATCGCTACGCCGCAGAAGGGTGTCATGCCGCGCACCGTCGTGGCATGGGGTGAGGCGAGCCAGGGTGCCCCGTACCAGCAAGTGGTCACGCTGCCGTTCGATGGTTCGCTATCCCGGTTGACCGTAGCCCAGGGCGAGGCGGTGCGTAGAGGACAGGTCCTGGCCTCATTCGACCTTGCGCCTGCCGCCAGTGTAGCGATGGACATGGCGAGGACCGGCGTGCAGACCGCGGCATTATCGCTCGAGCGTGTGCGCCGCCTGCGTGGGGACGCGCTGGCTACGGACGAACAGGTGGAACAGGCGTCGAAAGCACTTACCGATGCACGGGCAGCCGTCGCCATGTACCCGCGCGCCGATGTGGTGGCATCGTCCATCGTCATACGCGCGCCGGTGGACGGAACGGTCACGACCGTCGCTGCGTCAGCTGGCCAGGTGGTGGCAGCCAACGCGCCGCTGATTGCCGTGACGCCAACGGCCGAGCTCACCGTCATCGGCGGTGTTGAGCCTGGCGTTGCCGGCACGGTGCGTGTCGGCATGCCGGTCGATCTGGAGCGGGTCGGTGGCACGGGCAGGATAACGGGACGCGTCCTCGGCATCGCCGATGCTATCGACGGGCAAACGCGCCTGGTGCCGGTCCGTATCCATCCGGACTCGGCGCCCATGCCCGGAACGACCTGGCGGGCCGAGATCACGGTGGGCGAGGCATCCGGATGGGATGCCCCCGCGGATGCCGTCGTTGACGACAGCAGGGGCCCTTGCGTCTATCAGGTCCGCCAGGGAAGGGCGCATCGCGTTGACGTGCGTGTCGTCGTTGAGCGCGGCGACCGCGTGCTGCTCAACGGTGATATCGACCCATCGGCACCGCTGGTGACCGCGGGCGGACCACAACTTGCCGAAGGCATGACCGTCGTCACCAGTGGCGGTGGCCGCTGATGCCGGCATCGTTCCTGGCACGGCACGCGGCGACACTCGTCCTGCTCGCCATCATGCTGGCGATCATGGGGGCGGTCGCAGCACTCAATCTTCCGGTTGGGCTGTTCCCGCAGGTGTCGTTCCCGCGAATCGTCGTGGACCTTTCAGCCGGCGACCGTCCGGCCGAAACCACCTCGCTGCTCGTTACCCGGCCCGTTGAAGACGCGATACGCTCGATCCCGGGTGTTAACAGCGTGCGCTCGGAAACGTCCCGGGGCGAGGCGCAGATCTCGGTAGATTTCGGGTGGGGCCGCGACATGATCGCATCGACGCTCCTGGTCGATGCGGCCATCGCGTCAACGATCCCCGATTTGCCTGCCGGTACGCGTTATGACGTTCGCCGCATGGACCCCACGGTGTTCCCGATCATCTCGTATGCCCTGCGCGGGGATGGCATGTCCCCCGTGGCCCTGCGCGATTTCGCCCAGTATCGCATCGCGCCCATGCTGGCCTCCGTGCCGGGTTTGGCTCGCGTCGATGTGCAGGGTGGGCAAGTCGCCGAGATCGAAGTTGAGGTCGATCCGCATGCGCTCGCGTCGCGCGGGCTTACTGCGTCGGATGTCACAACGGCCATTGCCGCGGCGAACCAGGTGAACGCGGTCGGGCGCATCCAGGATCACCACAAGCTTTTCCTTGTGGTTGCCAACGGTCCGGTGAGCGATGCCAGGGCGGTGGCATCCATACGGCTGGCCAACGCGGGAGGCGGCCGTACCACGGTGGGTGATGTTGCGAACGTGCATAGCGGTGTGGCACCGGACTGGACTCGCGTGGCCGAGGATGGCCGGCCTGCCGTCCTGTTGAATGTCTTCGAGCAGCCCGATGGCAATGCCGTGCAGATCGCCGCGGCGGTTCGGGCGAAGTTGAAGGGCCTGCCGTTACCGCCTGGCATCACGCTGAAAAAATGGTACGACCAGAGCGAGCTGGTCACGGCGTCAGCCGGCAGCGTGTGGGAGGCGATAGCTATCGGCCTGATCCTCGCGGCCGTCGTGCTCTTCGCCTTCCTCCGTAGCATGCGCCTCGTCGCGATCGTCTTTATCGCCGTGCCAGCCATCCTGGCGGGAACCATTTTGTGCCTGAGCGTGGCTGGCCTCAGCTTCAACATCATGACCCTGGGCGGCATGGCGGCCGCAGTGGGGCTCGTCATCGACGATGTCATGGTCATGGTCGAGCACATGGCACGCCGGGTGGCGGCGGCCGATGGACGCCGCTACGACGGCGTCATCTACGAGGCGGCAAGCGAATTCATCGTGCCACTCTCGGGCTCAAGCCTCGCCACCCTGATCGTGTTCGTGCCACTTGCGTTTCTTGATGGCGTGACGGGTGCGTTTTCGCGCGCATTGTCCATCACGATGGGTGCAGCCCTGGTTGTTTCGTGGATTGTCACGGCGTTCGTGGTGCCGCCGCTGGCGGCACGTTTTTCGCGCCCGCGCAGTTGGGTACACGTACCGGCACGCTGGGAGCGCGCTTTCGCGCGTGCCCACGGCCACGTCGTGCGGGTAGCGTTCCGTCGCCCTTGGCTCGTGGGCGCCCTCGTGGCCAGTACGTTTATTGTCGGCATCGTCGCCTACATGCATGTCCCGACCGGCTTCATGCCCGAGGCCGATGAGGGTGGCTTCGTGCTCGATTACTACACCGCACCGGGTACGTCCATCATCGAGACAGAGCGCGAGGTCGCCCAGATCGAATCGCTGCTGCGGATGAACAAGGATATCGACACGTTCTCGCGCCGGCTCGGTACGGGCCTGGGTGGCGACCTCGGCCAGTCATACCATGGTGATTTCTTCATCAAGCTGAAAACCGGCCACGATACCCCGACGATCGATGTCATGAACGATGTGCGCGATCGCATCCTGCACAACGTCCCCGGTGTGCAGGTGGAGGTGGCGCAGCTCATGGAAGACCTGATCGGTGATCTCACGGCGGTCCCGCAGCCCATTGAGGTCAAGCTGTATGGGGACGATGTTGCAGCGTTGCTTCCGCTGGCCGACCGCATTGCGAGCGCCATGGCCCGCGTGCCAGGGCTCGTGGATGTGAAGAGCGGCGCGCAGCTTGCGGGCGATGCGCTGGAAGTGCGCGTTAATCCCGTGGCCGCGGCTGCGGAAGGTGTAACGGTCCAGGCAGTGTCCCAGGCGATTTCGGATGGTCTTGTCGGTGTCATCGCGACAGAACTGCCTAGCGCCACCAAATCGATCGGCGTGCGTGTGGCGGGCGCGGGTTCGCCGTCGTGGCGGATAGCGAACCTGGTTGCGTTTCCCATACGGTCTGCCGATGGCCACATGTTCCCATTGTCGCGCGTTGCCTCGGTGGTGCCGGTCGCAGGCCAACCACAGATCACCCGGGAAGATCTGCAGGCCATGGTGCCCGTGACGGCGCGCATCGAGCACGGGGGTATTAAATCGGCCGTGGCCAGGGTGCGGGCCGTTCTGGGCAAGCCAGGGGTCCTTCCGCCTGGTGTACGGTATGAACTCGGCGGCCTTTACCAGCAACAGCAGATCGCGTTCACGGGGTTGAAGAAGGTGTTCG
Source organism: Luteibacter sp. 621 (assembly GCF_050435445.1). Taxonomy (NCBI): domain Bacteria; kingdom Pseudomonadati; phylum Pseudomonadota; class Gammaproteobacteria; order Lysobacterales; family Rhodanobacteraceae; genus Luteibacter; species Luteibacter sp. 621. Next base: position 89,615 of record NZ_JBNDKI010000008.1, on the reverse strand, counting down.
CTGCGGCCATGGGCGCCGAATTCCTGCTGCTCATGTTTCTTTACCGGCGTGCCCGCATTGCGTTGCTCGTCATTGTCGGATCACTCGTCTCGGCATCCGCCGTGTTCGCCGGGTTGTGGATAGCGGGCGTGGATCTTAACGTCACGGCCATGATGGGTCTTACGATGGTGCTTGGTATTGGCACCGAGATGTCCATTTTCCTGGTCTCCGAATACATGGCCATCGGCTCGCGCCTGGGCTGGCGTTCGGCGATGCGTCGCGCAGTGCGAAATCGCCTGCGTCCCATCACGATGACGACGCTGGCGGCGATCCTTACCTTGCTGCCGTTGGTCCTTGCGCTAGGGCAGGGGGCGGATATGCAGCAGCCGCTCGCGGTCGCGATTGTTGCAGGTCTTTTACTGCAGTTTCCGGTGGTACTCGTCGCGCTACCGGTGGCGTTGCAGATCGCGATGGGACGGGTGAGAACACTAAGTTGAGCATAAGCGCGTGTGGCTAGGCTGCGCGCATGAAAATTGTCCGCCACCTTTTTCACTGGCTTCGCGATCGGCCGTGGCTCGCTACGATGCTCTGGGTGATTCCGGCAGCATTGTTGCCAGCGGTGCCGATCGATGAGACGCGATACCTTTCGATCGCGTGGGAAATGCGGCGTTCGGGCGATGCCATCGGGCTGACACTGAACGGTCATCCGTACATGGATAAATCGCCTTTGCTGTTCTGGCTTATCAACGTCGCATGGACGTTGCTGGGTGTGTCGACGACGGCGGCGCGTACCGTATCCATCGCGTTCGCGGCGGCCTCGGTCGCGGCCGTTACGGCCATTGCCAGGCAGTTTGGGCACGCGGATCCTGCCAGTGCCGGCTGGATGTTGCTGCCTTTTGTCATCTTTGGAACATTCGCGCCGATAGCGATGTTCGATATGCCCCTGGTGTGCTTCGTGGCCCTCGGCATCCTCGGGCTCGTCTGGTGGGTAAAGGGAAGGCGTGTCCAGGGCGCGCTTCTTTTCGTTGTCGCGGCGATCTTCGGTTTGTTGGCGAAGGGTCCCGTTTACCTGTTGCATATGCTCGGTCCGGTGGTGCTGCTGCGCTGGTGGCATGGCGCGCCGATCGAACGCCCGTGGCGGCTTGCCGCCAGTATCGCCGGCTGCATGGTCTTGGCCTGCATTCCGTTAGCGCTGTGGGCCATCACGAATGCGGCGCGCTTTCCGGATGTACCTATCCTGCATACGCTAACGCACCAATCCATGGGCCGCGTTGCGCACAGCTTTGCGCACAGACGACCTGTGTATTGGTACCTGCCGTGGGTCATACCGTTTCTTTTTCCGTGGAGCTTCCTGGTCAGGTGGCGCGGCGTGGGAGCGAACCTGGCTTGCGCGTTGGGTGGCGGAGAAGGTCGTCTGGGTGTCGCGGCCACGTTGCCGGCGCTTATCGCGTTTTCGCTCATCAGCGGAAAGCAGATCCACTACCTCTTACCGCTGCTCCCGGGCGCTGCGCTTCTTGGTGTCGCCATGGTCGAGCATGGGGTCACGCCGTTTTCGTTTGGGCGGGTGCGGCTGTTGCTTGCCGCTGTCGCGCTGGCCTGGGCGTGGCCGGTGGCCAATGCGGCGGTTGGCATGCCGGGGAACGCGCACTGGTACGTCGCCGCGCTGGTCACGTCCGCGTTACTTGGCCTTGGCGCACTTGCCACGCGTGGCATCACATCCCATACGGAAGGTGACCAGCTGCGAGTGGCGGCTTTTGCCGGGTTGATGGCCATCGCCGCGGTGGTGCTTCTCGTTGGGGTACACGTGAAAGCGCACATGGATCCCGGCGAACTCGCCGATGCGGTGAAAGCGTTCCAGCGCAGGGGCATCGTGGTCGCGGCCGTGGACGATGAGCCAGGCATGGTGACCTACCTTGCGCGGCTGCCGCGACCGTTGCCGAGAATCGTGGACAACCCGACATGGGTTCGCGCTCACCCCGATGGCAGGGCATTGGTGCACGCCGGCCAGGGCGCGCCGCCATCCTTTGTCGAGTCGCCCATCCTGCTGGCGGATGGTTGGGAAGGTCTGGTGCCCGCGCCGCACCTCAACGAGGTGCATCCCTAACGGACGCGGCGTGCGCGGGAAACGTGACGGCGACGCGCAGGCCCTTGCCATGCGCGCCCTCGCCAAGCGCCACCGTCGCGCCGTGCAGGTGGACGACACGGTGGACGATCGAGAGCCCCAGGCCGAAGCCGTCGCCCAACCCTGTGTCCCGCTGAAACCGCTGGAATACCGCTTCCCTGCGTTCGGCGGGTATGCCGGGGCCATCATCGGTGACCGCTAGCGTCGGTGTGCCCGTTGAATCGTTGAGGGATACCGTCACGGTGCCGCCCTGCGGTGCGTGGCGAAGGGCGTTGGCGACAAGATTTCGTAGCATGGCATGCAACGCGGCTTCATCACCGGTGACCCACCAGTGGCCAGTCGTTGTGCGCTCGCCGAGCGTGATGCCACGAAGGGTGGCCTCCGCCCGCGCCTCGATGATGGTGCCCTGGATCAGCCGCTCAAGATCGACCTTACCACCCGGCGCGAACCGCGCTTCATCCAGCCGCGCCAGGGTCAGCAGTTCCTCGGAGCGCTCGCGCAACACCTGCAGGCCGGCGATCGCATCGGGGAGCGCTGCCGTAAGCTCGCTGGCCGGCGCAAGGCTCAGTGCACCCTCGACATTGATCACCGCCGAGGCGATGGGCGTGCGTAGCTCGTGTGCGACATCGGCACTCAGCCGCGTCTCCCGGTCCAGCGCGTGGTCCACACGCAACAAGTAAAGGTTCACTCCGTGGATCAGCGGCGCAAGTTCGGGGCCGTGGCCGGCCATCACGATCGGATCGCGTGTGCCCGCGGGGCGGCTGGCGAGGTGGCTGGCCAGGCGGGATAACGGCGCAAGCACCCGTTCCACGGACCACGTGGCGAGCCAGCCGAGCAGCGGAAGCCCGAGCAGCAGGGGCAATGTGTGCTCCAGCCACACGGCACTGAGAATGTCGCGCCGGCTGTCATGGCGCTCGCCGACGATAACGATACGGTCCTTGTTTACGTCATCGAACCGGTACAGCCGCCACTTGCGGCCATCGAGATGCACATCACTGAAGCCGGCCTGCGGTATCGCGGTGCCGGTCAGGTGCCTGAAGTTCTCCGTGGCGAGCACATCCTGGCCCGAAAGGCTCAGCACCCGGTAACCCACCTCCAGCTCGTAGGTGCGCGTGGCGCCCATGGGCGGAAGCACCGGAACGTTCGTGATGGGATGGCGCGCCAGCTGGTCGCCCGGGGGCGCCAACACCATCAACTGGTCCATCGTCACGGCGGCGTGGATCAGGCGGGCGTCACAGTATTCATCCACTTTTTGCAGGGTAAGGCGCGCCGCAACGACACCGATCAGCCCCAGCACGCCAAGGATGATGACAAAAATGGATAGCTGCAGGCGCCCGACGATGGATTTCATCGGTCGGCTGGCGAGGGCAGCAGGTATCCCATGCCGCGAATGGTGCGGATGTTGTCCGGCCCCACCTTGCGGCGCACCGCGTGGATGAGCACCTCCAGCGCGTTGGGGCTTACTTCGGAGTCACGCCCGTACACCAGGTTATCGAGGATATCGCGGTGTACGATGCGACCGGCGCGCGCGGCCAGGGTATGCAGCAGGGTGAACTCCCTGGGTGTGAAATCCACGCGCTTGCCGGCGATGAGCACTTCGAAGCTATCGAGGTTCATGCGGATCGTGCCCACTTCGATCACGTGATCAACGGCTTCACGCGTTCGGCGGGCTACCGAGCGGATCCGGGCGCCCAGTTCGTCGAGGTGGAACGGCTTGCTCAGGTAATCGTCAGCTCCCGCGTCCAGCCCGGTCACCTTCGAGCGGATGTCGTCACGCGCGGTCATGATGATGACCGGTACCGTCAATTGCTCCGACCGGGCGGTGCGGATGATCTCGACACCGTCGATGTCCGGCAGGCCAAGGTCGATCAGCGCCACGTCATCCCCGCGCGTTCGCAGCCGCACTAGCGCTCCAGCCCCGTCGCGCTCCCACGTGACACCGTGGCCCAGCTGTTCCAGGGCGCGCACGATGGCCTTTCCAAGGAGGACATCGTCCTCGACAACGAGGATTTCCACGGGGACAACTCCGGCAGGTCGGTGGCGAGCCCATTATTTCCAGCTCGCCTTACGCGCTGCTTTGCGCGTGGCCACCGGTTGCATGAACGAGGTTTCACCCTCCGGGCAAGGCTTTGCTAAGGGTCGGCCCGCACCCTTGGCACTTAAAGTTCCTCCGGAAATCGCACATGCCTCATGTTGTATCGCCCCCATCCCGTTGTGCATGGCGCCAGCGCGCCCTCTGGCTGACGATTCCCGTGCTGCTTGGCATGGGTGGCTTCGTCCTTCTCGGGCTTTCGGGACAGCCCGCTGCCACGCCCGTGGCACCGCCCGCGACGGTGACCACGGTGGCTGCCGCCAGGCGCGATATGCCGCAGTGGGTGGCGGGTGTCGGAACAGTCACGCCGTTGAACGAGGTCATGGTGAAGGCGCGGGTGGACGGCCAGCTTGACCGGGTCGCTTTCCAGGAAGGACAGATGGTCAAGGCGGGCGACCTGCTTGCCGAGATCGATCCACGACCCTACCAGGCGGCGCTGGTGCAGGCCGAGGCTGCGGCGAAGCGCGATGACGCGCAGCGCCGCAACGCGGAGCTGGACCTGACCCGCTACCAGAAGCTCTCGACGCTGCAAGTCGTGCCGCGCCAGCAGCTGGACGCGCAGAAGGCGCAGGCCGAATCGCTCCTTGCGACGGTGGCCGCGGACCACGGGGCGGTCGACGCGGCGCGCCTGAACGTGGCCTTCACCCGCATCACGGCGCCCATCGCCGGGCGGGTGGGCCAACGCCTGGTTGACCAGGGTGCGCAGGTGCACGCCGCGGATACGGCAGGCATCGTGACGATCACCCAGATCGAGCCGATCACGGTGGCGTTTCCCGTATCCCAGGATCTACTGGCCAATGTGGTCGCGGCCCAGCGCAGCCGGCCACTTCGCGTCGAGGCAACGGCACGCGACGGTTCGGCGGTACTCGGCAGCGGCACGCTTACGTTCGTCGACAGCCAGGTATCCGCATCGACCGGCCAGGTGCTGCTCAAGGCCCAGTTTGATAACCACGACCACGCGCTTTGGCCCGGCGCTTTCGTTGCGGCGCGCCTGTTGCTGTCGACCCAGGCGCAGGCGATCACCGTGCCATCGCAGGCCGTGCAGCGCGACCAGACGGGTGATTTCGTTTACGTGGTGGATCCGAGCCACGTGGCGCGCCAACGCCGGGTCATCGCCGGCCTGGATACCGATGGGTATACGGTGATCTCACACGGCCTGGCCGCGGGTGAGCGGGTGATCGTTGAAGGCCAGGGCGATATCCAGCCTGGGGTACATGTGGTCGAGGGTCACCGTGCCGCGGTCGGGGCGAGCGCATGAACATAGCGACCGTGTTCATCCGCCGCCGGATCGGTACGGTGTTGCTTGCCGCCGGATGCCTGTTGATAGGGGCGGTGACCTATCGCCTCCTTCCCGTGGCGCCCTTGCCGCAGGTGGATTTCCCTACCATACAGATCAGCGCGCAGCTACCGGGTGCCAGCGCAGAGACCATGGCCTCGTCGGTTGCCACGCCGCTGGAGCGGTCGTTATCCGATGTGCCGGGCGTGACGGAGATGACCTCATCGAGCTCGCTTGGGCAGACGCAGATCGTCGTGCAGTTCGACCTGAGCCGGAATATCGATGGCGCTGCGCAGGATGTGCAAACGGCGATCAACGCCGCCGGTGGCCTGCTGCCGAAGAACCTGCCTAACCCGCCGACGTACCACAAGGTGAATCCGGCCGATTTCACCATCATGTCCATCGCCCTGACGTCGCCCACGCTGACGCTCACCGAGCTGGACAAGTTGATGGAGGAGCGGCTTGCCACGCAGGTCTCGCAGATGAAGGGCGTGGGCCTGGTGGACTACCACGGTGAGCAACGGCCAGCCATCCGCCTGCGCGTCGATCCGGACAAGGTGTCGGCGCTCGGCTTAAGCCTGGATGACATTCGTACCGTTGTCGCGGCACAGACGGTGGATGCGCCCAAGGGATCGCTCGATGGCCTGCACCAGAGCATCACGCTGAAAGCGACCGACCAGATCCTGGAGCCCGCTGCCTACCGGGACATGGTCGTCACGTGGCGCAACGGCGCGCCCATCCGCGTGCGCGATGTCGGCACGGTGGTCGAGGCCGCGGAGGATGTCCGCAGCGCAGCGTGGCTCCAGGGCGAGCGGGCCATCATCGTGGATATCCACAAGCAGCCCGGCTACAACGTGGTGGATACGATCGCCGCGATCAATGCGCGCTTACCGCAGTTGGCGGCCGCATTGCCACCTTCAGTGCATGTTCGCGTCGTGGGCGATCGCACCCAGACCATCAGTGCGTCGGTGGCTGATGTGCAGTACACGCTGCTTGCGACGATCGTGTTGGTCATCGCGGTGATCGCGGCATTCCTGCGCAACGTATGGGCGACGGTCATCCCCGCGGTGACGATCCCGCTCTCACTCGTCACCGCCTTCGCGGTGATGTATGTGCTCGGCTACAGCCTGGACAACCTGTCGCTCATGGGCCTGACGATCGCCGTGGGCTTCGTGGTCGATGATGCCATCGTGGTGATCGAGAACGTAGTGCGACATATGGAGGCCGGGAAGGGGCCGTTGCACGCGGCGGTGGAAGGAACGCGCGAGGTCGCCTTCACCATCGTCTCCATGACGCTATCGCTCATCGCCGTCTTTATCCCCATCCTGTTTATGAGTGGCATCGTGGGCCGGTTGTTCCGGGAGTTCGCCGTGACGATCAGCGCGACGGTGCTGATTTCAGGCGTGATGTCCCTCACGGTGACGCCCATGCTTTGCGCGTGGCTGGTTCGACCTGACCACGAACACGAGCATGGGCGGGTTTACCTGGCGCTGGAGCGCTTGCTCCATGGCATGAATGCGTTCTACGTGCGTTCGCTGGATTGGACCCTTGGCCATCGACGGGCTGTCCTCCTGTCACTGGCAGGAACCGTTGCGTTGACCGGTGTCTTGTTCGTGCAGATTCCGAAGGGATTCTTTCCCCAGGTGGATGCCGGGTTGATCGTCGGTTCGGCGCAGGCCTCATCGAGCATTTCGTATGGCGCCATGTCCACTCGTATCCAGGAGCTGGGTGCGATTGTCATGCGCAATCCCAACGTCGATAACGTGTACTTCTGGATCGGCCCCAACCCCACCCTGAGCCAGGGGCGCATGATGATCAACCTGAAGCCGCTGGCGGCCCGGCATGCGTCAGCCAGCGAGGTGCTTGATCAGATCAAGGCGGCGACAGCCGGGGTGCAGGGTATAAAGCTGAAGATGCAGGTGCGCCAGGATATCCAGATTGGCGGCCGGTCCAGCGCGGCGCAGTACCAGTACACCCTGCAATCCACCGATGTTGCCGCGCTGAACAAAGCGGCCACGGACCTCATGGCCGAGTTCAGGCACATGCCACTGCTGCGCGACCTGGATTCGGACCAGCAGCCGGCCTCGAAGACCGCGACCGTAGACATCCATCGCGATACGGCCTCACGGTTGGGCGTGAGCGTGCAGGCCATCGATGATGTGCTCTACGACGCCTTCGGCCAGCGCCAGGTGGCAACGTTGTTTACCCAGAACAATCAATACCACGTGGTTCTGGAGGTGTCGCCCGGCTTTCAGCTGGATACCGCCTCACTTTCGCATCTCTATGTGCGTTCCACGGGAGGGGGTTTGGTTCCGCTCAACGTCGTGGCGAGCGTCGTGGATGGCGTGGCACCGATCACGGTGAACCACCAGGGACTGTTCCCCTCGATCACGCTTTCGTTCAACCTGGCCCAGGGAGCGTCGCTCAGCGACGCGGTGACGGCGATTCACGCGGCAACCCAGCGCATCGGCATGCCATTATCGGTGACAGGTGCGTTCGCAGGCACCGCCCAGGCGTTCCAGGATTCGCTGGCAAGCCAACCCTGGCTCATCCTTGCCGCGGTGGTGGTGATCTACATCGTGCTTGGCGTGCTCTATGAGAGCGCCATCCATCCCCTGACAATCATTTCGACGCTGCCATCGGCGGGGCTTGGCGCATTGCTTGCACTGGAGCTCTTCGGCCAGGACCTCTCGGTGATGGGCCTTGTCGGCATTCTTCTCCTGATCGGTATCGTGAAGAAGAACGCGATCATGATGGTGGACTTCGCCATTGAACGGGAGCGCCATGGTGCTACGCCGCTGGAAGCGATCCGCGAGGCATGCGCGCTGCGCTTCCGCCCCATCCTGATGACGACCATGGCGGCGTTGCTTGGGGCGGTGCCGCTGGCGATGGGCCATGGCGCCGGTGCGGAACTGCGTGTGCCGCTGGGGATAGCGATCTGCGGCGGCCTTATCGTGTCGCAGCTGCTCACGCTGTACACGACGCCGGTGGTTTACCTTGCCTTTGATCGGTTCGCGAAGCGCGAGCCGGGCGTCCTCTCGCTGGCTTCGCTATCCTCGGACGCATGAGCGAACAGGGACTCAGCGTGAACGCATTGCGGGGCCATCGCATTGGCCCGGTTTCGTTTGACCTTTGTCCGGGTGAATGCGCCGCCGTCATGGGCGCATCAGGAGCGGGCAAAACGCTCCTGTTGCGTCTCCTCGCCGACCTGGATCCGGGCGAGGGGCGCGTCGCACTGGGTGGTGTGGATCGCGACAGCGTCGGGCCGTCGAACTGGCGTCGGCGGGTGATGTTCGTGCCCGCGGTATCCGGCTGGTGGGCACCCACGGCGGGCGAGCACTTCACGGATGGCACACGGGCGCAAGCGGCGGTGCTTTGCCGTGAGCTCCGGCTGCCCGGTGACATCATGGATCGCCCGGTAGGCCGCCTGTCGACGGGTGAGAAGCAGCGCCTGGCGCTTATCCGCGCCCTCGTCGAGCAGCCCGAGATTCTCCTCCTCGATGAACCCACCAGCGGCCTCGACCCGGAAGCTGCCCTGGCGGTGGAGGCACGCCTGGCGGCCGTGCGTGAAGGCGGTACCGGCATCCTGTTCGTCACGCACGATATCGGCCAGGCCTGGCGCATGGCCGGCCGCGTGTACCAGCTCAAGGGCGGAGGCCTCCAGCCGGCATGACGACCGTATCGTTCAGTGCGGTCGACGTGGCTATCGCCAGCATCATCCTCGTCCTCGATGCTGCGCTTTCTATCGCGCTACGCCTGGGTTTTCACCGCTCGCTGGCGATCGCGGCCGTTCGCATGGTGCTGCAGCTCATTGCGCTGGGTTTCATCCTGCGCACCGTTTTCGCCATCGATGCGATCTGGCTGACGTTGGCCCTCGTGTTGCTCATGACCCTGGCGGCAGCCCGCGAGGCTGGCGCGCGACCACAACAGCGCCTGCGCCGCGGCCACTACCTCACAAGCCTGGTGGGCGTCGCGGCACCGGCACTGCTGACCTGCGTGTTTGCGCTCATCTCGCTGCTGCCCGGCGACGATGGCTGGTCTCCACGATTCGTGGTGCCCGTGGCCGGCATCCTGCTGGGCAACGTGCTGAACGCAGTGAGCCTGGGGATGGCCGACGTGCTTGAGGGTGTCACGCGCGAGGCGCCGGCGATCGAGGCGCGCCTCATGCTGGGCCATACGTTCAGCGACGCCAGCGGCAGCCTGCAGCGCCGTGCGATCCGGCGAGCCATGGTGCCACTGGTGAACCAGATGAGTGCCGCAGGCATCATCACCATGCCTGGCATCATGACGGGTCAAGTGCTGGCAGGCATGGATCCCTTGCAGGCGGCGACCTATCAGATCGTGCTGATGTTGTTGCTTGCCGGTGGGAGCGGGCTGGGTGCCGTCGTATCAGTGAGGCTTGTGCTGCGGCAGCTAACGGACGCGCGTGAACGGTTGCGGCTCGATCGCCTGCGCGACACGACATGATGCCGTCGTGACACGGGAGCGTCAGGCCGCGTGACCCCTGCGCCGGCGAGCGCGCCGCCCCTTCAGGTAATGCCAGAGAAAAAGCGGAAGCGCGCCCAGTCCGATGACCCAGTGAATGGCGCTTACCGTGGCATGCGCATCATCGCCCGGCGGGTAGTAGAGCAGGTAGCCGGTGATCGTAAGCAGCGTGAGCACACCGAGCAGGGCGAGGCCGATCCAGCGTTGGCGCCGGTGCTTCCATCCGTGCCATACGTGAACCACGAGCAGACTACCGGCGCCTACCAGCATGACAAGCATGGCCGCGCCATGGCAGCGCAGCATCCACGGTTCAAGCGGATTGCTCTGCGGCCCGAATGGGCCCTCGACCTGGGCGAAGTAATGCAGAGCGAGCCAGGCGGCACCCGACGCCCAGAGCAGCAGCCCGCTGGTGCAGAGGACGATGACCTGCCATCTCGCAAGGCGCGCCTTGTGTACCGGGTACATTAGTGATCGGCTCCGGTTGATGGTTCAAGAGGAACGATGCGCGCGGCGTAAGTTGATGCGAGGCGCTCGGCTTCCGGGGGTGCCACGAGGGCCACTTTGGTCAGCGCATCCGCTGTCATGCACTCGTCAGCGATAACACTGATCGCGTGGTCGATCGGCCGCGGCATGCGCTGTGCATCGAGATGGGGGACCCAGGTGGTTCCGTCACGTTGCCGGCGGGTGTGCCGGTTAGCCGAGGTGGCCAGCGCGGCGTCACTAAGCACCAGGCTTCGCCGGATCGCACCATCCCCGTCGCGCAGGTGGATACGTGTTTCACCCACCACCCTAAGGTCGCCGCCTGCATTGACGACGGCATGGGTCATGCCGGCATCGATGAGCAGGCGCGTCGCGTTATCGACCGCGAACCCCTTGGCTATCCCGCCCAGGTCGATAAGCATCGGCCGGTGCAGGATCACGTCCCGGTCACTGACGATTTCGATATCCGCGCTGGTCCCTGTCATGCGCCGGAGGTCGACACCCGGTGGGCGGGGCAGGAAGCCGCTGGCGACCAGCTTCGCGGCCACGGCGACATCGAAGATGCCATGCGATCGCCTGTAAAGGTCGATGGCGAATCGCAACACGCTAACCGTATCGGGATGGATGCGAACGCGTTTCCCCGGCGTGGCATGGCGGAGCGCGGCGAGGTCGCTGTGCTGCGCGTGGAACGACATTCGTTCATGGACGGTGGCCACGGCGCCGAAAGCACGCCGCAGCAGATCGTCATCCGCATGGGCGGCGGTAATTTCGACAAACGTGCCCAGCCACGGCTGGCAGCGCTTACGGGTTGCGTTACCTTGCGGCGAGGACAGTGGCATATGTCGCTAGCAGCCGGCGCACGCCATCGGTGACGTGCTTCGAGGATAGTGTGGCCCCGGAAATATTCTGGATATCCGTCCCCAGCTTGAGGGACTCGCCAGCGCGCTTCCCAACGAACTGGTTGCGCCAGCGGGCATCGCTGACTTGCTGGCCGTAGGCCTCCCGGTAATCGAGGATCTCCACATCACGTACCGCGCCGCTCGCATCGAGTGACACGGCATAGGTGATGAATTCGTGCTTGCCTACCACCTCATCAATGATGAACCAGCCGCCATCCTGAGCGCGCCAGGCCTTCAGCTCGGCCGAAAGGGGCGACTCACCGGAAGCCTTGCGAATCGCGGCGATCTGCTCGGGCGTGAGCTGGCGAAAATCCTGGGTCAAGGCCTGGCTGGGGAACATCTGCGCCTGGGCCTGGGCGGGCGTAAGGTATTCGGTCGCGTGCACGCCGCCGGTCAGGGCGGCGAGCGCGGTGAATGCGGCAAGGGCTGTCGAACGGCGGCTCATGCGAACTCCACGATCAGAAGTAGTAGCCCAGCTTCAGGCGGTAACGGTATTTCTCGAAGTCATCGGCGTTGGAGATGCCATGGACTACGAAGCTCTCGTCGGATGGGTTTGCATAATCCTTTGCGCCGTGCAGCTGGAACAGCGTGGTAAAGGTGGCAAAGAAGTGCTGGCCGGCATAGTGCAGGGTAGGGCCGGCATACCAGGCCACGTTCGTCCGGTTCTCCGCCTTGAACGGGTTGAAGCCCGCCCACTCGCGTTCGTTCTGCAATTCCGCGGCCACGGACCAGTTGGATGCGAAGCGGTAGCTCCCGGCAAAACCGAAGTTGACATCCGTTTCCTTATCCCAGTGATCGCGATAATCGATCGTGTCGGGGTCGGCGTCGGGATCGCCATGCAGGTAACGCTTTTCCTGCCCGATCGTGGTGTTGAACGCGAACACGAGGCGATCGTCGAGGAAGTTCTTCTGCAGGATCAGCCGGGTCTCAAGTTCGCGTGTGCGCGGGCCCACCGAGGGCTCAAGGTAAACGGCGGCGCCCAGCGGCGAGGTGTAGGGGCTCGCGAAGCGATAGATGGCCTCGACCGACGCACTCTCGAAGCGGTTGCGGCTCCAGCTGCCTTCAGAGGGAACGTTGTAGTCGGCGAATACTTCCGGTGGAGCGGTGCTGCCGTCCGGGACGTTGCCGTTTACGCGGGTGTGCGCAAGGTTGATGTAACCGGATAGCTGGAAATTATCCGCGGCGCCATACGACACCTCGGTACGTGTCTGCAGCAAATGGAAGATGCCTTGCGAGCGGGCGTCGCGCAGCGTGGCCCATTGCTCTACCTCGGTCTTGCCCTTGGGCAGCAGGTCGGTGGTGTAGATGTAGCCAAAAATGGGCTCATCGGCTTTGGTAGGGGCAGCCGCAAGGGCGCCCGCGACCGCCATGGCCGCGAAGATCACTTTCTTCACTGAAACGTCCCCGATCCCGCTGGTGAGCCTGATGGCTCGTTGAGAATATTCTCATTCTCATTTCGGTTTGGGGTGGCGTCAAGGGGGAGGTTGTAATTATTTGCTTTCTTAGCAATGGCTTAGTGCGCGCATCCGTAAGGGCTTACGCGTGATGTGCCAGCGCTTAGCTGGGCTCAGCTGTCAATGCGCCTGGGGATGGAACGCCCACGGGTCGCGTCTACGATGCGCCCGATGATCGCGTCGAGCCGATCCTGCGGGGCGGAAACCACCATGTCGGCGCCGTTTTCCACGAACGTTTCTTCCTCGATGTCGCCATCCAGTTCGCGGATGCGGGCTCGCACCAGGGCCAGTTCTGCAAACTCAACGCGCAACGCAATGCGGCCGATTTCGACGATCGGCACGCGTGGCGCAAGCCGCAGGCATCCCGCCGCGCTTCCACCGTAGGCGCGCACCAGGCCGCCAGCGCCCAGCTTGATGCCGCCATACCAACGGGTTACGACCACGGCAACGCGATCACAAGCTTGCCCATCGATCGCAGCGAGGATCGGCCGTCCGGCGGTGCCACCGGGTTCGCCATCGTCGTTGAAGCGGTAGGCATCGCCGATGCGATAAGCCCAGCAGTTGTGGGTGGCGGCGGGATCGCCCACGGCCTGGAAGAATGCGAGTGCTTCGGCGGGTGACGCGACGGGCGCAGCCTGGGCCAGGAAGCGGCTCTTCTTGATCTCTTCCTCGTGCTGGAACGGTGCGGCTAGCGTGTGCAGCGGGGTGTTCAAGGCTTCAGATCGCGGAGGTCTTGCGGTAGGTCATACGCAGGATACAGGCGGCGCAGTTCGGCGAGCTTGCGCAGCGCTTCGGCGCGGTTGCCCTGGTCGAGCAGGCGGCGGATTTCACCGACGCGATCGTCGGGGGCGAGGCCGGCGACCACCGGTTTGGCGGCGATCGCGCCCTGCGTCATCGGGGCGGGTGCGGCTGACATCACCGGCGTATCGGCGCGTCGCTCCGTTGCCGTGTGTCCGTTGAAGCCGTACATCGCTTCTTCAGCCGGCGCGGGTGCAGGTTGAGCGTCGCGGAGCGCGTCTGCCGACGCGGGAGCCGGTTCGATCGCGGCCGGCGGGGCAGGTGGGGACGGGGGGGCGGGTGGTGCGGCCGGCGCCGGGGCAGGCAGGGCTTCGGGTGGCGCCATGGGGGCGCTGAAGACCTTGGCCTGGGCGACGATGGCGGGGCGTTGGGGGGTGGCCTTGTTCGCTGCCGCCGTAGTGCGCGCCTGATCGCGCGCAAGGCGCGCTCCTACAGCGGGTGCGGCGAGCTTGGGCGGGGCGGCGGGGGTGGCGACGGGTTCGGATTCGGCGGCAGCCGGAGGGGCGGCTGCGGGAACAGGAGCCGGAGCGGCGAGTTTTTCCGCGCGTTCGCTGAGCGGATCGCGGATGGGGGCGTTGCGCAGCTGCCAGCCTACGCCCACGGCGAGGACAAGCACCGCGGCCGAGCCCAGTGCCACCGGCCAGCGTGAGCGGCGGCGTGCAGGCGTGCTGCGCGAGGGAACGGCGCGCTCGGCGGCGGCGAGTACGGCGGTATCCAGTGCCGCATCCGGCTCGGCCTTGGGCAGGCGCGCGTACAGCGCGGCGAGTTCGTGCTCGTCGGGCAGTTCGTCGTCGCTCGGGGGTGGCGTGTTCGGGTTCATATCGTCAGGCAAACCACTGCTTGATGCGTGCCATGGCGTAGCGCAGCCGCGATTTCGCGGTCTCGCGGCCTACGCCGGTGATGGCGGCGATGTCCTCCAGGGAGAGTTCGTACTCCATGCGTAACACAAAGGTCTCGCGCTGGTCTTCGGACAGGCTCTCGATGGCCTGCTGCATGCGCCGGCGCAGTTCGAATTCGGAGAGCGCCTGTTCGGGCTGTTCGCGCTCCGGTGCGGCCTGGTTCGCGAAGATGGCGTCGGCTTCATCCGAGGTCGCCAGTGGTTTCTGCCGGCGGAACCCATCGATGGCAAGGTTGTGCGCAATCTGCAGCAACCACGTGCTGAACTTCGCCTCGGGGCGGTAGCGGTCGCGCGCCGCGATGACGCGCGCCCACGTTTCCTGGAACAGTTCATCGGCCTGGGTGCGATCCTTCGCCGTTTTCAGCAGAAACCGGTACAGCGGGCCCTTGTGCCGCGCATACAGCACCTTGAACGCGGCCGCATCCCCGCCCGTCCAGGCGAGCATCAGCGAGGCATCGTCGGCCAGGGGAGCATCCATGGCCGACGAGGTTACGGCATTCGGGCGTGGCATAGCAGCCCTGGGTCAGCGGGTACCGGCCACCGGGGTCTGCATCCCGCCGGCCAGCTCGGCCAACCGGGCCATGCCGGCACGGTAGCCCCCGTCATCCTTGCCCTGCGCGGTGCGCGCCAGTTCCGCCACCTTGTCGTAGCCAAAGCCCTCGGTGTATTTGCCACCGCGCAGGTTATCGGCGAAGGCGGCAACGGCAGCGGCGAAGCGCATGCGTTCGCTCGGTGAGGTTACAGAGGCGGAAAGCGGCTGCTCGATCAACTGGCTGGCGCCGCCTTCGGGTGACTTGTACCGCAGGCGCAGGAAGCCCAGCTCGTTGCCCTTGGTAGCCGGGGCTTCGGCGCCATAGCGAAGGGGATCCACGCTAGCCCCCTTGGCACCTTTCAGCGTGATCTCGTAGAGCGCCGTGACGTTCGCGCCCGCGCCGATCTCCCCGGCATCCACCGCATCGTTGTTGAAATCCTCACGGGCCAGCATCCGCTTCTCGTAGCCGATCAGGCGGTACTCGCCGACGACGCCTGGATTGAACTCCATCTGGATTTTCACGTCCTTGGCAATCGTCATCAGCGTGGCCGACATTTCATCGACCAGCACGCGGCGACCTTCCTCCAGGCTATCGATGTAGTGGTGGCTACCGTTGCCGGCATCGGCCAGCGTGACCGCCATGTCATCGTTGTAGTTGCCCTCGCCAAAGCCGAGCGTGGTAAGTGCGATGCCACTGCGGCGTTTGTCGGCGATGCGGTCTTTCAGCTGTTCCACGCCAACGGTGCCGACATTGAAGTCCCCATCGGTGGCAAGGATCACGCGGTTCACGCCGCCCTTGATAAAACCCTTTGCCGCCTGCGCGTAGGCCAGGTCGATGCCTGCGGCGCCGTTGGTCGAGCCGCCTGCGCCGAGCGCATCGATCGCCGCGTTGATCTTCGCGTGCTGGTCACCGGCCGTGGCGGGCAAGGCGACGCAGGTGCTGCCAGCGTACGTCACCAGTGAGATGCGATCCTGTGCACGCAGTTTCGGCACGATCTGCTTCAGCGAGGCTTTCAGCAACGGCAACTTGTCGGGCTCGTTCATTGAGCCGGACACGTCGACGAGGAACACGAGGTTAGCGGCGGGAATGTCGCTAGCTGGCACGGTGTAGCCCTGGATACCGACCAGCAGCAACTGGCGGTCCGGGTTCCACGGCGAGGGCGAGAATTCGGTAGTGACACTGAAGGGGCGTGAGCGATCCTTCGGCGCGGCGTAGCCGTAGTTGAAGTAGTTGATGAACTCCTCGCTGCGCACCGCATCGGCCGGCGGCAACTGGCCCTGGTTCAGCATATGGCGCACGTTGGTGTACGAGCCCGTATCCACGTCGATGCTGAACGTGGAAACCGGGTCGGCCGCGGTCTGGTGCACCGGGTTGGTGTCGCGGTGCGCATAGCGGCTGGTGTCGACATTTTGCATGGTGACGCCGCCGATGATGTAACCCGCTGCCGGCGCGGCCGCCATGACTTTCGCCGTGGGCTGGTACATCACGGGCGCGCTCGGTGCGGGCGGGGCCGGCGGTGCAGGTGCTGCTATCGCGATAGCTTCCTGCGCCACGCCGGGCGCCGCAGCGCGTGCGTCACGGCGCACCTGGGGCCGGATGTTAGGCGGTGAGGGCGCGGCGAAGCCGGAAATTGCATCAGGCATCGTCGTGCAGTTCGTATCCGCCTCGGGCAGGGATGGGGCAGGCATGCGGTGGCGCACCTGCGGCGGCTCGGCACCAGCGGCACCGGCGGCGACCACCAGGCCGGTGAAAAGCAGGGAAAGGGTGACGCGTAGCGTGTTCATCGTGCATGGCCTCCTTGGGGTCATGCAGATGAAACGGAGCAACCGGGCAAACGGGGTTAACCGGTGCGAAGGGAATTTTCCAGGCGGGCATCGCTCGGGGCACCGATGCGGTTGCGGCCGTTGTGCTTGGCCCGGTACAAGGCGCGATCGGCGGAGTTGAGCAACTCTAGCGGACCGCTGGCGGCACTGGGCTGAACCGCCGCGACGCCGATGGTGATGGTGAGCACGCCGAACGGGCTGCGTGGGTGGGCGATGCCCTGGGCTTGCACCTGCGCACGGAGGTCTTCCGCCAGGGCCATGGCTTCCACCAGCCGTGTTCCCGGAGCCACCACGGCGAATTCCTCGCCGCCAAAACGGGCCAGGAAATCGCCGACGCGCAGGCCGCGCGAGGCCATGGTGGAAGCCAGTGCACGCAAACAGTCATCGCCAGCCAGGTGGCCGTAGCGATCGTTGTATTCCTTGAAGAAGTCCACGTCGATCATCAGCAGCGCGATGGGTTCTCGCTGGCCGGGGCGGTGCCATTCACGCAGCAGGCGTTCATCCAGTGCGCGTCGGTTGGCCAGCCCGGTCAGGCTATCGACGAAGACCAGGCCCTCCAGTTCATCGCGGCTGCGCGACAGGCGAAACTCTTCCTCCACCAGGTCCACCTGGGCCAGCGTGCCGCGCAGGCCAATGCCGATCACGGCGGCGATCGCGCCGGTAATGCCCAGCGATGGATAACCGGGAATCACCATGAGGCCGAAGCCGAGCACGCTCATGGCGAGGAACGTGGGGCTGGCACTCTGTACGAAGCGGATGAGGTAGACCGGCGGGTGCCAGTGGCGCTGTGGCTTGCGCGAAAGGGTCGCCACGCACAGTGCGAGGAAGGGTACGTCCAGCAGCGCATCCCACGGCGAATCGCCGAAATCGGGATGGCCGCCGAGCGCCACGTAGTGGTTGTAGAAGTAGCCGGAGGCGGCATAGCAGACGAAGAACGCCATCACCGCACGAAAGAAGTAGTGATCGTCGGCACGATCGGTGGCGAGGAAACGCAGCAGCGCCGCGACCGCCAGGCACACATTCTCGAAATCGAGCATATGCGCGACATCGACCGCCTGCTGCGGCCCGATCGCGCCTTCGACGGACACAATGGAAAAGGTGCGCACGTAAAACAACACGCCGAGCAACGCGGCCAGCACCAGATCGATGGCGAGCGCCCAGCGCTTGCGCGCGGCCACCGGGGCCGAGGAGACGGCGACGAGCACCGGCAGCACGTACAGGATGTAGAAGAACATGCTGTCGCCGGGTGCCGGGTTGGAGTTATCCAGCACGTAGTTCTGCCGGGCCGACAGGGACATGCCCACCGTCCACAGCATGAGGCTGCCCAGCAGCAGCCACCACCGGTTGTCGCGCGGCGTGCCCGAGCGGTACCACGCCAGCACCGTGCTGGACATGGCCGCGACCGCGGCGGCGAAGAAAAAGCCGTAGGAGACCGCCATGCCGCCCGCCGGCGTGACCGCCAGCGCGATAGCGTGGACCGCGAGGATGACCATCGCGGCAATGACGAGTTTCATGGCGTGCTCAATGCCCCTTGCCTGCAACGCTATGGTCATATCGGCGGGCTCGCGGCAAAGTTGAGCCCGGCGCTCAATATCTTACGGCCGGTTTCTCGACAAATGTGAAGGCTCACGCCGCGCGGATGCTGCCCTTGGCGATCACCGGCCCTGTGGGCTGCCCGGTGGGCGAGCCACCCGCCGGTTCGACCGAAACCGCGAGCGCCGCCGTGGGTCCGAGGCGATCCAGCAATGCCTTGGGCAAGGCGAAGCGCTTGGCCTCCTGGGCGGGGAACGTGCCCACCGAGATGGGCGCACCACCGGCGGGTATCAGCCACAGTTCGGTCGCGCGGCCGCTGGCAGTGGCCTTGGGGCTGGCGGGCACCACCAGGAGTTCACCGCGATCAATATCCATGGTGGCGGTCCACGCGGCCACGCCATCCTCGCCGGCCAGGGTGGAGACCATGAGTACCGCGGGGGCGTGAGCAGCCGGGGGTGCTTGCGGTTCGCGGGTGAGTGTGAGCACAAGCAGGCACGCGGCCACCGCCGATGCGCCCACGCCGATCCAGCGCCACAACGCCAGGCTGTCCCACAGGCTCGGGCGTGCCGGTTCGGCCAGGCCAAGGCGACGGCAGATGCCTTCCCACGCGTGCAGCGGCGGTTCGGCTGCGCTCACTTCAATGGCCAGCGGGGCCAGCCACGCCTGCCACACGGCCACGGCGGCTTCCGCCTCGGGCTGGTCGGCGATCTCGCGGGCCACGGCCGCACGTGCATCGGCATCGAGCAGGCCGAGCACGTATTCCGCGTAGCGCAGGTTGTCCTTGTCGGTATCGAAGGTCGTATTCATGAGCCCAGGCACGCGCGCAATTGCATCAGGCCACGGCGGATCCAGCTCTTCATGGTGCCGAGCGGGACCTTGGCCCGGTCTGCCAATTCGTTATACGTAGCGCCGCCGAAAAAGGCTTCACGGATCGAGCGACGCTGCGGCGCATCCAGTTGATCCAGGCAGGCGCGCAGGCGGCCGTAGGCATCGCCGGCCTCGGCGCGCGCCGAGGGGCCCGGCTCCGGATCGACGATCGCTTCCCATGCCACGTCCGTGATGGCCTGGGTGCCGGGGCGCTGGCGCAGGCGATCGATTGCCTTGTTGCGGACCACGGTGACCAGCCAGGTGAACGCGCTGGAAAGCGATGGATCGAACGACCCCGCCCGGCGCCACACGGTGACGTAGGCCTCCTGCAGGACCTCGTCGGCTTCGGCGCGATCCCCCACCAGGCGCATGCACACACCGAACAGGCGTGGCGACGTGGCCTTGTACAGGGCCTCGAAGGCCTTCTGGTCCCGGGCGCCGGTGCGCCGTAGCAAATCGTTCAGCGCATCCCGCTCGGCGGGCGTGGTGCCTGGCATGCGTTAGGATTCCCGTTGCGTCAGTGCGCTGGATCTATAGCACGAACGGCCGTCACGAAAACGCGACCGGATCCGGGTCACCCTCGGTCGCGTCTACCTTTTAACCGGCGCTCCGCCTGCCTGGGATTCCCCTATGACGACGAAACGCCTGATCCTCGCCGTGCTCTGCGTCTGCGCCTTGCCTGCGCATGCCGCCGATCGCTACGCAGGGGACGCCAGCCCTCGCGCGGGTGGGCCTGTGCTCTACCGCGAGGTGCACCTGATAGACGGGCCACGCCAGGTCGTGAGCTACCAGTGCCCTGACGGCAAGCCGTTCGCATTGAAGATACTGGATGCGGCCCGCGACCCGACGCGGCCCAATGTCACCTATGAGGATGCGCGCCGGGGCCTGAGCGAGACAGTGCAAGCCAGCGGTAACCAGCTCGAGGTAAAGGTGCGCAAGAAGGGCGGTAACGAGCAGGCCAAAACCATCGACGTGCCTGATGGCGCCGTCATCGATGCCGGGTTCGATCCTTATATCCGTGCCCACTGGGATTCATTGGGTGCCGGGGTTTCCGTGCCGTTTCTCGTGGCCAGCCGGTTCCGCTTTTTCGATGTGAAGATCCTGGGCGGCAAGGTGACCGATGGCCAGCGCCACCTGGTGATGAAGCTGGATGCCTGGTACGCCTTCGCGGCGCCGACCATCGAAATGACCTACGGGGCCAGCGACCGCCGCCTGCTGCGTTACGAGGGCATGGGTACCGTGCGCAATGAAAAAGGCAAGGGTATCGATGTGCGCATCGATTTCCCGGCATCGGGCCGGACCATGGGCCTGCCTTCCTCGGCCCTGGATGACGTGATTCACACCCCCTTGAGCGGAAGCTGCACCACCTGACTGCCGCCGCCGTGCATCCGGGCAACGGATTCATCCGTATACCTTGTTGAGACCCACGGAAAGGCTGGCCCATGCGACCCGATAGCGCCTTCGATGCCCGTACACCGCCGCCGCCGCGCGCCGCCGCGTTCCGGCGCTGGTTCGATACGGCCGCCGATCCCGCGGGCAGCGAGGCCGCTGCCGATCGCATCGACTGGCTCCGCGCCGCGCCGTTCGTGGCTATGCACCTGGCCTGCGTGATGGTGATCTGGACGGGGGTGTCGCCAGTAGCGTTTGCCGTGGCCGTAGCCATGTACGCGGTACGCATGTTCGCGCTCACCGGTTTCTACCATCGGTACTTTTCGCACCGTACCTTCCGCACGTCGCGTGCCGTGCAGTTCATCTTTGCGGTGATCGGCGCCTCCTGCGTGCAGCGTGGCCCGCTGTGGTGGGCTGCGCACCATCGTCACCACCATCGTCACGCCGATACCGCACAGGATCCGCATTCGCCCACGGTGCACGGGTTCCTGTGGAGCCACGCCGGCTGGTTCCTCACCCCACGCGGGTTCCGTACCGATCTTTCCCGCGTGCCTGATTTTGCCGCGTACCCGGAGCTGCGCTGGCTGGATCGCTATGACACGGCCGTGCCCGTGTTGCTGGCGGTCGGCCTGTACGCACTGGGCGCGCTGTTGGCGCACGAGGCACCGGGCCTCGGTACCAGCGGTGCGCAGATGCTGGCGTGGGGCTTCTTCGTCTCCACCGTGGTGTTGTTCCATGCCACGGTCACCATCAACTCGCTGGCACATCGCTTTGGATCGCGCCGCTTCGCCACGCGCGACGATAGCCGCAACAACCTGTGGCTGGCGCTGCTCACGTTTGGCGAGGGCTGGCACAACAACCATCATTTCTTCCCCGGCACCGTGCGCCAGGGCTTCCGCTGGTGGGAAGTGGATGTGACCTGGTACGGCCTGTGGCTGATGGCGCAGTTGCGCCTGGTGCGCGATCTCAAGCCGATCCCTGCGTGGGTGACGGCGAAGCGGGAGGGCTGAGCGGATGCGCGTCGCGGTTATCGGTTCGGGCATCGCGGGGCTGGCATCGGCGTGGTTGCTGTCGCGCGGGCACGATGTGGTGCTTTATGAAGCGAGCAACCGGGTAGGCGGGCATGTGCATACGCACCGTGTCGCGATGCATGGGCAAGAATACGCGGTGGATACCGGGTTCATCGTGCATAACCCTGTGAATTACCCACTGCTTACCGCTCTTTTCGATGAATTGGGTGTGGCGACGCAGCCGACGACCATGAGCTTCGCCGTGAGCAGTGAAGCCTCGGGCCTGGAGTACAACGCCACCTCGCTGAATACGCTGTTCTGCCAGCGGCGCAACCTGTGGTCGCCGCGCTTCCTCGGCATGCTGCGCGATCTGTTTCGTTTCTACCGTGACGCACCGGCATTGCTGGGTGCGGCCGGCCCAGGCCCCACCTTGGGCGAGTACCTGGCCGAGGGGGGCTATGGCGCGATGTTTCGCGATGAGCACCTGGTGCCGATGGCCTGTGCGCTGTGGTCGTCGCCCTCGACCAGCATCCTTGGTTTCCCCGCGAAGTACCTGGCGAAGTTCATGGCAAACCACCACATGCTGCAGGTGTCACGGCGGCCGGACTGGCGCGTGGTGCAAGGGGGATCCGCGCGGTACGTGGAGGCGCTGCGCGCGCGCTGGCAGGTGCGTGAGCGCGTGGCGACGCCCGTATTGGCGGTACAGCGCCATGCCGATCGCGTGGATGTGACCAGCCACCGCGGCATCGAAACCTTCGATGAAGTGGTACTGGCCTGCCACGCCGATCAGGCGTTGGCCCTGCTGACCGATGCCCATCCCGCCGAACGCGACGTGCTGGGCGCCATGGCGTACCAGCCGAACGATACCGTGTTGCACACGGATGCCCGCTTGCTGCCGCGCTCGCGCAAGGCGTGGGCGGCCTGGAACGCGTGGGTCCCCGCGACACCTGGCGCGGCCTGCACCGTGAGCTACTGCATGAACCTGCTGCAGGGTATCGACTCGCCTGAGCCGCTTATCGTGACCTTGAACCAGACCGATGCGATTGATCCAGCGAAGGTGCTGCGCCGCATGGCTTACCACCACCCGGTGTATTCACATGCGTCGGTGGCCGCGCAGGCGCGCAAAGGCGAGATCCAGGGTAAACGCCGCACGTGGTTCGCGGGCGCCTACTGGGGTTGGGGCTTTCATGAAGATGGGATGCGCAGCGCCGTGGACTTGGCGCGCGAGTTCGATAGCGTCGCGAGCACGCGCCGGGTGCCCGCATGACTGAAACGTACGCTAGTGCCGTGTACGAGGGGTTCGTGACCCATCGCCGTCACGCGCCGCACCCGCATGCGTTTCGCTACCGCATGGCCCAGTTGTGGCTGGATCTGGATGAGCTGGATGCGGTGTTCGCCGGGCGCTGGTTGTGGTCGGCGAAGGGGCGCAACCTCGCGGAATTCCGCCGATCGGATTATTTCGGGCCACCGGGTGTGCCGCTTGCCGAGGCCGTGCGCGATCGCGTGGCGCTGTCGCTGGGGCAGCGGCCAGCGGGGCCGGTGCGTTTGCTGGCGCACCTGCGCTACGCCGGCTACGTATTCAATCCGGTGAGCTTCTATTACTGCTACGAAGCCGACGGCGTGACGCTCGCCGCGGTGCTGGCCGAGATTACCAACACGCCGTGGCGCGAGCGGCACGCTTATGTGCTGCCTGTGTCAGATGGCGACGTGCAGGCGGTCGATGCCACGTTCGCCAAGGCCTTCCATGTGTCGCCGTTCATGCCGATGGAACGTACCTACCGCTGGCGCTTCAGCGCGCCCGGCGAGCGGTTGCGCGTCCACATGGATGTGCTGCGTGGCGATACGCGCGAGTTCGATGCACACCTGGCCTTGGCGCGTCGCCCACTCACTGCCGCGGCGTTGGCGCGGGTGCTCTGGCGCTATCCGCTGATGACCGCGCAGGTCATCGGTGCCATCCATTTCGAGGCGTTGCGCCTGTGGTTGAAGCGCAACCCGGTCCACGACCACCCGGGCAAGCTGCCCAAAGGATTCCATGAACGCCATCGTCCATAACCAGACCGGTGCACGCGCATCGCGTGGCCTGCGCTTCCTTCGTGGGCAGCTTCTGGCGCGCATGAGATCGTTGCGCCACGGCCAGCTGGTGATCAATGACGCACTCGGCGCGGTCGTGCTTGGCGAGCCCACGCATGAACCAACCGTGCACATTGCGATCCATGATCTCGCCTTTTATCGCACCGTAGCGGGTAATGGCAGCGTCGGCGCGGGCGAGGCCTATATGGAGGGCCAGTGGTCGTGCGATGACCTGGTAGGACTGGTACGGCTGTTGGTGCGCAACCGCGATCTGCTGGATGGCATGGAAAGCGGCATGGCCCGGCTGGGCGGCTGGGCCATGCAGGCATGGGCCGCGCTGCGCCGGAACACACGCGATGGCAGCCGCCGCAATATCGCCGCGCACTATGACCTGGGCAACGATTTCTTCGGGCTATTCCTGTCGAGCGACCTCATGTACTCGTCGGCGCTGTGGGAGGGCGAGGGCGATACACTGGAAGCCGCCTCGCGGCGCAAGCTCGATCGCGTATGCCAGTGGCTCGAGCTCAAGCCGGGTGATCGCGTGGTCGAGATTGGCACGGGCTGGGGCGGGTTCGCGCTGCATGCGGCCAGGTACTACGGTTGCCACGTCACGACCACCACCATCTCGAAGGAACAGCACGAACTGGCGACACGGCGCGTGGCAGAGGCGGGTTTAGGCGACCGGGTGACGTTACTGCTCGAGGATTACCGCGACCTGCAAGGCCAGTTCGATAAGCTCGTGTCCATCGAAATGGTGGAAGCGATTGGCGCGGCGTACCTTGATACCTATTTCGCCAAGCTCGGCGCGCTACTTCGGCCTGGTGGGCGCGCGTTGCTCCAGGCCATCACCATCGAGGACCACCGCTATGCGCAGGCGCTGCGTTCGGTGGACTTCATCAAGCGCTATGTGTTTCCGGGTAGCTTCATTCCTTCGGTCAACGCGCTGCTCCAGGCGAAGACGCGGTCGACGGACCTTGCCCTGGTGCGCCAGGATGACTTTGGCCATTCCTATGCCCGCACCCTGCACGCATGGCGCGAGCGGTTCCTGACGGCGCGGCCGGAGGCACGGGCGCAGGGTTTCGATGAGCGCTTCCTGCGTTTGTGGGAGTTTTATCTTGTGTACTGCGAGGGTGGTTTCCTTGAGCGGTCCATCGGCGTTTCCCATCTGTTGTTCGCCAAGCCGGGCGGCGTGCCGTGAGTACGGTTAATACGCTGCTCACGATCTGGCTCACGGCCGCCTGGGTCATGGCGGGCGGCTGGGCGTGGCAGCGGCGCAGGCGCAATGCAGGCATTGTGGATGCCTTGTGGGCGGCGGGCCTGGCGGTGGCGGCCGTGTTCGCCGCACTGGTGGGGCAGGGTGCGACATCGAGTCGGTTGTGGGTGGCCCTGCTGGGCGGCGCCTGGGGTGCGCGGCTGGCGTTGCACCTGTGGCGACGGGTGCGCAGTGAGCCCGAAGATGGGCGCTACCGCCAGCTGCGCGCACACTGGCATGGCCATCAAGGCAAGTTCTTCGGCTTCTTCCAGTTCCAGGCCTTTCTGGTCGGTGTGTGCGCGGTGCCGTTTATCGCGGTGGCGGCGAACGGGGGTGGCCCTGGCTTATGGATCGTGCCCGCCGTGATCACATGGATCGTGAGCGTGGCCGGTGAATCGTTGGCGGATCGCCAGCTCGCGCGCTTCCGGGCCGATCCGGCGAACCATGGCAGGACCTGCCGCGATGGCCTGTGGCGCTATTCGCGCCACCCAAACTATTTCTTCGAGTGGCTGCACTGGTTCACCTATGTGTTCCTGGCCATGGGCTCGCCGCTGGGCCGGCTTGCGTGGATCGGCCCTGTGCTTATGTTCGTGTTCGTGCGCTATGTGAGCGGCGTGCCACTTACCGAAGCCCAGGCCGTGCGCACGCGCGGCGACGACTACCGCCGCTACCAACGCGATACGCCCGTCCTGATTCCCTGGTTTCCCATGCACACCCACGAGGACGTATGACGACGATCGCCAACACCCCTGTGTACGCCCGCGAAGATAGTGCCGCGCCTGGCGTGATCGGCCTGGCCGAACGTGGCCTCGTGCCGGATGCGTTGCTGCGTGCAGGGATCCGCCGCCAGTGTGCGGCGCGGCTGGCCCACGAGCGCGCCGGGGGTGAAGCGGCCACGGCCGAGCGGTTCCAGGCATTGATCGAGTCGTTGCGGCATAGCGACGTGGCGATCCACACGGACGCGGCGAACGGCCAGCACTATGAGCTGCCACCCGCGTTCTTCGAACTGTGCCTGGGCAGCCGCCTGAAGTACTCCAGCTGCTATTACCCACGTGCCGGCATGACGTTGAATGATGCCGAAGAGGCCATGCTGGCGCTCTACGGGGAACGCGCCGAACTGGTGGATGGCCAGTCGATCCTCGAACTCGGCTGTGGCTGGGGATCGCTTACGCTGTGGATGGCGCAGCGATACCCGCGAGCGCGGATCACGGCGGTATCGAATTCGGCCTCGCAACGTCGCCACATCGAGGCGCGCTGCGCCGCACTGAGTATCCGCAACGTGCAGGTGATCACGGCGGACGTGAATACGCTGGCGCTGCCCGAGTCCGACTATGACCGTTGCGTTTCCATCGAGATGTTCGAGCACATGCGTAACTACGCCACGTTGCTCGGCCGGATCGGCGGCTGGCTGAAGCCAGGCGGTAAGCTGTTCGTACACATTTTCACTCACCGCACGCTGATGTACCCGTTCGAGACCGATGGCGATGGTGACTGGATGGCCCGGCATTTCTTCACCGGCGGCCTGATGCCGGCGGCCGATACATTGCTCTGGTTCCAGGATGACCTGCACATCGAAGGCCGCTGGCTGCTCGATGGCACGCATTACCAGCGCACGGCCAACCATTGGCTGGCCCGGCAGGATGCGAACCAGGCGGCCGTGATGGGGGTACTGGCCGAAGCCTATGGCGATGCGGCACGCTTGTGGTTCCAGCGCTGGCGCATGTTCTGGATGGCGTGTGCGGAGCTGTTTGGCTACGCGGGCGGCACGGAGTGGGGCGTGGCCCACTACCGGTTCGTGCGCCCGGCCAAACGCTAGGGCAGGCCTGACGTGGGGCGGGCAGGAATGTCCAATCCTGCCATCTGTGCCTGCGAGACATTTCACCTTTTCCAGCCTGTTGGCTTGGCATGGGCGCCTGGCGGTCCCACGATGGTCTGCCTGCACGCCCGCTACGAAGGAGAGTGAGATGTCCTCCCGTCCCGTCAGGATCCCCGGCCCCGACCATCCCATGACGATCTCGCCCGCTGGCGGGCGCGTCGTGGTGCGCGATGGAGACCGGGTTATCGCCGATACCCGCCATGCCCTCAGCCTGAAAGAGGCCACGTATCCCGTTGTGTTCTATATCCCCCGTGGGGATGCCGACATGGCGGCATTGCGGCGTACGGAACACACCACCTGGTGCCCCTACAAGGGCGAGGCCTCGTATTACAGCCTGCCCGGCCATAGCGAGCGCGCGATCAACGCCATCTGGACCTACGAAACCGCAAGCGAGGCGGCCCGCGATATCCGCGAGCACCTGGCCTTCTACCCCGATCGCGTCACGATCGAGCACACGCCCGATTGAGTCGCCGGAGCACCTTTGCCATGCAAGCCATATTCGATACCTGGGCCACGGGCAGCGCGACTGCCCCCACTGGCTGTACCACCCCCGCCACGCTGACCCTCGCTGAGCGCTATGACGCCGTTCGTGCGCGCACCGATGCCCTCGTCGCGGCGCTGCAACCGGAAGACATGCAGGTGCAGTCCATGCCGGATGCCAGCCCGGCCAAGTGGCACCTGGCCCATACCACGTGGTTCTTCGAAACCTTCCTGCTTGGCCCCAACGTCCCAGGCTACACGGTGTTCGATACCACGTTCGGTTACCTGTTCAACTCCTACTACGAGGCCGTCGGGCCACGCCACCCGCGCCCCACGCGCGGTCTCGTCACCCGGCCTGGTATCGATGGCGTGCGCGCCTACCGCGCCCATGTTGATGCACACATGCGCCGGTTCATCGCGGAGGGGCTGGACGCCGAGCGTGAAGCATTGCTCCGCCTGGGCCTGGCCCACGAGGAACAGCACCAGGAGTTGCTGGTGATGGATGTGCAGCACCTGTTTGCGCAGTCGCCGCTCAAGCCCGCGTTCGATCCCGCATGGCCGGCGACCCCGGCGGGCCCCGCAGGGCGTTATCGCCATGTGGCAGGCGGCCCGGTGCGCATTGGCGCGACGGATGAGCCGTTCGCCTTCGATAACGAGAGCCCACGGCACACCGCGTGGCTGGAGCCGTTCCAGCTTGCCGACCGGCTGGTGACCAACGGCCAGTGGCTGGCGTTCATGGCGCTGGGCGGTTACCGTCGCGCCGAATTGTGGCTCTCCGATGGCTGGGCGCAGTGCCAGGCCGAAGGTTGGGAAGCCCCGCAGTACTGGCAGCGCGAAGACGACACGTGGTTCCACATGACCCCGGGCGGGTGGAAACCGGTCGATCCCGATGCCGCCGTCATGCATGTCAGTTACTACGAGGCGGATGCCTATGCCCGCTGGGCGGGCGCGCGGCTGCCGACCGAGGCCGAGTGGGAGCACGCCGTGCGCACGCGCCATGACCTGGAGCAGGTGTACGACACCGCATGGCAGTGGACGGCAAGCGCGTACACCGCGTACCCCGGCTTCCGCGCCGCGGATGACGCGGTAGGTGAGTACAACGGCAAGTTCATGAGCGGGCAGATGGTGCTGCGTGGCGGGGCCGCGGTGACGCCGCCAGGCCATTCGCGGCCGTCTTACCGCAACTTCTACCGGCCCGGGCAGCGCTGGATGTTTGCCGGCGTGCGCCTGGCGCGCGATCTCGCATTGGCCGAAGACGATGAGCGTAGCGAGTTCCTGCGTGACACGCTGGCAGGTCTTTCAGCCCCGCAGAAGACGTTCTCGCCGAAGTACTTCTACGACGGCGCTGGCTCCGCGTTGTTCGAGGCGATCTGTGAGACACCGGAGTACTACCCGACCCGCACGGAAACCACGCTTCTGAAGAAAATCGTGCCGGCGCTGGCCGCGGCGATTCCAGACGGCGCCGTGCTGCTGGAACTGGGGAGCGGTGCGAGCGAGAAGACCCGTTTGCTGCTTGATGCGACGTCGTCACTGGCGGCGTATGTACCGGTGGATATCAGCCCGGATGCGCTGCAGGGCGCGGCCGAGCGCTTGCGCGCGGCTTACCCGGCGCTGCCGATCGTCCCGGTTGTCGCCGATTTCACGCGTGGCATTGAGGTGCCCGAGGCACTGGCGGATAACCCGGTGGTCGCGTTCTTCCCCGGTTCCACCATTGGCAATTTCGAAGCCAGTGAGGCCGTTGCGTTGATGCACTCGGTGCGCCGCCGCCTCGGCTCCGGTGCACGGTTCATCGTGGGCGCCGACCAGGTGAAGTCCATCGATACGCTGCTGGCCGCCTATGACGATGCCGAGGGCGTGACCGCGGCGTTCAACCGTAACGTGCTTGTGCGAATCAACCGTGAGCTGGGCGCCGATTTCGACGTGGGTGCATTCGAGCACCGCGCGGTGTGGAACGCGGCGAAGTCACGGATCGAGATGCACCTGGAAAGCGCCGTAGCGCAGACCGTCACGGTGTCCGGGCAGCGTTTCGCCTTTGAAGCCGGCGAAACCATCCATACCGAGAACTCGCACAAGTTCACGCCGGCGTCGTTCGCGGCGCTGGCGGCGCAGGCAGGCTGGGTGGTGGAGCAGCAGTGGATTTCCGACGAGCCGGCCTTCGGTGTATTCCTGCTCAAGGCGGTGTAACGGTAGGAGCGCGCTTGTGCGCGATGGGTTGCGGCGAGCATCCATCGCGCGCAAGCGTGCTCCTACAGGAACGGCTCAGGCTATTTCAGCGCGATTCTTTCAGGGTCATGAACCCATCGTCGGCCACGCTCACTACCGCGCGGCGGGTGCCTTGCAGGCGTACCGCATCGTCGGTATGGGCACCGATTTTCGCCGCCGTTTCGGCTACGCCCACCGGTGAGTTCCCGCGGCGCTTCTGCTTGCCCACGAAACGCGCGTAGTTGTAACCCGACCACGCGGTAAAAATGGCCGCGGTGGCGAAGGCCACGATCAGCACCACGTGGATATCGCCGCCGTCGGTGATCGGATCCACAAGGTGCAACTGGGTCAGGGCATCGCGGATGCCGTACGCCCATGCGCCTAACGTGATCAGCGGTAGCCACAGGAAGGCCCACGCCACCCACAAGGTGACGGTGACCAGCCCAAACACGGCTTTTTGCGCGGCGCTTTGGCGCTCGGGGCGCTGGATAACAATGGCTTCGGCTTTCATCGCAGACCCCGGTCCGGGCTGACCCAAACAGCGCGCGTGCCCTTGCGCTTCATGATGGCCTTGGGCAACGCGACGATCGATGTGGCGGTGTTGAGGAGCCAGTAGATGAGCGGGTACCAGATCATCCAGTAGTAATTTCGGCCGATACGGGTTTCGTAACGGCGATCCACCAGCAGGCTGATGCCGAACTGGAGCAGGCAGATGATGCCCAGCACCACGCCATGCCACTGCGGCAGCAACGTGTCGATGTACAGCGACGGCGGCAGCTGTACAAAGTGGCCGAGGGCCCACAGCGTGATGATGGTACCCATGGTGTACGACCACAGCAGGCTGGTGAAGTACTCGAACGCCACCGGCCACATGCGGCGCTGGCGCCAGGCCATCAGCTTCTTCGTGTAACGCAGCAGCACTTCCGAGCCACCCTGGGCCCAGCGCAGGCGCTGCTTCCACAGGCCGCGTACCGTTTCAGGCATGAGGATCCAGCACAGCGCGTTGGGCTCGTAACGGATCTCCCAGTGGCGCATCTGCAGGCGCCAGCTCACATCGATATCCTCCGTGACCATATCGGTGCTCCAGTAGCCCACGTCGTGCAGGGCGCTCTTGCGGAAGCAGGCAATGACGCCCGAGACCGTGAAGATGCGGCCATACACGCGCTGTGCGCGCTTGATCAGCCCGATGATCGAGGAAAACTCGCCGACCTGCAGCTTGCCCAGCAGGGTAGAGCGGTTGCGGATGCGCGGGTTGCCGGTCACCGCGGCAACGCGCGGGCTATCGAGCATGTGCGACACCATCCAGTGCGTGGCGAAATCATCCAGCAGCGCATCGCCATCCACGCACACCAGGAAATCGGCGTTCGAGGCGAGGGCCGCGGCGCGCAGGCCCATGGCCTTGCCCTGGTTGGATGCCATGTGGATCACACGCAGCTTGGGGTACTGGTCCAGCAACTGGTCCAGCTGCGCGCCGGTATCGTCGGTGGAGCCATCGTTGATAGCGATGATCTCGAAGTTGGGCCACTGCTGCGAGGCGAGGTGGGCGATGGTTTCGCGCACCTGTTCGCCTTCGTTATGGCAGGGCACCACCAGGGTCACCATGGGGTACTCGGCCAACGCCGGCGGCTTGACCCGCAGTGGCTCGTTACGTTCCCAGCGGAAGTAATAGATGATCCCGCCACTCATCCACACCAGCGACATCGCCAGCGGGTAATAGAACGCGAATTCGAGCAGGAAGTGCAGCACCCCTGAATTCATCGGGCGGGCTCCGGGTATGGGTAATCCGATGCCGAGATGTACGGACGGATCGATTCCAGGTCGGGGTGATTGTGCAGGAAATCATCGGGGTAGTAGCCGATGTGCCGGGCACCCGCGGCCTGCACCGCACGGATGCGGTCGTTGATATCGCCCACGTCGATGGGCTTCTTCGTGCGCCAGTTCTGCGTGGCGAACTCGAACAGGGTGTGATCGACGGCGCCTGGCTCGGCCAGCACCCTGGCGACCAGGTTCTTGTACCAGCCGATCCGGTCCCACTGCTGGTCCAGCTGCGGCATGGCCATGATGGCGGTCATGTCGTAGGCCTTGATGAAGGCCGGCAGGCTCTGCGCCGTCCAGGCTTCGGCATTGGGTTGCAGCACCGGGCGGGCGAACAGGTTGCGGGCGGTCAGCAGCTGCGGGCGCCATTTTTTCATGCGGCCCGCCAGCTCCTGGGTGAATGCGATCAGCGCCTGGGTGTTCTGCGCCGGCGTGTTCTTCGCCCATGGGCCCAGCTGGTCGGTATCGCGCAGGTAGGCATCATCGGAGAACAGGATGCCGGCCTCGTCGGTATGCATGGCCAGGTCTTCATACACATCGCCGATCATCTTGCGTACGTTGGCATCGTACGGGGCCAGGCGGAAATGATCGCCACCGGGTTTGGGTTCGCCGGCGAGGGACGGCAGGTTCTTGCCATTCGGAAAACGGAAAGCCATCACCGGCATCCACGCGTACACGCGCACGCCGGCGCGGGTGCGCAGCTGCCACGAGACGCGCGAGAACAGGTCGGCGCGGACGGGCAGGTGGCGGTTTGCGAAGTACACGGCATCGGCGACGCCATCGCCATCGGGATCGGCGTAGGCCTGCAGCCACACCTGGCTGGGGTGCATCCGCTTGATCCGGTCGAGCAGCTTCGACAGGTTGCGGTCCTGCTGCGCCGGGTCGGGGTCGTACACGTAATCGAGGTCGACCTGCACCGCACGGACATTATCGATGCGCGCCTGGTGGCGCATGAGCCAGCCGAGGCGGTTGGCAGTAATGTTGCCGCTCACCAGCAGGCGCGGGATGGTGCCGCCCGAGCCGAGCGACGGGATGGCATCGCCCAGGCTGAAGGAGATGTTCATCCCTAGGCCGGCCGCGACATCCTGGCCGACGCGGGTGAAGGCGCCATAAGGCCATGCGATGGCGCGTGGGCGCACGCCGGTGTGCGCGGCGATTTCGTCGGCGCTCTTCGACAGGTCATCACGTACGCGCGCGGCGTACTCGGCCTCGGTCTCGTAACGGTTCTTTGCCGTGTCGTATTGCAGGTAGGCGGCCGCGGGCATCTGGTTGCCCTGCGGGTTGCCGTTCGTACCCTGGTGCAGGGCCCACGAGTGCGAAGCGAACTCG
This sequence comes from Luteibacter sp. 621, assembly GCF_050435445.1. Lineage (NCBI taxonomy): Bacteria > Pseudomonadati > Pseudomonadota > Gammaproteobacteria > Lysobacterales > Rhodanobacteraceae > Luteibacter > Luteibacter sp. 621. The sequence continues at coordinate 56,953 of NZ_JBNDKI010000008.1, read as the reverse complement.
ATCAGGCCTGACTTCTGCATCTCGCCCACCTGGTCCCAGGTGAGGAAGCACGAGCGGTCGCAATCGCTGCCGTTGTAGGGCATGCGCTTGCCATCGGGCAGGTCCATCCACGATCCCACCACGGCGGCGAGCGCCGGGTAGTGGTAGGCCCGCAGCAGCGGGTAAACGCGGGTGTAGAAGCTTTCCAGGCCATCGTCGAAGGTCAGCAGTACCGCATCCTTTGGTAGCGGGCGGCCGCCTTGGGAGGCTTCCTTCACCTGGTCGAAGGTGACGATGTTGTAGCCGTTGGCCTTCAGCCAGTCGAAATGGGAGACCAGGTGATCGGTGCTCGTCGCATCCGGGTCGCGGTCGGCATCGAGGCCCACGTCGTCGCGAACATCGTGGTACGCCAGCACGATCAGGTTCGGCCGCGCGGGGGCGGCCGTCTGTGCGACGGCGGGGAGGGCTAGCCCCAGGAGGGCGAGCAGGGACAACAGCGGACGCATGGACTTCATTCTCCCCAATGGAGCGTCAAATCGAGGACGAAGCGGTGTTCGCGCCGGCCATCGTAAGGTTGGTTATGCCAGCCGATACCCCAGCCCAGGCGAATGCCTTCGCGGGCCTGGAACACCTGGCCGTAACGCACCGTCGCCATCCAGTCCGTGGCGTAGCCCTTTTCGGCGTACTGGCCGACAGCTACGTCAATGCGCTGGGTGACGCTACGTTCGTAAAACTGGCCGAGCAGGTTCTCGAGCCGGCCGGTCAGGGCATAGCTGTTGTCGCGGCGCGGGTTGAAATAGGGCCGGTCCGTATCGGTGTTCATGGAGCCGCCAACTTCGATACCGCCATCGATCGTGAGGTTCGGCTCGGTGTGGACGCGTTGGATGATCGACGCCAGCCAGCCTGTGCGGGTATTGCCGTCGCTGAACTTATCTCGCGATACGCCCAGGCGCGCCTGGGTGAGCTCGCTCGCCCGCCAGGTTACCGCCGTATCCAGTGTCTTCGCCGAGATCCCGTAGTACTGCGCGCGCAGCGGGGTGTCTTCGCCCGCGGTGCTGTAATCGGCGGCGATGGCCCAGTGATCCGTCAATGACCAGTCAAAGCCCGTTTCCAGCGCCGTCTTGCCCACGTAGCGATCGGCGGAGGGCAGGGCTTGCACGTAGGCCATGAAACCTTGTGCGTACCCACGGATGCCTACGCCGAAGCGCGTGCGCCGCACATCGCCTTCGGGCAGGTCCGCGGTGGAATAGCGGCCAAGGGCCATGACCCGCCAATGGTCGTCGATCAGCGGGCTGGCAATGGACGCCTGCGTGGTGCCATCGCGGTCGCCGTAATCGGGGCTGGAGCCCTTGCCCTGTTCCGTACTGATATCGAATTGCCAGCCCTTCTCGCGCTGCCAGGCCCGTTCCGCCCGGTCGACCCGGCCGTTGCGGTCGGCGCGGGTTTCGGCCTCGGCGAGAATATCGTCCACCTGCGCGTAATCGTTGAGGGCGCGGTAGGCCTCGGCCTCGCCCACAAGGGCATCCACATCGCGGCGATCCAGCGTGCTTGCGATGTGGAAATCATCGAGCGCACGGCGCGGCCAGCCACGGGCGAGCTCCGTGTTACCGAGCTCGCGGCGGATCTGCGCGTTGGCCGGCGCTTCCCGGCTCATGGCGTACAACTGATCGTAGGCCGAACGCGGCATGCCCACGGAGTTGCGCAGCACGGCCGCATTCAGGTCAGCATCGACCTTACGGGGGTTCTGGATCGGCAGGCGGATACCACGAATGCGTACCCACGGCTGTTCCTTCGCCGCCAGCTCATCGATCGTCGCGAAGGCCTTGTCGGTCTGGCCCGATTCGGAGTACGCATACATCAGGCCGATACGCGGCTCGCTATCGGTGCTGGCATAGGGGCCAGGATCCTTGCGGATGCTGTCTTCATACAGCGTGGCGGACTCAAAAGGGCGCCGGCGTACCAGCAGCGCATCGGCCACGGCACGCTCGGCGTACGCGGGCAGGTCCACCCCTTCCTTCTTCAGGGCATCGTAACGCTGGATAGCCTCATCCGGTCGCCCGGCCTGGTCGAGCGCCACCAGCAGGTCAAAGGTCTCGCGGCGGCGCAGGTCGGCCGGGAGCGAAGCATCGTCGGCCAGCTTGCGCGCATCGGCCACGGCCTTGTCGGCTTCGGCGTAGGGTGTGTTCGGGTTGGCGGGCTCACCGTCGGCCCAGCGGATCTCGTGGGCGGCGTGGTCGGCATCGAGCCTGGCCAGGTCCAGCGCCTTGGGCGGCGGCTGCAGGCCGGGCGCCAGTTCTCTGGCGCGGGTGGTGGCACCCAGCTCCGTCAACAAGGCGACGTTCATCTCGCGGGCTTCGCGGTCATCGGGCCACTGGTCTAGGATGGCCTGGACGTGCCGCAGCGCGTCCACCCGGTGACCCTGCGCGCGCTCGTCGCGCACCTGGGCCATCAGGGCATCGCGGCTGGCCGCTGGCGTGGCTGCAAGGGCCGCGTGGCCCTGGATCGCGAGCGCGAGCGCCAGGCACAGCCTTCCCCGTGGCACGCGCGCTTTGCGCGGAGGTGTCGTGTTTAGGATTCGCATACTGCCTTGTGACCTTATTTTCGCCGCGGTGATGTCCATTTCCGGCAGCGTTTCATTTTTTGTGAGAGTGCCGTCCGCTTGACGCGTTAACGGAAGACGGGAGTATGGATGCAAAGGGGGTGCCAAGGGGTGTGAAGATCCTCAGCCATTGCCCTGCTGCATCTCGGGGAAATCCATGATGTGGCTGAAATCGGGCGCGTCAGCCTCGGGCACCGATATCTGGTCCTTGTCATCGACCTCGATCACGGCCCGGCGGCTTTCCTGGACCATAAGCGCCTCTTCCACGGTGGTACCCAGCGACTCAGCCGCGGCAGGAATGGGTACCGGCCGCACCTTGCGCCGGCGCTGCCGGGTTTTCCTGCGCTGTCGGCCGTCGTACAGGGACCATGCCAGGAAGACGAGGAGGCTGGCGGGCGCCAGCCACACGATGTCGGCCAGTTCGCGGGCACTGCCCAGCACCACGTCGGGTATCCAGCGCTCCCAGGCCGGTGGCAGGCCCAGGCTTTCCGCCAGGGCGTGCAGCGCGGGCAGCCACAAAAACCCCCAGAGCAACCACGCCAGCACGGTAAGGGCGGCGTACAGGAGGCGTCGCGGCAGCGACTGCTTCTCCGGCCGGTCGATAAGAACAGCATCGGCTTTCATTGCACTCCCCGGTCCGGGCTTACCCATGTGGCGCGGCTGCCGTGGCGGCGCAGGAAGGCGCGGGGCAGGGCAACGATGGAGGTGGCGGTGTTTAGCAGCCAGTACGCCAGCGGGTACCAGATCATCCAGTAGTAATGGCGGCCAATTTTCGCCTCGTAACGGCGATCGACCAGCAGGCTGAGCATGAACTGGGTAAGGCAGGTCACGCCCAGCACGATGCCGTGCCATTGCGGGATCAGCGAAGCGACATGGAACGGCGCCGGAATGTCCGTGACCTTGCCTAGTGCCCAGAGCACGATGATGGTGCCCATGATGTACGACCAGGCCACGCTGAGCAGGTATTCCAGGGCCAGTGGCCACATACGGCGCTGCCGCCAGCGCAGCAAGGCCGGCAGGTAGCGCAACAAGACTTCCGAGCCGCCCTGGGCCCAGCGCAGGCGCTGCTTCCATAAGCCGCGCAGCGTTTCGGGCATCAGGATCCAGCACAGTGCGTTGGGTTCGTACTGTACTTCCCAATGGCGCATCTGCAGCCGCCAGCTCACGTCGATATCTTCCGTGACCATGTCGGTGTTCCAGTAGCCCACGTCGTGCAGGGCGCTCTTGCGGAAGGCCGCGATGACGCCGGATACGGTGAAGATGCGGCCGTACACACTCTGCGCGCGCTTGATCAGGCCGATGATCGACGAGAACTCGCCCACCTGGAGCTTGCCCAGCAGGGTGGAGCGGTTGCGGATACGCGGGTTGCCGGTCACCGCGCCGACGCGCACATTGCGCGAGAGCCTGGCCACCATCCAGTGCGTGGCGTAGTCATCCAGCAGCGCGTCACCATCCACGCAGACGAGGTACTCACCGTGCGCTGCCAGGGCGGCAGCACGCAGGGCCATCGCCTTGCCGTGGTTGGAGGCCATGTGCATGACGCGAAGCCGTGGGTACACCGGCATCATGGCGTCCAGGATCTCGCCGGTGTCGTCATCGGATCCGTCGTTGACTGCGATGATCTCGAAATCGGGCCAGCGCTGCGCCGCGAGGTGCGCGATGGTCTCGCGCACGTTCGGGCCCTCGTTGAAGCACGGGACCACGAGGCTCACGAACGGGTACGCCTCCAGGCGTGGGGGCGACTCACGGTCGCCCATGCGTCGCTCCACCCGCAGGTAATAGATAAGCCCGCCGCTCATCCAGAGCAGCGACATGATCCAGGGGTAGTAGAACGCGTACTGGAGCAGCGAATGCATCAACGATGCATCCGAGGTCATCCGGTTATCTCCATGCCGAGCCTGCCGTTCGTCATGGTGTGCCCTTTATGCGGTGTGGATCCATGTAACCCGGCCGCCGCACGCGGTGGTCGGGTTACGCATATCCGGCACTTTCAGGGCATTTATGTCGATTTTTCGTGGACGCTCTGCCGATTCTGTTCAGGATCAGCCCAGGCTGGGGAAGGCGTTACGGATGCCCGAGACCATCATCTGCACAGCGATCGCGGCCAGGATCATGCCCATCAGGCGCCGGGCGATGCCCACGGCCTTGGCGGAGAGATAGCGCGCGATGTAGGGGGCGCCAAGCAACGAGATGGCAAGAATGACGAGGAAGGCCCCCAGGCCGAGGGCCATGGACATTTCCGTGTGCGCGTTGCGCGCGGTCTGTCCAAGCACGATCAGGGTAGCGATAGCGCCGGGGCCGAGCAGCAGCGGAATGGCGAGCGGGTAGATCGCGACATCTTCCGCCGCGGCCAGTGCTTCCGCCTCGGAGAGCGTGGGATTGTGCTGGCTGCTCTCCGTGCCGTGCAGCATCGACAGGGCGATGAGCAGCACCATGATGCCGCCAGCGATGCGAAAGTCGTTCACCGTGACACCGAATACCGCGAGAATCGCCGCGCCTGCCGCCGCGGATACCACGCAGCCGATCGTGACCGCGATAAGCACGGCCCAGGCCACCTTGATCCGGTCCCTGTCGGTGATGCCATCGGTGAGCGACAGGAACAGCGGTACGTTCGCGATGGGGTTCATGATGGCGAACATCGCCGTGAACACCTTAATGGCGAACGGAATATCCCACGACATCGCTGGCTCCCGTGAAGGGCCCGGCCGGGCCTCATTTGACGCCTCAAATCCTTGCGAAGCACACTACCGGTGCCATCGGCACGGGGCAAGATGGCCTAGGGGAATAAACGCGGTTACCCGCAATGGGTGTACCGCACACGGATTCAGGGGTTTTAGGGATGGAAACGATTTATCCGGTTGGGCCCGCCCAGGTGCCCGCGGCTTTCACGCGCCCGGGCGCGGCCTATAAGCGGCACGCCTGGATCGCGGTTGCGAGCCTTATGCTCTTTATCGTGCTGTACCTGGCGCTGACCGCCTGGTTCGCCTGGATCGGTGTGAGCCAGCTCATGAAGATCGCGAGCGGCGGTTTCGTGCCGTTCCTGACCGGTATCGGCAGCCTGTTCCTGGCGTTCTTCCTCGTAAAGGGCCTGTTTTTCCGCAAGGCGCGCGCCGATAAGCCGGGCATCGAGCTCACGCGGGCTGGCCAGCCCCGCCTGTTCGCGTTCCTCGACCGCCTGGCGGACGAGGCCGGCGCGCCGCGTCCTCACAGGGTTTATGTCTCCGCGCGGGTGAACGCTGGCGTCTTTTACGACCTTTCGTTCTTCAACCTGTTGTTCCCTTCGCGCAAGAATCTCGAGATCGGCCTGGCCCTGGTCAACATGCTGAACCTCGGTGAGCTAAAGGCTGTGCTGGCGCACGAGTTCGGCCATTTCGCCCAGCGTTCCATGGCGGTGGGCCGTTGGGTTTACACCGCGCAGCAGATCGCCAGCCATATCGTGGTAAAGCGTGACGCGCTGGATGCGTTCCTGCGCCGGCTTTCGCGCCTGGATATCCGCATCGCGTGGATCGGGTGGCTGCTCGGCACCGTGGTGTGGGCGGTGCGGGCTATCGTCGATGTGGTGTTCCGGCTCGTGGTCGTTGCACAGCGCATGCTTTCCCGCGAGATGGAGATGCAGGCCGACCTGGTCGCGGTCTCGCTGACCGGCAGCGATGCACTGATCCTGGCCCTGCACCGCCTGGAGGCCGCGGAAGACGCCTGGGAGCGCAGCCTGGCGTTCCTGCGCAACGAAATGGCGGCAAAGCGGCCGCCGCGCGATCTTTTCGACGTACAGATTGCGCTCGCCCAGCGCCTTGGCCAGATCTATAACGACCCCGCCTATGGCGAGCGGCCGGTGATTCCCCTGGGCAGCGGTGCCGCTTTCCGCGTGTTCAAGGGCGAACTGGCCCAGCCGCCGCGCATGTGGTCCACCCATCCGATGAACCACGAGCGGGAGACCAACGCCAAGCGCCACTATCTGTTTGCCCCTGCGGACGAACGCAGCGCATGGCTGGTGTTCGATAACGCCCAGGCCCTGCGTGAGCAGATGACTGGCGAACTCGCGGGCGTTTCGGAGGATCCGACCGTTCCGATGGACGCCACGTTGGCGCACCTTGCCGTGTATTTCGGTCGTGAGCATCTCAAGGCTCACTACCGGGGGATTTACCTGGGTTATGCGCCCATGCGCCATGCTGCGCGTGTGGAGCAGTTGTTCGAAGAGGCTGCCATCACCCGCCCGCTGGCCATCGATGAGCTTTACCCCGCGAGCCTGGCCGAGGATCTTGAGCGTCTGCGTTCGCTGGAGCGGGAAGATGCCTTGCTGCGTTCTCTGCGCGACAAGGTGTATGAGGCGCCGGATGGCGTGATTCGTCACCGCGGTAAAATCCTGCGCCGCAACCAGTTGCCGGGCGCGATCGCCGAGGTGGACAAGGAGCGCGCCAGTGTCCAGGCATCCCTGGAAACCGCCTTGAAGCGCGTGCGCAGCCTGCACGTCGCTGCGGCCGCGAAGATTTCACCGGACTGGAAGGCCTACATGGTCGGCGTCATGGCCGTGTTGCACTACGCTGAACACGCCGAGGCAAACCTGAAGGATGCCAACGCGGGGCTGGGTGCCGCATGGCAGGTATCGACCGCGCGCGGCGTCATCGATGAGCGTGGTGCCCGGCGCATCATCGCCGCAGCGGCTGATGTCTACCGCGCGCTTTCCCAGCCGTATGCGCTCGCGGCCCAGGTGAATCCGGGCCCCGCCATCCTTACCGGGCTCGATTGGCCCAGCTGGAGCCAGGCACTGGGCGAGTTGGGGCTGAACGCGCCGAATCGGACGAACATCAACGATTGGATCCGCATTTTCGAGTCGTGGGTAAGGCGCACCAGCAATGCCCTTGGCAGCCTGCGCTCGGCAGCGCTCGATGAGCTGCTGCGCGCGGAGGCGGTGATCGCCGACGCCACGCGTGGCATCGCGCCGCCCGAGGCGCCCGCCGGCGTTCCGTGCGCCCCTCGCGAATACGACACGTTGCTGGCCGGCGCCGAGCGCGGTCGCCGCCGGATCAAACAAGGCTTTTGGGAGCGCTTCCTTTCCGCGAGTGGTTTCTTCCCGGGCCTCGCGCGCACCGTGGTAGCCGTTGCCGTCGTTGGCTCCGTGGTGGCCTTTGGCTATGTGGTGGACCAGGCGAGCCTGCTGGTCTACAACGGTCTCGACCGACGGATCGTCGCCACGGTCGATGGCCAGCGCGTGGAACTGCCCTCGCACGCGCACATGTCGCTGCGTGTACGCACCGGGCATGATCTGAAGGTCGTGACGCAAGCCGCGGACGGCGAACCGATCGAATCCTTCGACGCGCCGGTGGATAGCTCGGCAACGCAACTGGTTTACACGGTGGCCGGGGCCGAGCCGCTGAAATCATGGGTTGCGGCGTATGGGAACGCCCGTCCGCAGCCACCCAGAGTCATGGCGCCGCAGCGCTGGCAACCGGTGTCCGCCGATTTCGTGTTCGTGCCACCTCCCGGAAAAATCGATACGAAGAGTGACGGCGGCACGCGCTCGGTGATCGGGCCGCTCGAGGGCGAGGAGCCGGATGCCTACGTGGATGAGGTGGCGGATAAGGCCGCACGGGCTGCCATGATCCTGGCCCATGTGAGGTTCGACCAGCCGGAATCGCGCTACTTACCTGACTGGATCGCGATGGGCGCCTCGCTACCGGGATATTCCGAAGCGCTGGCCGCAAGGCGTGCATATTTCCCCGTGGATATCGTGGCCATGCGCGCAGAACAGAACGCGGCAAAGGGCACCGCGCACGATGAGGTCTGCGCACGCGATCGTGAACTGGCCATGGCAAGGCCGGGTGACGGTGATCTTGCCTACCTGGTAGCCCGCTGTGCGCCGGCCGGCGCTGAACGCGACCGGGCGTTCGCGGAGGGGTACCGGAAGTACCCCGATTCGGCGTGGTTCGCTAACGCGGCGGCATCGGGCGCGGCGGAACATGGGCGCTACGACGAGGCGCTGAAGGGCTACGAGTTCGCTATCAGCAAGAGCCCTGCCATCGCACGGGGCATGGCCCCCGAAGCGTTTCGGCTCGAGCGTTTGCTGGATCCGGCGCACGCGGCCACGCAGAAGATGCGCTTCATGGTGATGTCACCGTGGCTGCGAACGGCGTTGCTGGTGGAGGAAGGGGCGCCGGATGTCGAGGGGCCTTATCGATCGCTGTCGTTGCTGGAACGCGGTGAGCTGGACCAGGCAGTTGAAATGGCCAGGGGTACGTCGATCGAAGGGCACGTGTTACGCCTCGCCGCGGCATCGCGTGGCGCCTCTGGTGCGCTGCGTACGCGTGCCGGTCACCTGTCGCTGACCGAAGGCATGAACGAGCAGACCGTATGGTTCGCACTGGCTTCCGGAGCCGATCCGCATCATGCCGCGGTCGCCGACGTGCTCGCCCATGTTGATGAAGAATTCGATGCACCCGGCGCAGCCGCGAAGATGCAGCAGTTCATCACCGCTGTTCGCGGCGGAAAGGGGGCTTCGGCAGAGCCCATGCTGGATGGGTTGCCGGTCATGCTGCGGGCACAGGCCCTGGCCGCGGGCACCTATTTGCTGGGTGACCGTGCCCCGGCGGCGTGGCGCACGTTTGCCAGCCGCGTGCTGTTCGGCGGCCAGCGCCCGTACCTGGGCTAACCGGACCGCCTGAACTAAAAAAGCCCCGGAACGAATTCCGGGGCTTCTCTTTTGTAATTTTGGTGGAGCCAGGGAGGATCGAACTCCCGACCTCGTCATTGCGAACGACGCGCTCTCCCAGCTGAGCTATGGCCCCACATGAGCGATAAATACTATCAGGCGTTCCAGAGGGCGCCAAGTCCCCCCGAAAACCGTTTGGCCGGGTCAGCCGGGAAGCAGGGCTGACAGCCTGTCGAACAGCACTGCCTTGCGCCAGCCCTCAAGGGCCTCAGGCCATTCGCCGCCGGTCATCACGTACTCCTCCATGCTGCGACGGGAGCAGAGCAGGCCGGGCGGGATGTCCAGGTGGCTGGCCAGGGTATCGATCGCGCTGCGCATCTCATTGATGGCCCGCTTGGCTTCGCCTGCCGGGTGGCCGATGACAGACGCCGTGGCTGCGATCTCTTCCGGCTCCACGGGGCGGCGTACCAGATCGAACAGCTCCTCGCGTTGTGCCGAGCGCAAGGCGCGCGTGCCGCGGGTGAGTTCCTCGAGCTTGCCAATGTCGCTGGGGATGCTCCCGGCCAGATCCAGTGCATGGGCATCTTCGAGCAGCCACGAGCGCGGCTTGTCGAGCGTGCGCGCTGTGGTCTCGCGCCAGCGCAGGATGCGGCGGAGCAGGGCCTGGCGTTCGCGCGGCCAATCCGCTGCGGGCTTGAAGCCGCGCTGCGGTTGCGGATCGCCTTCGCGTTGGCTGGCGCGGCGCTTCATCCGCGCACAGTCTTCCGCATGCCATGCCGAGCGGCCACGCTCTTCCAGCCGTTCGCTCAGGATGGCGTGCACCGGGTGCAGGTGCACCACATCGAGCGTGGCGTACAGTTTTTGCGATTCGGTCAGCGGGCGCTGCAGCCAGTCGCTGCGCGTCTCGCCCTTGTCGAGCTCCGCGCCGACCAGGTCGGCGACGAGCGCGCGGTAGCTGATGCCCAGGCCCATGCCGACAAACGCGGCGGCAATCTGGGTATCGAACAGCGTGTGCGGGCCATCCGGCAGGAACGGCGACATGGCCTCCAGGTCTTCGCCGGCGCTATGCATCACCGTGACGACGGGTTGCTCGGCAAAGACCGGCCGCAGCGTTTCGCCCAGCGGGAAGGCGAGCGGATCGATCAGCGCATAGCGGCCCTCATGCGCAAGCTGCAACAGGGCCAGCTGCGGGTAGAACGTGTTCCGGCGCATGAATTCGGTATCGAGACCGACGACCGCGCCTGCGCCGACCGGCGCCAGCCAGGCGGCCAGTTCGTCGCGGCGTTCGATCCATGGGGCGGCGGGAGCGAGTTCGCTCGATGACATGGGGCATCCTTGTAGATAAACGGGGTCGCGCACGCGTGTTGCCCTGCAGCGCACGATTCCCTAAGGTGGCACCGCACGATAGCAGGCCCACGCGGAACCGCCCACCATGCCCAACACCGAGACCGTCCGCCGACAGCGCGCCATTGGCGGCGCCATGGGCGTGGCAGTGCTCGGGTTCGCGTTGTTCTACCACTTCTTTCCGCAGCTTTTGCATGTGGAGCCTGGCCAGATGTCGGCGCGCACGCCGCTGCGCAGCCAGCCCGGCACCATGGGTTTCGACCAGCGGCCGCAGGCTGCGCCGACGGCCGTGGCCTCGGAGGTGGATGCCGGGCCGCCGTTGGTACTGGCGCCAGCGGCAGTCATCGCCGCGCGCCGTCGTGAAAAAACCAATGAAGTGCAACTGCCGCCGCAGGCCACGCCGGATTCGCCGGAGCTGACCGCGCTGCTGGATCGCGCAGACAAGGCGCTGGCCGCCGATCGCCTGGTAGGCAGCAAGGATAGTGCGGCGGCGCTCTACGCCAGCGCGCTCAAGGAGAAGGCTGATAGCGAACGTGCGCTTTCGGGCATGGATGAAATCCGGGCGCGCCTCGTCGCCGAGATCGAGCAAGACATTGCGCTGGGCGACGCCGACGCCGCGCGCGACTCCCTGGCCGCCCTGAAGGCGCTACCCAATAGTGCGAAGGACGCCCAGCCGCTGGTTCAGCAACTGGCCGTCCTTGATAAGGTGCGCCCGTTGCTGACCACGGCTGCGACGCAATTGCAGGCGGGCCATGCGAACCAGCCGCGCGGTGACAGCGCGCTCGATACCTATCGCCAGGTGCTTCAGCTCGATCCGCAGAACGCCGTGGCGATCCAGGGCATCAGCCAGGTGCAGCACGTAGTGCTCGATCAGGCGCTCGCTGCCGTGGCGCAAAGCGATTTCGCTGCGGCGGATAATGCCCTTGCCGAGGCGGCGGCCATCGAGCCGGGCTCGCAGGCGCTGCAGGATACCCGCGGCCGGATCGAAGGCATGCGCAGGCAGAGCGGCGCGGCCATGCTGGCCCAGGCACGCTCGGCGCTCGATGGTGGCAACGTGGAGCTGGCGCAGCAACTGGCCGCGAAGGCGCAGCAGGTCAGTCCCGACCTTGCGGGCATCGATGACTTCAACGAGCGCGTGACCAACGCCAAGCTCTACGCGAGCTACAAGCCTGGCCAGGTGTTCGCCGATCGCTTCGTTGATTCGACCGGCCAGGCACCGCCCATGGTGGTGGTGCCCACCGGCAAATTCATGATGGGCTCGCCCGATGGCGAGACCGGCCACGATGCCAACGAATCGCCCGCGCACGAGGTCGACATGGACAAGGGCGTCGCCCTATCGCGTAGCGCCATCACGATCGGGCAGTTCCGCGATTTCGTGCGTGCAACCGGTTACGTGCCGCAGTCACAATCGCTGGGCGGCAGCAGCATCTACGATGAGCAGAGTGGCGGCCTGCGCGATGACGCGTCGGCCACGTGGCAGGACGATTACGCGGGCAAGCCCGGCCAGGATCGCCTCCCGGTGATCAACATTTCCTGGAACGATGCCAAGGCATACGCCGACTGGCTTTCGCAGCGCACCGGCAAGAAGTACCGCCTGCCCAGTGAAGCCGAGTTCGAGTACGCGCTGCGCGCCGGCAGCACCACGCGATATTGGTGGGGCGATGGCACCCCTTCATCGCACGTGGAGAACCTGACCGGCGGCAACGATCGCTCGGGTTCGGGCCGCCGCTGGAGCAACGCCTTCAGCGCCTACAAGGATGGCTACTGGGGGCCGGCCCCCGTCATGAGTTTCTCGCCCAACCCGTTCGGTCTTTACGACATGGGTGGCAACGTCTCGGAGTGGGTGGCGGATTGCTGGCACGATAACTACATCCGCGCCCCTCGCACGGGGGAGGCCTGGGTCAACCCGGGCTGCGGTCGCCGGGTCATCCGCGGCGGTTCGTGGGGCAGTGCACCGGACATGGTGCGTTCGGCCTACCGTCAGGGCGCCGCCGCGGATGTGCGCAGCGCACGCGTGGGTTTCCGCGTGGCCCGCGAGCTCTGATCGCGCGGCGAACTCGTGCCGAATTGACAGGCATCCCCTATTGACGGCGGTGGGTCGCCGTAACGATGCTTGTCACGTTCATCAAACCCGGCAGAGGCGAAGCACCGTGGCGACTTCGATCATCGTGGGCTACCGTCCGTTCCCCGGCCGCACCGACCTTGTGATTTCCATCCTGCTGGAGATCTACGAAGCCATGCAGCGTGCGGGGCTGATTACCGCGCGCCGCCCGTGGATCATGCGCAGTGAAGACGGCAACGTGGTCGCGGCCTTTGAAATGACCAACGAGTACTCCTACGCGGCGTCCGAAAAAATCCGGGAAGTGGCCGCGCTCCGGGCCCGCCTGATGGGGGTGGCGGAGCGTGTGCCGCTGGGCAATATCCGCGAGGCGTCCAACCCGTACGCCGAGTTCGAGACCACCACCGACTACCCGGCGGCGGCCTCTGCGCGGTAGGGGTTAAACGGCCTGGAGCTCACGCTCCATGGCATGCTGGACAAACTGGTTGAGACTGATGCCCCGTGCCGCGGCCGCCTCGGTCGAGCGCAGGTGCAGCTCTGCGGTGACGCGTGCCTGGAACTTGCCTGAAAAGGTGCGCTCGGGGGAAATACCTGCTTCGCGGCAGGCCTCCATGAAGACGCGCAGCGAGACGATCCCTTCGCGACGCAGGCCTTCCACATCGGGCGCGTAGAAATCGGCGCCGCCGTTCAGGCCGACAAACTCGCCGCGAAACATATCGATGTCGGGGTCGTACTTGACGACCGCCCGATAGCCATCGATGACCATGATGTTGTTCATGCGATCACTCCATTGCCATTGAGCCATTTGCGAATATCCGCCACGGCGCCCTTGTCGGTATCCGGACTGGGGTGCGGCCGGTGGAAGACCCTTACCTCGCCAAAGAGGATCACGGTGACGCGTGACCCTTCCGCTTCTCTGATCTGCGCGCCCAGGTAACGGAAGAGGGCTTCGATATCGGCCCATTTGACGTTGCCCGACGCTGGCCGCGTGCAGATGAGTTCGAGTGTGCGGAGGTGGCGTGGTTTCACGGTATGGTACCAAAAAGTGGTACCGAGGGAAGCTACGCGTAAACCTGGTGCCGTGGCATCGGCGCTCGGCGCCGTGAGCCGTAGGGCATTTCTTCATGTAAGCAGCGGAGTGGCGTATGCTTGACCTTTCATTCCAGAATCGGCGCCATGGCACGCCCACGCGAGTTCGACAGGGGTACCGCTTTGCAGCGGGCCATCGAGACATTTGCCCAGCACGGGTATGAGGGCACATCGACGCCTATGCTGCTTGATGCCATGAAGATCGGCAGGCAGAGCCTGTACGACACCTTTGGCGACAAGCGCGCGCTCTACCTTGAGGCGCTTCGCACCTACTCGGAGGCGAGCGTGGGGTCCACGCTGGTCGCGATGTTCGCGCATGCCAACGTGCTCGACGGCATCGAGCGCGCCTTGCTCGCTTTCGCCGAGACGGCAGCCACACCGCATGGGACGGCATGCCTGGGCATCCACGCCGTGGCGGAGTTCGGAACGACGGCGGCCGATGTGAACGCGGTTACCACGGCCGTGGGGGAGCGCACCTTGCTGGCATTTGAGAGCCGCCTGCGCGATGGTGCGCAACGTGGGGATATCGCCGCCGGTGTGGATCCGCGCGCAGGCGCGCAATTCCTCCTGGCCACGCTCTCCGGCCTGAAGATCGCCGCTCGTGGCGGTGCGCCGAACGAGGTGCTGAGGCAGATCATCTCGGTCGCGGTACGCGCGCTGGCACCGCACCAATAGTTGATAGAACGATCCAGAATGTTGTAGCCTCTATGACGGTAACGATAAAGGCGGGTTTTCACCCGCCTTTATTTCGACCAAATAATTGATCGTTCAATCCATAATGGGGTGCGAAATGAGCCAGAAGGGTTTGGCAGGAAAGGTGGCGTTCGTGACGGGCGGCTCCCGCGGCATTGGTGCGGCCGTGGTTCGACGGCTCGCGGGTGAGGGGGCTGCGGTGACATTTACCTACGCAAGCTCGGCGGAGGCGGCGAATGCGCTCGTCGCTGAGATCATCGCTGGCGGCGGCAGTGCGAAAGCCGTAAAGGTCGATAGCGCCGATGCGGCCGCGCTTGGTGCCGCGATCGACGAAGCCGCGCGCGGCACCGGCCGCCTCCACATCCTGGTTAATAACGCGGGCGTGCTCGAGCGGGGCAGCGTGGAAACCCTAGGTATCGATGGGTTTGATCGCACGTTCGCGATTAATGTCCGTGCGGTTTACGCGGGCGTCCACGCGGCACAGCGACACATGGGCGAGGGCGCCAGCATCATTAACGTAGGGAGCATCGTCGCTGACCGCTCGGCATTTCCTGGCGGCGCCGTCTACAGTGCGTCGAAGGGTGCCGTGCAGGCTATGACCCGCGGCTTCGCGCGCGATCTCGGCCCGCGCGGAATCACGGTCAATACCGTGCAGCCCGGTCCGACCGAGACCGACATGAACGCGCCTGAATACCACGACATGTTGTCATCGCTAAGCAATCCGACTCGGGCCGAGTTGTTAGCGTTGTCCTGAGCTACGAAAGCAGCCGAGGAAGCAGGGTTGTTGCGCAGCATGCGTTCGGCCTGTACGGCGTCGGGCGTCTGCAAGACCTGAGCGGCAGAAGGCACTTCACCCGGAACCAACTGAGGTGCATTTGCCAGTTTGGCCACGGTCGCAGGATCACTCCCGTAAAGCCGGGCGATGTTGGCATCCGCCACGGCTTGCGGGTTGGTGACGTGCTGAATGAGGTTGCCTACGCCACGGCTTACAGCGCCAGCACCTTGGCCGACACCGTAGAGAACCGGGCCCGTAGCAGCTCCTACGGCGACCTGTTTGGCCTTCTCCGACCCGTAGTTATCGCCACCGTCCGCGATGGGCTGCGTCGCAGCCATGATGCCACCTTCGGCGGACAGCAAGCCCAGCTTTCCGGCGGTGCTTGATACCTGGGGCAACAGGCCGAGGGCCCGGGCTTCACCGATACCGGTAGCCCAAGGAAGAACCTCGCCGAGCGTTGCGCCCGTGTAGCTCCCTACCGAGTTCGGCACCGACTGCTGGTAAGCCTGCTCGCGATCCTGAACCCACTTGTCGTACGCGGCGGTTTGCTGGTCGAGCCAGTTACCCTTTTGCTTGCCAGTTACCAAGCCCGAAAGGGTGTTATCAGCCGGTGCTACGAAGTCACCAACGGCCTTGGCACCGTGCATGCCCAACTGGGCAAGGCCCACCGGCACGCTTGCTACGTGATGGGCAAAGGCATCGCCCAGGTTATTGCCGAAGTCGTTTACGTCCTTGTAGCCCTGGGCAATGGCATCACCCGCACGCTGCATGAGCGATCGCTCGGGCTGCGCTGGCGCTTGGGTCGAAGCTGGTGCCTGTTTGGCAATGTTCGCCTGGGCGTATGCAATGGCGTCCTGCTCTGTTGCGCCCTCGGGTGCGTTGATCTCGTACGTGTGCCCATCCGGACCGGTTACATGGAAGACGGGCATTAATCGACCCTCCGGGCAGACCAGCCGCCGTTCGTGGCGGCAGGCTGAGCCGTGGGCTGGCTCATCGAGGGGCTTACGTTGCCGAACTGCACCTTGCGGGCGGTAAGGTCATTGAGCTTGTCCACGTTCGCCTGCTTCTGGTTCTGGATGTCCTGCTTGAGAGCCTTGTAGACGGCACGGAGCTGGTCGGGAGTCTGAGCCGCATTGATGGCCTCAAGGGCATGCTCACGCGAGCTGTCTGTCGTACCCGCAGCGCCCGTCGCCGACGAGGCAATCTTCGCGTACTCCTGGGCCACAAGGTTGCGGGCCGTAAGGAACGCGGCCGTATCCGGATCGCCACCAATGTTGCTCTTGGCGTTCAGCAGCATCTTGTTGAAGGCGGGGATGCCAGTGCGGCCACCCATGGTGCGTACCTCGAATCTGATTGAAGGAGCCGTGCGTTGCCCGGCACGGCGTCGGGGAGGCTCCTGTGGCGGCAGGGCCTAAGTTGATCGTGCTGCGCGCGAACACTCCCGGCCGCCATTCGGAAGTGAATCTAGACTTTCTTCAAGGTCCGGTCGTACCCTCGGGCGATTCATACCACGGGGTGAGCGGTGGTCGAGCTAAGTAAGCTGTGCCTATCTCGCGAGGAAATTGCGGAGTTCACCCGGGCCCATACTCGCGCGCGGCAACTGGCTTTCCTTCGAAACAACGGCATCCGGCACTACATCGATAACAACGGGTGGCCGGTGGTTACGCTTGCGGCTATAGGGGTGGATGAAAGCGCCAGCCCAGCCAAACCCGCATGGCGATCGAACAAGGCGATTTAGTCCGCCCAGGCCATGGCAGCCGCGTCTTTTTCGGCCTTCGAAATGAGGTTGAGCATCCACCGATCAACAACCCGAGAATCCCAGGCAACCGCATATTCGCCAATCCTGATTGGGGTAGGGAAGTGGCCGGATTCCATCCACCTGTAGAGCGTAGATTTTGTAACACCGATACGGTCACAAACGACCGGAAGGCGCTCGAATCGGAGCGCAGGTGCAGCCTGGCTAATCATTGCGATCACCAAAGAAAGATGAGGTCGCTTCTGCGACCAATTCACAATACACCCGGATTCTGAAAACCTCACAATGAGGACAAGTCCTTTTGATGCCCATTCAGTTTCAAGCAGTCCTATACGGTCTTATCCGCACGTAACTGCAAAGTGCCAAATAACTGCGAGTCCACCAGCCCGCTTGCGAGACGTAGCCAAAGTGGCAGATCACGGACGCCATGGCGCGTGATCATCGTCGCCACGGTGGTAATCGCGCGTGAGGCTCACGACAATCAGTAACTTGGTGGGCCATCCTGGGCACCGAGAGCGGACATAGCACTGCGTTGATCCGTCTGCCGGCGTAGACTGTTCAAATGGACCCAAAGCGCCGCTGGAAAATTGGCCCGCCGCTAGCATTCGTTGAAGTTAGCTTGTGCCTGCTCTTACTGGGAGTTGCGGTTGGCTTCCGTAGCCGGCTCGTCGACTGGGGCCTTGCCGTCGCTTTCATGGCCTGCATGGGTGCCGCCTCGGTATACCTGCTGTGGCGCCTAGTTCGTTTGAAGCCGGGTGAGCGGCCTCCGCTAGGTCAGGTTGCAGCCATGCCCAAGTGGCTCAAGCGCTGGGTCCTCGGAGAGTCGGACGATAAGTGAGACCGCCTCGCACCCGATCAACCATCTTGGCCGCCGTTAGCACGCTGGTATTCCTGTGCATTATGACGTGCGGTGTGGGTGATCAGGCATCCCGGTCGTAGTGATCTACAAGTCGGTCGTTTCGATTTCATTTCGATCATCGGGTGGTAGATGGCGATAGCCACACCCTAGGTGTCCAGTGGGAAAGGCCACCCAGGCTGACGGCTGGGAGAATACGGGCGTGTAACCTTGGCCTCGTGGTGTTTCACCCATCGCTCAAGGAATCGCTTTCCTTGCTCTGGTGACGCTACCGGGTGATTACGGCCTTCGCCCGTGCATCCTGTGGGATATAGGCACAGCATGACACCTTGGGCGGTTCGGCCCAGGCTGGCAAATCGCCTACCATTGCCGCCTAGTGTGGCGTGAACAAAGTGGGCTGGGTTGTCAGATGATGTCCAAGTCAGCTCAGTCATGGCCGCAATGTACGATTGAGCGGTCTCAGCGGATTAGACGCCCTGGCGGTATGCTCAGCCTATGGAATCGCGTACCGAACAACTCTTGATGTTGGCCGAACTGAGCATGGACGCAAAGGCCATGAACGATGCTGCGTTAGCCGATGATCTGGACGAAGCTAGGTTTCGCGTACGGCTCATCGTGGCAAGAGCCCAGGAGGGCGGACTAGAGTTGGTCGCCGAGGCGGCTGAGGACATTGCCGTACTTCTCCGTGACTCTGGCATGGAGCCGTTGCCGGGATACGGCCATGCCATGTTGCGGCTAGCCAAGGTACTTACACCATGATCGATTGAAAGGCGGCGTCATTCAATTCACTCTTCCGAGTGAGTCGTCAGCGATACAACGTATCCGTACTTACGCCTCTCGTTCTATTTCGACGCAACTTCATGCTGCGATAGCTTTGAACTCAGGCTTCGTCACTTGAGGGTGCAAAAATGTCCGCTGACATCGAATTACTTCTGACCACTATCATGGGGCGGAAGATCGTCGATTCCATTGACTTTCCATTGAAGCTTCACTTCCCGCAGTCAGCGATATCTGACGCGGACGAGCGTGACATCTCGTCCGCCGAAAAGTCGCAGTCGATC
Source organism: Luteibacter sp. 621 (assembly GCF_050435445.1). Classification (NCBI taxonomy): domain Bacteria; kingdom Pseudomonadati; phylum Pseudomonadota; class Gammaproteobacteria; order Lysobacterales; family Rhodanobacteraceae; genus Luteibacter; species Luteibacter sp. 621. The sequence goes on along the minus strand of NZ_JBNDKI010000008.1, from coordinate 38,096 downwards.
CTTGTTCCAGAGGTGGGTAGGACCTTCGAAACGGTGATATTGGAAGCCGCCCGTCGCCTGAAAAAGGGAATTATTGACGACGACTTTTGCACTCCGGAGCAAAAGGCCGCGCTCAAAGTGATCGCCGATGCGATACAAGACAAGGGGACGGACGAAGCTGACGTTTATGGCTCCTCGTCCCAGGCTCTTGAAAAGGCGATACGAACTATTGCCTCGCCTGTTTCTGTAAGTGCATCGATAGACTGGGTCGAGGTGTCCATTTCAAAGCCCACTCTTGCACTGGGGAACCCGATTGAGCTTCGCGACGTTTCGTTTTCTGTTCGGGTAAGGGTGACGGTCTGCATTAAGGTGTTTGGCTGGAAGCGATGCGCCTCCGTTACAACAGGATGGCTAAGGCTAGAGGCCGGAAAGGCAAGAATTCTTCTTCATTCTCAATCGGCAATTGTCTTTGCGAATCCGTCCTTCGAGGACCTTGACATCGTCCTGAGAATCAAGATCTTCGGGTATGAGATTAAGATCCCGATTGGAATCACTGGGTTCGTGAATGGCCATCTGAACTCTGCTGGCCCCATCAAGCTGGCCGATCTTTCGGGGTTTGAGCAGAAACTTCCTTTCAGTGAGAAGAAGGTACAGATTTCCGATATTGGGTTCGCCGGAAATTCCGCAGGGCTCGATCTAGGTATAACAACTCAGATTACTTAGGTCGCAAGACGAACATAATGATTGAGTGACGGTCAGGCGTTACTGATAGCGTTACGGCCTGTCCCATAGTTGTACCGCGTCTGTCCCACGGGGCAGCGTCGCCTCAAGCCTCCATGTAACGCCGCTGACCTTCTGCCTGGCCTTGCCTCCGGTTAATCCGCCGCCGTGCGGGTACTACGTACAAGGTGCAGGTACACATGGCGAGGGTGGCACCCTTCCTGGGGTGGATCTTCTGTCATGGGGCGTGCGCAAGTCGTGCTTGGGCTTACGAAGCTGATCACGCCCTGATTGCGACCTTTATCACATAGGCAACTGGCTGTTGCGCTATGTAGGGCTTCCCCTACATCCAGACAGGACACCGCCTACATACTCGGCCGATTCTCACCCCGCATGATCCCCGCGCCCTCCGAATTTCCGGAGCGCAAACCTCAAAGGGGAATCACATGCTTTCGAAGTCTATCCGCAAGGGCGTCGTCGCCGTTTCCTGCATGCTTGCTCTTGGTGCAAGCGCCTCTGTAATGGCAACTGCACACACGGAAGTACTTGCAAGTGCCGTTCAAATTCAGAGCTACGGCGGCATTACCCCAGTCCTCTTCTATACGGGCTCTGTTTGCAGCAACCAGCATCTGAATCTTGACCCGATCGCCGACTCTGATACACAGAAGTTGCTTTGGGCGGCGATCCTATCGGCCAAGGCGACAGGATCAAAGGTTGGCTTCGACTACGATTTCAACGCAGACTCGTGCGTCATCCGGTCCTTCTCCGTCAACCCGAACTGAGGGGGCTCTTGTGAAGGTCAAACCGAACGGAGACTTCGCAAGACGGACCGGATTGGCGGTGGCCCTTGCGCTTCTAGCGGCATCAGGAGCCGCATCTGCGGAGTCGACAACGTGGACCGCCATTTCAGTGGAAGGACCGGTGATTCCCGGCAAGCCAGTAATGCTGGTCGTTCAAGTTACGGGTAAGCACCTCGTATACGAGCCTGGAAACAATGCGTTTGGCGGCAATATCAACATATATGTAAACGGTGAACTGATCACAAAGAATGAGGCGGTTGTTGCCTGGTCTACTGGAATAACTCGAAAAAGCGATTCGGGCTGCGGATGCACCCTGATATTCGCAGATTCGACCATACAGCGATTCCCGTATGTCCTCCCGGCAGGGCAGAAACAGTACACATTCTCGGCCAGATACGGCGGTGACAATGAGAGCCACTCTTCGGACTCCACGGCCTTAGTGCGAAATGCGCAAGCTCCGCTGAGCCCGGCTGTCCTTCAGTTACTTCAATAGCAACGCGGGCGGGGCGGTACTCTGCCCCGTCCTTTCCTGTGTTTTGGCCCGCCCGCCGTCCGCCATGGGTCAAGCTTCCATGTGATGTCGCTGAGCCACCATTCGCTCATGGCGACGCCATGCCCATCGGCGATAGGGAACTGCTAGCAACGTGCAAGCACCGAGCTGCACCCGCTGGATGTCCGGCTTGCGGTTGTTCCAGCCTGGCGAACGTTCGGTAACGGTGAGAGCGTTACTAACAGCGTTACTTTCTGTCTGCATCTTGTCCGCTTTCGATGCGGACAGTCTCGACGCGTCGGCACGCGTCACTGACGCGTCGTTTGGGGTCGTTGGGTGGTATATGGGGAGATAGTGGATGCTCATAAACCGTAGAGCCCTTGGTAAATATTAAAGGAGCCCGATAGTCGGGGCACAAACACCGGTAAAAAGGTCAAAATTGACCCGATGGTCGGGGCGATTACGAGGCAAGTCACGCCACTTTCTTCTCAATTGACCCGATGGTCGGGGTACATTGACCCGATAGTCGGGGTGGGACTTCTGTTTTTAGCGGCTCGCCATGAGTCCGCCATTTGGCTGATGCGACCGTGGTAAACGGTACGTCCAGCGTTACTTTCGCCTCATGTATTGGAAACCATGTGTAACCGTACAGGCTAGGGGCGTGCATCCCGCCCTGACGTGTAAGCTCGATCATCCCAGCGCCTAACAATTCCCTGATCGCCCGTTGCAAGGTGTCTTTGGATCTCCAACCCTGAGTCTTCATCCACGACCAGGGAAGGGCGAGGTTCCCGTTGTTGAACCCGTTGTATCGCGCGCCCATGTCGAGAATGAGAGCTTTTGCTTTGTGACTAAGGCCCCGATAGTTCGGCGAATTCAACACTGCTGCTGGCACGATGAGGCGGTGCCCCTCCGCCGATGCTCCTTTCCCGGTATGCCTGGCTCGCTTGTCGTACCTAGGCTTCATAGCGAACCTCCGGCTGCCGTAACTGCCTCTCCAAGCACCCCAGCACAAGGGCCGGACGACTGGGGGAATACATCGGGCAGGGGGTGGTGTTGCGATCCTTGTAGCGAGTGGTGAAAACGCGCCCGTGCGATATCAATACGGGAGCCGGTCTTAGCCGAAGCCTTGAGGCGTGACCTAATATCTGTCCAACGGGCTTCCACCTTCGGCCACTCGCGAACGAGCGTGGCGAACTGGTCCGGCTGCACAATGCCCGCGACGCGAGTTTGGCCTCCAACCTTGACCAACTCGGTAAGCAAGCTGCAAACGCGCTCGCCCTGGATATGCTGAGCGAGGGGCCAGCGTGGGTCGAGGGGGCAGATGTTTGCGTTACACGAGTCGAAACGAGGGCAACGAGGAGCGGTGCTCATGCGTCCCCCCGTGAATCAGCGATGCGAGCTGTCGCCCACGCCTGGATTTCAGATTCCACCCACGCGCTGGTCGAGAGCGCCAGCTTTACCCGGCAAGGGAATTTCCCCGCAGCTTGCAAACGGTACACCTGGGCACGGGAGAGGCCCGTCCGTTCGCAAACTTGGGGAAGACGGAGAAACTTGATAGGAATTTCGGGCACAAGCGGGCCCGACACATCGGACATCAGGGTCATGTGGTCGTCTCAGATGACGGCCTACTCTTCGGGACACCTTGCGTGGCGGAAAATCCTTTCCTACCATGCTGGTGCCGTTGCCCGGAGAGCACGGCCTTGGTTGGCAAAGCTCCTAGCCCTCACCATTCGCAGTGGTGGGGGTTTTTAGTTCCTAAGGACTAGGAGTGATGGGCACGCAGGCTGGCTATCCGGGGCTCAGGTCGCCTCACTGCGGTGCTTGAGGCCAAGTTAGGATCGCGGGGGGTTTTAGTAAACCTTGACAACGACACCCATCAACAACCGAAGAATGCACCATGGAAGATATTGATCCGAAGACTAAGGTGCTCGTATTCATCCCGGCACTCGTCGCGGTGCTGGCTCATGCGGAGAGGACTCTCGGTCGGCCCCTGACTGAACCCGAAACGCTTTTGCTCAGAGACAGCGCAAATTGCGTCGTGATGGCCTATGAGCTTGCTTTGGCTGGAGAGGAAGCCCGTGGCTACAGGGATATCGTCGCGGAGGACGCCTGGAACGAGTGGCGGATGGTCAGGAAGCAGATTCCCGGGTTGCCGGTATGAGCGTGCGCAAAAAAAAGCCCGCCGGTTAGGGCGGGCTAGATGTTCGTGAAAGAGATGGGTCGTTACCGATTAGCCATACGGCGGCGCTCAAGCTCTCGCCAGGCCGAGCGAACCGAGTCAAGAAGGTCGCTAATCGTGTACATGTAAGCTTCTTGGATGTCGTCTGACAGCCTGCGGAAGCTGTCGCCTTCGCCATAGGTGTTCTGTACAAGGGACCATGCCTGGAGGAGCTTCTTATCTACCTCGTCACGCAATCCCAAGTCGTCAGCCAGCACCAAAGTCTCATTTGCGGAAATGACTAGTTGTTCGTTGCCCATGGCCGCGTCCTCAGTTCTTTGCGCTGGTGGAGAGAGCGGACATGTCGGCGAGGGGCCGCACGGCTGCGAGGATTGCCACCTTGTCGCGGGGTGACAGACGACGGAACAGGTCTAGTAATTCCTGTTCCTGGGTCGTTTCCGCGAAGACGACGGGCGGGACCGAAGGGGCCCCCAAACGGGACGCCGGTGAGGGCAAGCGTGCAGCTACAATGTTGTTAGCCATGATCGTGACTCCTAGTGTCTCGGTTGTGGTTAGGCGGGCGGGGTGCTGCTACACCCCGTTCCGCCGCTTCTGACTAGCGCGCCAGAATTCTTACGCCGCAGACCCCGCCTGCGACTTGAATGCAACGACCTTGCCACCGGCCCGCAGGCCGTCGAGGTAGTCCGCCCAGGCTTGCATCATCCGCGTACGCTCATCGAGGTACTGGGCGGCATGAGTGTAAGCCTCACGAACTTTGTTCGATTCAGCATGGGCTAGCTGGCGTTCAATGGCGTCCGCGTTCCAGCCCATTTCGTTCAATCGAGTAGCTGCCAGGCTGCGGAAGCCGTGGCCGGTCATTTCGTCACCCGAGTATCCAAGGCGACGTAGGGCAGCGTTGACCGTGTTCTCGCTCATCGGGCGTAAGCCACTGGCGAGGGAGGGGAAGATATAGCGGCCATTGCCGGTGAAGCCCTGTAGCTCACGAAGGATCGCCACGGCCTGCTGGGAAAGCGGGACGAGGTGTGGAGCCTTCATCTTCATCTTGGGCCCAGGGATGCGCCACAAGGAGCCGTCGAGGTCGAACTCAGCCCATTCCGCTGTCCGCAGTTCGCCCGGACGCACGAACACCAGCGGGGCGAGCCGAAGGGCGCACAGGGTCACGTACTGGCCCGTGAAGCCATCAATGGCACGGAGTAGCTCGCCGATCTTGAGTGGGTCAACGATCGCGGCGTGATGCTTCACCTTGGGGGCTTTCAGAGCGCCACGGAGCGAGCCGGTGGGGTCACGGTCCGTCAGGCCCTCCAACATGGCGTAGCGAAATATCTGGCCCGCCTTGATCTTGGCTCGTTTGGCCGTTTCCAGCTTGCCCGCGTCCTCAATCTTGCGGAGGGCGGTCAGCATTTCCCGGTCGGTGATCTCCTTGATCGGACGATCGCCTAGGTCGGGGTAGAGGAAGCTTTCCAGCAGCCAGCGGTTCTTGCTTGCCGTGACCTCGGCCACGTCCTGCCGAGCCAGCCAAAGGCTGCCGACTGAGCGGAACGTGGGGGTAGGGGCCAGAGCCAGGGAACGGGCCCGCTTGGCCTCCTGACGGGTCGCGCTCGGGTCAACGCCGTTAGCGATGCTGGCACGGGCCGCATCACGCCGCAGGCGGGCTTGGGCGAGGGAGATAGACGGGTAGGTCCCGAGGCTCAGCATCTTGGCCTTGCCTTCGAACCGGTACCGGAAGCGCCAGCGGAGACCCCCGCTCACTGGCACCTCTATAACGAGCCCAGCAGCGTCAGTCACCCGGTACAGGGCGGCCTTCGGCTTGAGGGTTCGCAGCTTGGCGTCGGTGAGCATGTGAGTAACCGGCGGGCTCTCGGTGAGTACGACTCCACCTTACCCACAAAGTTACTCACATGCAACAGGGGCTGTCCTGGGTCCCCCTGGCATGCCCTGAGAAGACGGGTAACAAAAAACCCGCCTTACGGGGCGGGTTTCTGTGATCGCCTGGAAGGGTCGATCGGTCCTGATTTTGCTATTTGGTGCCGAAAGTGGGACTCGAACCCACACTGTATCTCTACAAACGGATTTTGAGTCCGCCGCGTCTACCGGTTCCGCCATTTCGGCATGGAGCGGGCGATTATGCGGGAATCAGTGCACCTGGTCGAGACCTAACTGGCGTTCGTTGCGCAGGTACCAGTCATCGCCCTGTTCATCGAACACCGCGCACTGGGTCATGCGGCCGGAATAGATGTGCAGGCTGACGGTCACCGCATCGGCGCTCGGGTTGCGAATGGTGTGGTACTCGTGCGGCGGGATCAGGCTGCCGGCTGAGCCGGGGCCAGCCTCGATCGAGCCGACCGGGCGGAAGTGGTAGCGCGAGGCATCGTGCTCGATAAGCTCGTACTGGACGATCTCAAGGGCGCCGTTCCACACGCCTTCCACGCACCACATGCCGCTGTGGTCGTGGATCTTGGTGCCCTGGCCGGGGCCCCAGGTCATGGCGACCACGCTGTAGCCATGCTCTTCGCTGCGGTAGAGCTCGCGCCGGGCGTAGTGGTCCGTGGCGGCTTCGAACACGCAGGCCGGCAGCACAACTTCCTGCGAGCGGATGAGCTGGCACAGGGCCTTGCGCAGGGTATCCGTAATGGCAGGCGTGCTCGGCTGGCTGACCGCGTGGTCAATCGCCTTGATGAGCTTGCCGCAGCCCGGGAATTCGACCGTGAGCATGGGTGGAACCTCTTACTGGGACGTGGGGACGTAGCGCTGCCCACGATCATAGCAGGGCGGCCGCCGGGGCGCCGTGCAGGGCCGTACAGTGCGGCATTCCGGCCGCGGCGGGTGCCGCGGATCGCGCGCAAGCGCGCTCCTACAGGTCCGCGTTTGCCCTTGTAGGAGCGCGCTTGCGCGCGATGGCTGGGGGCTACAGGCTGCGGAGGAAGCCGCCGATGGCCCGGCTGTAGTTCTCGATATCGACCAGGAAGGCATCGTGGCCCTGCGGCGAATCCAGCGCCACGAAATCGACGTTCGCCCCGGCCGCTTCCAGCCCCTTGGCGATCGTCTCCTGCTGCTCCAGTGGGAACAGGATATCGGTGCTTACGCCGATGACGAGCGCGCGTTCGACACGGATCAACGACAGGCCTCGCATCACGTCGCCACCGCCGTGCTCGGCGATATCGAACCAGTCGCTGGCGCGAGAGAGATACAGGTATGCGTTGGGATCGAACTGCCGGTTGAAGCGGCGTGCGTGGCCTTCCAGGTAGGACTCCACCTGGAACTCGAAGCCGAACGGCTCGTTGCCTTCGCGCTGGTCGGGGTCGAGCCGGATGCGGGCGAAACGGCCATTCCACTCCATGGCCGAGCGGTAGGTGATGACGCCGAGCTTGCGGGCGATGCTCATGCCGTGATCGGGCCACACACCGCCTTCGTAGTGGCCTTCGCGCCAGTTCGGATCGAGCCGGATGGCTTCGCGTTGCAGCGAGCGAATGGCGATCGCGAAAGGCTGCGCCTGCGGCGCGGTGTCGACGCTGATGTGCGTACGTGCCGAGCCCGGGTGCAGCACCATGTACGCCAGCGCGCTCATGCCGCCCATGGAACAGCCAACCAGGCAAGCCAGCTGGGTGATGCCCAGCGCGTGCGTGACCGCCTCGTAGGCGGCATTTGCCACGTCCTCGAGCGATAGCTCGGGGAAGGTGAGGCGGTAGGGCTCGCCTGTGGCGGGATCCACGGAGGCCGGGCTGGTCGAACCCTTGTCACTGCCCAGCGAGTTCACGCAGATGACGAAGTAACGATCGGTATCGAACGCGCGGCCCGGGCCGATCATTTCTTCCCACCAGCCCGGCGTCGGATCTTCCGCATTCGCGGCGGCGTGCGCGCTGGGCGAGAGGCCGGTGAGGATGAGGATCGCATTGCTGCGCGCGGCATCCAGCGTGCCCCAGGTTTCATACGCCACGCGGGCGCCGTGCAGCTCGCCGCCACGCTTCATGCGGAACGGCGAGGTCAGGTCATGGTATCGGCGGGCGTCGCCCATGCGCTGCTCCTTGGCTCAATGCAGCGAATGGTGACACGGACGGCGGTGTTTCGTCTTATGGCGTGGTGCCGGCCGCGCGCTTTTCGGCGAGCGTGATCTGTTCGGCCACAGCGTGCGCCACGTTCGAATCCGGGTCCAGCAGCGGCTGCAACTTGCGCCAGGTGGCCGCGGCATCGGTGTACTGCTCCTGCTGGAACTGTGCGATGCCGAGCAGCCACAGCGCCTTCTGGCTATCTGGCTGGGCGGCGACGGCCTGTTCGAGCAGGCTGAGGCTGCGCCCTTCAAAGCGGTGGTCGGCGCGGGCCAGCGAATCGGCCTCGGCCCAGCCGACCATGGCCGGCACGTTCTTCGGGTCGGCCTTCAGGGCGCCCTCGTAAGCATCGCGGGCATCGGCGGGTTGCTTCACCATCGTGTAGGTCTGGCCGAGCAGCAGCCAGCCTTCCACGTCGCCCGGGTTGGCGGCCAGCCGCGCTTTCAGTGCATCCACGGCCTGGCCTACGGTCATTTCCTTCGGCGGTTCCACGCCATCGAGCGTGGCCGGCGTGCCTACCACGCGGTACAGCCCGACGCTGGCCAACGGGACCACGACCGCCACCACGACCGCCACGGTGAACATGGCACGCGAACGGCCGTGCTTGCGTCCATGGCGCACCATCGGGACGAGCAGCTGGGCAAGCGCCACGGCGAGCATCGCCGCAGCGACGGCATAAAACCAGTTACTCACCAATCATCCTCGGTATCGTTGGCGGCGGTCGTGGTCGCGGGTGCCTGGCGCGCGCGGCGGCGCACCTGCACGGCAACGACCGCGCCGCCGATCGCCAGCACGACGAGCGGGCCGAACCACAGCAGCCAGGTCTTCGGTTCCACGGGTGGCTTGTACAGCACGAAATCCGAGTAGCGATCGACGAGGTACGCCTTGATCTCGGCGTCGCTCTTGCCCGCCTGCATCATCTCGAAGATCTGCCGGCGCAGGTCGTGTGCGATGGGTGCGTTGGAATCGGCCAGCGTTTCGTTCTGGCACATGGGGCAGCGCAGCTCGGTGCTGAGCTTCTGGAAACGCACTTCTTCCGCGCGGTCGCGGAATGGCAGCGGCTGGATCGCCTGGGCGAGCGCGAGCAGCGGCAGCAGGCAGAGCAGGGCGATAAGGCCAAGCCGGCGCATTACGGGCCTTCCTTTGCCAGCGCGGCCAGCGCGGGGCGGAATTCCTTCGCCACCACGTCGGGGGTAATCGGGCCCACGTGCTTGTAACGGATAACTCCCTTGCCATCGATCAGGAAGGTTTCCGGTGCGCCGTACACGCCGAAGTCGATGCCGGCGCGGCCGTCACGATCCACGATCACCACATCGAACGGATTGCCGTGTTCGGCAAGCCACGCCGTAGCGTCGTGGGGATCATCCTTGTAGTTGAAGCCCACCAGCGGCAAGCCGAGCTGCTTCACGTCCACCGAAAGCACCGGGTGCTCGTGCACGCATTCGATGCACCAGCTGCCGAAGACATTGAGGAAGTAGGGCTTGCCAAGCAGCGACTGCTTGTCGACCTTGCGCGTGTCATCACCAAGCACCGGCAGCGCGAACGCCGGCGCCGGCTTGTTGATCAGCGGCGAGACGATTTCATGCTGGTCGTGCGCGGTGTTCCACCAGATGCCGAAGCCGAATAGCGCCACGAGCAGGCCGAAGGCGATCAATGGCAGGAAGCGGCTCATGCAAGCTGCTCCTTCGCGGGCGCGGCGGCGTTGGCCGCGGCTTTCTTCGCGCGGAAGCGGCGCTCACCGGCGGCAAGAAACCCGCCCAGCATCATGAACAGGCCGCCCAGCCAGATCCAGCGAACGAAAGGCTTGTGATACAGGCGCAGCGCCCAGGCACCTTCCACGTTGCCGCCATCCATGGGCTCGCCCAGGGCGACATAGATATCGCGGAACAAGCCCGGGTCGATCGCGGATTCGGTTTGCACCTGGCCGCGCGAGTACGTGCGCTTCTGCGGATGCATCGTGGCCATCACGTCACCACCGCGCAGGATGGTCACCACGCCTTCATCGGCGCGCCAGTTCGGGCCGGTGGTCTCGCGCACGCCGTCGAAACGGAACTGGTACGAGCCCACCGCCTCCACCTGGCCCGGCGCCATACGCACGTCGCGCTCGGTGCTGAGCGATTCGGAAAGCAGTACGCCGATAAGGAAGATGGCGACGCCGAAATGCGCGACGAGCATGCCGGCCATCTCGGCCGGGAAGCGGCGGCCGAACGGCATCTCGCGCCAGCGCTTCACCACGTAGGCCAGCGTACCCGCTGCCACCCACACCGCGCCCGCGACGCCCGCAATGGCGCGCAAGCGCCCATCGACAAAGAACACCGCCGCGCCCGTGCAGATCACCGCTGCGATGCCAGCGCGCAGTGCCATCGAGGTGAGCTGGCGCCCTTCGGCGCGGCCCCAGCGCAGGTATGGGCCGAACGGCAGCAAGAGCACCGCCGGCGCCATCAGTAGTACGAACAGGAAGCCGAAGTAGGGCGGTCCCACGGAAACGCGACCGAGGTTCAGCGCATCGCCGATCAGCGGGAACAGCGTGCCCAGCAGCACCATGGCGGCCGCCGTGGTGAACAGCAGGTTGGCCACCATGATGCCGGTCTCGCGCGAAAGTGCGGCGAACGGCTTGCCCGTGGCCACTTTTGGCGCGCGGATCGCGTAGAGCAGCAGCGAGCCGCCGATGACCACGACGAGGAAGCCCAGGATATACAGGCCGCGGCGTGGATCAGAGGCGAACGCGTGCACGGAAGTCAGTACGCCGGAACGGACGAGGAACGTACCGAGGAGCGACAGCGAGAAGGCGAACAGCGACAGCAGCACGGTCCACGCGGGCAACGAGCCGCGCTTTTCCGTGACGGCCTGCGCATGGATAAGCGCGACGCCCACCAGCCACGGCATGAACGAGGCATTCTCTACCGGGTCCCAGAACCACCAGCCGCCCCAACCCAGTTCCGCGTACGCCCACCAGCTACCCGCGACGATGCCCATGGTCAGGAACGCCCACGAGACGTTCGTCCACGGGCGCGCCCAGCGCACCCAGGCCTGTTCCAGCTCACCGCCAAGCAACGCGGCGATGGAGAAGGCAAACGCCACCGAGAACCCGACGTAGCCCATGTAGAGCACCGGCGGGTGGAAGGTCATGCCCGGGTCCTGCAATACCGGGTTGAGGTCGCCGCCATCGGCGGGCATCGGCAGTTCGCGCAGGAACGGGTTGGAGGTAAACAGGATGAAGGCGAGGAAGCCCACGCCGATCAGGCCCATCACGCCGAGCACGCGCGCCACGAAGGGCTGCGGCAGGTGCCGGCTGAACGCGGCCAGCGCCACGGTCCATACGTTGAGGATGAACACCCACAGCAGCATGGAGCCTTCGTGCGCGCCCCATACCGCGGTAATGCGGTAATACCAGGGCAGCGCGAGGTTCGAGTTATCGGCGACGTAGGCCACCGAGAAGTCGTATGCGAGGAACGCATGGATGAGGATGCCCATCGCCGCGAACACGAATACCGCCTGGCCGGCGGCGGCAGGCCTGGCGAGGGCCATGAGCGCGCCGTTGTTGCGCCATGCGCCGATGATCGGCAGCACGCCCTGCGCCAGTGCGAGCAACAGCGCGAGGATAAGGGCGAACTGGCCGAGCTCGGGGATCACTTGGGCGTGTCCTTCATGGCGGTATCGTCGATGTTGCGCTTCTGGTGCGCCTTCGCCATGGCGTCCTTCAGTTCCTTTGGCATGTAATTTTCATCGTGCTTGGCCAGCACTTCGCTGGCGATGAAGCGGCCATCGGCCATGCGCCCGGTGGCGATCACCGATTGGTTATCGCGGAACAGGTCGGGCAGGATGCCGGTGTATTCCACCGGCATGGCGCCGGCATCGTCCACGACGATGAAACTCACCTTCAGGCTGTCCTTCGCCCGCTGGATGGAGCCGGACTTGACCATGCCGCCCAGGCGAAACGTGGGGTACTGCGTGGCCTGGCCTTCCTGCACCTGGCTGGGGGTGAACAGGTAGCTCATGTTCCGCTGCAGCGCGAACACGGTGAGGCCCACTGCGATGGCGGCAGCGACAATCACGGAAATGACGACGGCGAGGCGGCGTTTACGCGTTGGATTCATTACTGGCTGGGGTTCCCGGCCGGCGGCGGTTCTCCTGGCGCGCGATGCGTGCGCGGATATCGCGCAGGTTGCGGCGGCGCCTGGCGAGCGGCGCCAGCGTGTCGATCAAAAGGACGATGAAGAAGACCGCGAACGCAGTCCAGATGTAGGCGCCATAGCCGCCCATCGCGAAAAAAGCGCTCATGCCTTGCCATCCTGCGCATGGCCGAGCGCCAGTTCGCGTACCCAGGCCTTGCCACCTTCAGAGGCGATCAGGTCGGCGCGCACGCGCGAGAACAGGCTGGCGATGTAATAGAGCTTGGTGGCGGCCATCATGGTGAGCAACGGCCACACCATGCTCGCCGCGATATGCGAAGGGCCAAGCAGGCGGATGGTGGAGCCCTGGTGCAGCGTGTTCCACCAGTTCACCGAGAAATGCACGATCGGCACGTTCACCGCGCCAACCAGCACGAGGAACGCCGCAGCGCGCGCGCCCTGCCGACGGTCTTCAAAGGAGTGATAAAGGCCGATGATGCCCAGGTAGATAAACAGCAGCACCAGTTCGGAGGTGAGCCGCGCATCCCAGGTCCACCACGTGCCCCACATGGGCTTGCCCCACAGCGAACCAGTGGCCAGCGTGATCGCGGTAAAGGCCGCGCCTATGGGCGCGGATTCCATGGCCACGGTTTCCGCCAGCTTGATCCGCCAGACCAGGCCAACGAAGGCGGCGACGGTCATGATCGCGTAGATGAACAGGCTCATCCACGCGCTGGGCACGTGGATGAAGATAATGCGATACGCATCGCCCTGTTGGTAATCCGCCGGCGCGAGCACCAGGCCGCCGTACAGCGCGATACCGCCGAGCACGATGGCAAGACCCAGCGCCCACGGGTACACGGCCCCCGCAAAGCGGTAGAAAGTCGGCGGTGATCCCAGGCGGTGCAGCCAGAGGGGAACCCAGTTAGCCATTCGTCCTCATCAACGGTTCGTGCATCGCGGTGAGTCCCCCATGGACGCCCCGCGGTTGCGTGCGCTCATGATTCCATCGCAATGCGCAGCGCGGCGGCGCACGCCAGGGGCGCGAGCACCACGGCAAGCGCCAGGCCAGCGCCCAGCCACGCAATGGGCGCGATCCAGGGCAAGCCATCCTGAGCGGCGGCCACGGCCCCGGCGGCAAAGATCACCACGGGTACGCACAACGGCAGCAACATGAGCGCCAGAAGCATACCAGAGCGTTTTGCCCCGGCCGTCAGTGCCACCAGTACCGCACCAAGCAGGCTGAGCAAGGGCGTGGCGATCGCCAGGGCCAGTACCAGCACCCCGGTGGCAGCCGAAGGCAGGTGCAGCATGCCGGCCAGCACGGGCGCCACCACGATGAGCGGCAGGGCCGCGGTGAGCCAGTGCGCCAGGATCTTCATGCCCACCAGCAGCGCCAGCGGTTGCGGGGCGAGCATCAGCTGCTCCATGGAGCCATCGTCGATATCGGGCCGGAACAGGCCATCCAGCGAGAGCAGCATGGCCAGCAGCACGGTCACGAACACCACGCCGCCCGCAATGCGGGCCAGCAACGCGGGCTCCGGCCCCAGGGCGAACGGAAACAATGTCACCACGATGACGGCATAGAGCACGGGCAGGGCGATATCGCCGCGGCGGCGCCAGGCCAGGGTGAGGTCGCGGCCCAGCAGCGCGGCGCAGGCGGCGGTCGTGCTGCCGGGCGTCACGCGTGCAACCGGATACGGCGGGGCTCGTCGCCCGCGAAGGTGACCGCGCCGTGGCTGGTCACCAGTGCGGCACCTCCACGTGCGGCGTGTTCGCGCAGCAGGCGGTTCACCAGTGCGATGCCTTCGCGATCGAGGTTGGCGTAGGGCTCGTCCAGCAGCCATACGCGGGCCGGCAGCAACAACAGGCGCGCCAGTGCGGCGCGCTTCTTCTGCCCTGCGGAGAGGCGGCGCACCGGTTCGTCCTCGAACCCCGCAAGCCCTACATCGGCCAGCACGGCATCGATCTGCGCACCGCTACGCACGCCATACAGGCCAGCGGATACCCGCAGGTTCTCGCGCGCGGAAAGGTCGAACTTCAGGCCCAGGTGGTGGCCGAGGAACACCACGGCGCCGGCCATGGTATCCAGCGAGAACGGCGCACCATCGAGCAGTACCTCGCCCTCACCAGCACGCAACATGCCGGTAAGCACGCGCATCAGTGTGGTCTTGCCGCTGCCGTTATCACCCTCCACCAGCGCGATCTCGCCGTCATGCAGCGCGAAATCAACCGGCCCGAACACGGGCTCGTCCTGGCGTAGAAAGCACAGTGCGCGGGCTTCGAGCAGGGGCTGGGCGGTGGTCATCAAGGGATTGTTGCGGCACCAGCGTGCGATGTCTATGCAGGAGCACGCTTGCGCGCGATCCCCGTTGCGACAACCTGTCGCGATGCCGCCATGCGATCGCGCGCGAGCGCGCTCCTACAGGGGCAAGGGTGGCAGGGTGGCTTCGAGCGTGCGTACGGCGGCATCGAGGTCCACGCTGGCCACCTCGTCGTGCCCTCGCAGCAGCTGTTCCACCAGCGTGTCCTGGGCCTGCCCGCGCTCCAGCGCGTAGGCGTAGGGCAGGTGGGTGAAGGTGACCATGCGGTAGCGTGGCAGGTAGTGCGTGGGCGAGCGTTGCGCCAGCAGGCCACCCAGTTCGCGCATGCGCAGGAAGTGCGGGTCGGCGACCTTGTCGCGCATCTCCACGTAGTTCTCCAGCGCCATGCGCGCAATGGCATCGGCGTTGGGCTTGCGCGTGGCCTCGAACGCGGCGAAGACGGCCGCCGGGTCGTCCGGGGTCGCTTCGAACAGGCGCGCGAGTTCCGCGGCATCTTCGAAGCCGCAGTTCATGCCCTGGCCGTGGAACGGCACGATGGCATGGGCCGCGTCGCCGATAAGTAACGCGCGCCCGCCGATGTGCCAGCGGTCGAGGTACAGGGTGGCCAGCGAACCCACCGGGTGGTCCGACCAATCCTTCGCGAAGTCGGGCATCAGATCCAGTGCATCGGGGAATTCGGCGCGGAAGAATGCTTCGGCGGCACCTGCGCCAGCGATGGTACGGAAGCTGGGGTGCTCGCCGTCATTGGGCAGGAACAGCGTGACCGTGAAGCTGCCCTCGCGGTTGGGCAGTGCGATGCACATGTAGTGGCCGCGCGGCCAGATATGCAGGGCGTTGCGCTCGATGGCAAAGGGCGCCGAAGGATCCTTGCGCGGCGGGATCTCCAGTTCCTTGTAGCCATGGCCGAGCTCTTCGATACGCTCGCCCAGCGGTGCATGGCGGTGCATCTCGGCGCGCAGCGCGGAACCCGCGCCATCGGCGCCAATGACCACGGGGGCCTCGACGGTGCGTTCGCTGCCATCGGCCGCGCGCAGGGTTAGCGTGCCTTTCTCCAGGTCGGCATAGGCCAGGCCCTGGTCGAAATGGATGGTGGCACCCGCGGCTTCCGCGGCATCCAGCATCAGGGTATTGAGCCCGCCGCGCGATACCGACCAGATCACTTCGGAATCGTCCACGCCATAGCGCTGCAGGCCACTGTGGCCGGCCGGGTCGTGCACCATGCGCCCGCGCATCATCACCGCCTGGGCCAGCACCTGGTCGGCCAGGCCGGTGGCGCGCAGCGCATGCAGGCCGCGTTCGGCCAGGGCAAGGTTGATCGAACGGCCGCCGAGGAACCCGGCTTTGCGGGGATCGGGGCGCTTTTCATAAACGGTGACGCGGAAACCGCGCTGGGTCAGCAGGGTGGCGACCAGGGCGCCGACGAGGCCGGCGCCGACAACGGCGATGTCGTTACGGGGCATGGAGCCTGCCTGGGCGATATTGCGGGGCAGCGCATCGTGCGCCGCAACGCCGCCGAGGGCAAGCCCTCAGGCGGCGCCGGGTATCAGCTGGCTTTCTTGCCGCCGCGCGGCGGCACGTGGGTGGCGGCCGCCGGCTTGGCGGTGGCCGCATCGAGGAACCCGCGCTGCATCGACTTCCATACGTCGAGGTTGCGCTCGGTCATCTCGTTGAGCATGGACCACGGGGTCTGGCCCATCATGGTGTTGAGCTGGTTGCGGAACTGCTGCTGCTGGTCGAGGAACACCTGCAGGCTGCGCTCCAGGTACGGCCCCATGAAGCCCTGCAGCGAATCCCCGTAGAAACGGATGATGTGCGACAGCAACTGCGAGGAGAGCATCGGCTGGCCGTGCTCCTCATGCTCCGCGATGATCTGCAGCAGCACGGAGCGCGTCAGGTCCTCGCCCGACTTGGCGTCCCGGACCTCGAAATGCTCTCCGTCGAGGACCAGCTGGCGAACTTCTTCCAGCGTGATGTAGCTCGAAATTTCCGTGTCGTACAAACGACGGTTCGGATACTTTTTGATGATGCGTAGGGTTTGTGCCATGCGGCGAACGCTACCACGAGGTATTGCGCCGCACCAGTTGGTTTCACGGCGTGTAAACGTTTTCAGTCACAGTGCGTGAATTTGGATCGATTTACGTAACTTGGATTTAATGACCCACGGCGCCGCCGGCATTGCCGAACGGGGGCTTGGCGAGCCACAGAATCGGAATCAGGGCCAGGAACAGGATCCCGCAGGTCCAGAAAACGTCATTTACGGCCAGGGTCAGGGCCTCGCGGTTCACCACCTGGTCCAGCACCGTGAGCTGCGGCTGCCCGTGCAAGCCAACCCCCTGCAGTTTCTGCACATAGGCCATCGCTGCCGGCGAGGCCGGGTTCACGTACTCGGTAAGCGATGCGTGGTGCGCCTCACCGCGGTGCTGCCACAACGTGACCGTGATCGCCGTGGAGACGCTGGAGGCCAGCGTGCGGCAGAAGTTGGCCAGGCCCGATGCGCCGGCGATCTGGTCCGGGCGCAGGTCGGAAAGGAAGATCTGGTTCAACGGAATAAAGAAGCAGGCGATGCCGATACCCATGACAAAGCGCGGTAGCACCAGCGTGGCGAATGACGCGCCGCTGTTGAACGTCGAGAACCAGAACGAGGTGAAGGCGAACACGATGAACGCGAACGTCACCACCGCGCGCAACTCCAGCCGCTGGATGTTCTTGCCGATGATCGGCGACATAAGGAATGCGAGGATGCCCACCGGCGCGGTCGCAAGGCCGGCCCACGTGGCCGTGTAGCCCAGCGTGGTCTGCAACCACAGCGGGAACACCACGGTGATGCCGAAGAAGCCCAGCATGCCCAGCGACAGCGCGGTAACGCCCACGGCGAAGTTGCGCCGGGCAAACAGCGACAGATCGACCACGGGGTGCTTCGCGGTGAGCTCCCAGATGATCAGGAAGGTGAGTGCCACCAGCGCGACGAGGCCGAGCGTGAGGATGAGCGGTGAGGCGAACCAGTCGTGGTCGTTGCCGTTATCCAGCATGAACTGCAGGCAGCCCACGCCGATCACCAGCAGGAACAGGCCCACCGAATCGATCGGTGCGCGCACGATCTTCGTTTCACGTGAGCGCAGGATGCTCCACGTAACGACACCGGCCGCTGCACCCACGGGCACGTTGATGTAGAAGATCCACGGCCAGGAGAAATTGTCGGTGAGGTAGCCGCCGAGGATCGGGCCAAAGATGGGCGCCACGACCACGGTCATGGCCCACATCGCCAGCGCGATGCCTTGCTTCTCCTTCGGGTAGCTGGCCAGCAGCAGCGAGAGCGAAAGCGCCACCATCGGGCCCGAGCCCGCGCCCTGCAGCAGGCGGAACACCACCAGCATGGGCATGCTCGTGGCCAGGCCGCAGAGCATGGAGAACAACACGAACAGCGCCACCGAGAAGCAGAACGTCTTGACCTCGCCAAAGCGCTTGGCGATCCAGCCGGTGAGCGGCTGCATCACCGCGCTGGCCAGGGCGTACGAGCTGATCGCCCAGGTGCCTTCGTTCGAACTGACGCCGAGGCTACCGGCGATATGCGGCACCGCCACGTTCACGATCGTCATGTCCAGGATCTCCATGAAGGTGGAGAACGCGACAGCGATCGTCAGCAGGACCAGTGGCAGGCCGTGCAGGGGTTTCGGGCCCGCGGCAGGCGCGGGCACGGCATCCGGGGTGGCGGTGGTATCGCTCAAGGCGCGCGCGCTCCGAGGTTCTGCTGCACGATCACATCGGCGGCGGCATCGGCCTTGGCGGCCACGTCGTCGTACACGGTGGTCTGCGCCACCGGCGTGGTCGAAGGCGCCTTGGCCAGCACATCGCCCTTGTCATCGGTGATGTTCACGGTGACGGCGGTCGACAGGCCAATGCGCAGCGGATGCTGGTCCAGGTCCTTCGAATCGATGGCGATGCGCACCGGTACGCGCTGCACCACCTTGATCCAGTTGCCTGTGGCGTTCTGCGCAGGCAGCAGCGAGAACGCGCTGCCGGTGCCGGCACCCAGGCCGACGACGTGGCCGTGGTATTCCACGCCACCGCCGTAGATATCCGATTCCACCTTGGCCGGCTGGCCAATGCGCACGTGGCGCAGCTGGCTTTCCTTGAAGTTGGCATCCACCCACAGGTCGTGCAGCGGCACCACCGTCATCAGCTGCTGGCCGGGCTGCACGCTGTTGCCCACCTGCACGCTGCGCTGCGCGACGTAGCCATCGATCGGGGCGACGATGGCGTTGCGTTGCGCGGCCACCCAGGCCTGGCGGAAGTTGGCACGGGCCTGCTGCACGGCCGGGTTGGTTTCCACATCGGCACCGTCGACCAGGGCACGGGCGGCATCGGCCTGGCGCTGGGCGGAATCGAGAGCGGACTGCGCGCTTTCGACCGCGTCGCGTGCGTGCTGCACTTCTTCCGGGGCCACGGCCTTCTCGGCGAGCAGCGGAATGCGCCGCTTCAGGTCATCCTGCGCACGCTTCAGATCCTGGCGGCGTGCGCCGAGCGAGGCATCGGCACTGGCAGCGGATTGTGTCTGCTGGCGTACCTGGCGCACGGCCTGGGCCAGCGCGGTGCTGGCCTTGCGCAGGGCGATGTCGCCGTCGGTCGGGTCCAGCTTCACAAGCACCTGGCCCGCGTTTACACGCTGGGTATCGTCGGCGAACACGCCCACGACGATGCCAGGCACCTGGGCGGAGATGCCCACCTGGTTGCCGCCCACATAAGCGTCATCGGTCGTTTCGCGGGTCGAGAAGACGAACAGCCACAGCAGCAGCCAGGTCGCCGCGGCGAGCAGGAAGACCACGAGGGCGATCAGCAGCGCACGGCCGCGCTTGCGCTTGTCCTTGGGCGCGTTGCCGCTTTCGGCCGCGAGCGTCGTGTCGTTAGGGGTGGCGCTCATGGGCTCTGGGCTCCGTCGGTGCTGGGCGTGGAAGGGGAATTCGGAAGTTCGGCGCGGTAGCCGCCACCCAGCGCCTTGATCAGGCTCACATCGGTGGAAAGCGCCTGGCCGTGCAGGTCGGTGGCCATGTCCTGCTGCTGGAGCAGGGCGGCTTGTGTGGCAAGTGATTCGCGGTCGTCACGGACACCGCGTGCGGCGCGCGCTTTGGCACTGGCGAGCAGGGTGGTCGCGGCATTCACGGCATCGCCTTGTTGCGTGCGCCGTGCCGCAAGCTGCTGCGCACCAAGGGCCTGCGTGGAAACATCGCGTGCGGCGGAGGCCACCGTGGCGTTGTACTGCGTTACCGCGGCATCGAGCTGGGCCTTGCTGACGCCGTGGTTCGCTTCCAGAGCGCCGCCTTCGAAGATGGGCAGGTGCAGGGCAGGGGTCAGAGAGAACACCCGGCTGTCGGCGTTAAACACCTTGTCCAGGTCAATACTGGAGAGGCCAGCCATGCCGCTGAGGCTCACATCCGGGAAGAACTGCGCGCGTGCCGCATCGGTCTGGCGCAGCGCCGATTCCACCTGCCAGCGGCTGGCGGCGATATCGGGACGGCGTGCCATCAGGTCGGTGCCCACGTTATCGGGCAGGCCCGGCGCCACATCAGGCAGGGCTCGTGGCGATAGGGCGGGCAGTTCGTTCGGTGACACGCCGACCAGGGCGGCCAGCGCGGCACGGCGAATGGCGGCCGAGCCTTCCAGTGCGGTCTTCTGCTGGCGGGCGCCGGAAAGATCACCGCGCGCCTGCTGCACCGTATCAGGCACGTCCACGCCTTGCTTCACGCGCAGCTCGGCGATGCGCAGTGCGCGTTCGCGCGAGGCGATGAGCTGGTCGGCCAGTGCCACGCGCGCTTCATCGGTAAGCCAGCCGAAGTAGGTGTCGGCCACCGTGGACTGGATCGATAGCGAGGCCGCCGAACGTTCGGCTTCCGCAGCACGGGCGCTGTCGATCGCCGATTCGATCGTATAGCGCTTCTTGCCCCACCAATCGAAGTCGTAGCGCACCTGCACGCCCAGGTCGGCCTGGTTGTACCAGGTGAAGCCGAGGAACTGCGCGGGGATAAGGCCGTGTTCGCTCATGCGCTGGCGGGTGACCTGCGCACTGCCATCCACGCGCAGGCCAGCCTGTGCCGCGGCGACGCGGATGTTCTGCTGCGCGCTATCCACGCGTGACTTAGCCTGCGCGAGATCGGGCGAGCCGCGCAGCGCCATCGCCATCAGCTGATCCAGTTGCGGGTCGTTGTACGCGCGCCACCATTGCGCCGCGGGCCAGCCCGCGCGGGTGCCGGCTTCGACACCGGCCAGCGGCACGTCATCGCGCAGCGCCGGGTGGTCGATCTTTGCGGGGACGTGGCAGCCGGCCAGCAACGCGGCCAGGGCCGCCGCCAGCAAGGCGGGGCGGAGAGGGGAGCGGGTCATGCGGTCACATCCGTGGGATCGAGATGCAGGGCGAGCTTCTTCAGCAGGTGCTCAAACGTCTTGCGTTCGTCGGCGCTGAAGCATGAGAACTTCGAGACGAGCTCGGGGAACATCGGCGGCAGCATCTGGCGGACGAAATGCTTGCCCTGGTCCGTGATGCTAAGAACGACCTGGCGGCGATCATGCGTGGCATGTGCCCGCGTGATCAGGCCGCGCTTGGCCAGCAGGTTCGTGATGCGGGTCATGTTGGTCGGCTTCTGCTCGGCCAGCGCACACAGCTCGCTTGGCGTGGAACTGCCGTCGGCGGCGGAGTACAGCATCATCAGCGTGCGGAAATCGCTGTCGTTCATGTCGAACGGCTTGAGCTTGGCTTCGACATCGCGCTGCAGCGCTTCACCCGTGAGCAGAAGCAGGCGGATCAACAGCACCTCGCACTTGGGCAGGCCCGGGATGATCTCGGCGACGCGGTCAACGCCGTCGTAGAGGGCATCGACGCATGGTTTCAGGCTGGACATTTTGCTGACGAATAGTTCGCTGGTGAACTATCAGGCTAGCAAGGGTTGGTTGCCGGGGCAAGGGTCGGGTGGCGTCGGGGTCCTGGATCGCGCGCAAGCCCCCGGGGCCGGGCGGAGTCCCGTAGGAGCGCGCTCGCGCGCGATGGCCTGGCTACGGCAGCCGAAACAACCCGGTGGCGTTCGCGGTGGTCACCCTCGCGATCTCCCCCGGATCCGTTTCGCGCAACGCTGCAATGGTCTCAAGCACATCCACCATATAGGCCGGCTCGTTCCTTTCGCCCCGGTGGTGCGCGCACGGCTGGTCCGGCGAATCCGTTTCCAGCAGCAGCCATTCGAGCGGCATTTGCTTCACCACGCGGTGGATGCGATTCGCGCGGTCGTAGGTGACGGGGCCGCCGATGCCGATATGGAAGCCCATCTCGAACAGCTGCCGTGCCTGTTCTTCGCTGCCCGAAAAGCTGTGCACTACGCCGTGCAGGCCGCCGATGCGGCGCAGGGTGTGGATGGTTTCCTCGAAGGCGCGGCGGGCATGCACGATCACGGGCAGGTTGTGTTCTTTAGCGATGTGCAACTGGCGGACGAAGAAGTGACGCTGGCGCTCGGGGTCCAGGCCTTCCACGTAGAAATCCAACCCAATTTCGCCCACGGCCACGGGACGCTTTGCCGCCAGCCACCCAGGAAGCTCCGCCAGGTGGTCCTCGCGGTGGTGGGCCAGAAACAGCGGGTGCAGCCCGTATGCCGGGTAAACGCCTTCACGCGCCGCACACAAATGCTCGATGGCTTCCCAGTTTCCGCGATCGATGGCCGGTACGATCCAGCGCCGCACGCCCGCCTGCGCGGCGCGCTCGAACATGGCGCCGCGATCGGCGTCGAACGAGTGGTCGTCGAGATGGGCGTGGGTATCTACCAGTTCGTGCATGCGGTTTGCTGCCGTTTTGCTTGTGGGCGCCAGTCTAAGGCGTCGTTCAGTTTAACGACTGTCAAATGTGTTTCGAGGCGTTCTTGCGAATTTCCGGGGCCACCGTGGCCCGGCAGGGCGCCGCTATTTTCCAGGAGAGTAGGGTTATGAGCAGGTTGAAGATTTCCGTCCTGAACGCCGGTTTGGGCGCGGCCCTGGTGCTGAGCCTTTCTGCCTGCAACCGCGATGCGAACGCCGATGTGGCCTATGGACACACGCCCGAAGCCGCACCGGCTGCGGCCCCGGCGCCTGAGCCGGCCGGCCCGAAGTACGCCCGCGTGGTTAGCGTGGATCCCGTCCGCGAGGCCGCCTCGGCCCCGCAGAAGGAGTGCCATGACGAGGTCGTGACCCGTCGCGCCCCGGTCAAGGATCAGCACCAGATCGCCGGTACCGCCATCGGTGCGGTCGCAGGCGGCCTGCTGGGCAACCAGATCGGCGGTGGCAAGGGCCGCACGCTGGCCACCGTGGCTGGCGCCGTGGGCGGCGGTTACGCCGGCCACGAGATCCAGGAGCGTCGCCAGGAGACCAATACGGTGACCAGCACGGTTCGCAAGTGCGAGACCGTGGCTGGAAAGAGTGGCGACAAGATCGTCGCCTACGATGTGCGCTACGAATACAACGGCGTGACCCGCTCGATCCGCATGGACCATGACCCGGGCGACCGCGTTGAAGTGCAGGAAGGCGTTTCGGTCGTCTCGGACGCCCGCCAGTAATCCTTATCGATCCTCCGCGAGGGCGTCATCGTATGCATAGCTTCGTCCGTAAGGTTGGCCTCGTCGCCGCTGCCATCGTGCCGCTGTCATTGACAGCGTGCTACGAGCAGCCGCGGCGCGTGTATCGCGAGGATCGCGTGGTGTACGAAGGGGGTTCGCGCCGTTGCGACCAGTGCGGTGTCGTGGATGACATCCAGCAGATCTACACCGATCGTCAGTCGTCGCCGCTGGGTGCGGTGATCGGTGCGGTTGCCGGTGGCCTGCTCGGCAGCACCATCGGCAAGGGTGATGGCCGTTCGGCGGCCACGGTGGGCGGCGCCGTCGTTGGTGGTGTGGTCGGTAATTCGGTCGGCCGCCAGAACGGCCAGGATGTGGCCTTCCAGGTGCGTATCCGCCTGGATGACGGCCGCTGGGCCACCGTGACGCAGCGTGAGGATCCGCAGCTACGTCGTGGCGACCAGGTGCAGATTCGTGGCGATCACGTTTATCGCCTTTGATCGTTTAGCCGTATAGCCGTCCAAAAAAAGAAACCCGCCGCGAGGCGGGTTTTCTATTGGCCAAAAAAAAGACCCTCGTCCGAGGGCCCCTTTTTCCCGGGAATCGCAAGCTGCCCGCTCTGATTCCTTTTCCCCGCGCGTTGGTAATGGCGTGATTAGTTCACGGCGTAGAACGCGTGGTCGCCGATCTTGCGGACGATGCGGCTGGCGGACCAGCTTGGTGCAACGGCCACGGTGGCAAAGTGATCGGCCTGCGGTACATAGACGAGGCGTTCGCCCTTTGGCAGGTTCCAGTTGTTGATGGAATCGCCGGCGATTTTCCAGGCCTTCGTCCAGGAAACGAGGTCGGTGACCTCAAAATCTTTCGGTGTGGTGGTGATAGCGAACTGGCGCGGAGCCGAGACGACTTCGCACACATTGTTGCCACCCATGCCGCGGTCGCGGCGACGGAGTGCAACTTCCGCCACGGCATACTGGCCGATGGTCGGTTCACTACGTGCTTCGAGGTACACCGTCGTCGCCAGGCACGTCTGGTCGGCAAGGTGGCTTGGAAGGACGGACGCCATCCAGAGCAAAGCGGAAAGTTTCATGTGTATCTGCCTCCAACGAGCTTTTCCGTCACTTGCGGCGTCTTGGAAGAGCCATGGGGGACGTACGGGCGGTAGACGGGCGGGCAGGCCGTTACTACCTGGACTAACCGAATGACATCCGCTTTGGATACGTAAGTTGGCGAATGGTTCGGGCGTCACACACTGTGACTTTACTGGGCGGCTGTCCGGAGCCTCCCGGTAGGGGTGTTGCTGAAAGGGAGCGGCATCGCAATGGCGGCGGCTCCGTCAGCTACAGCGCGCTCTAAGGCGGCGCGCGGTTCAAATCCTCCGGCTTTCGCCGGGTCGCGCCAGAACCGTCATCGTCGACGGATCGTCGCGGGTGTAACCAGGGCGATACACCATGGCCACGTAATGGGATCGGCGGAGACTAGTGGCGTGTCACGTTTTGCGCAAGTGCAGATGCGGCACGATTCAGCTAAGGCTCACGCTTGTACGAGATCAGTTTTTACGAAAGTGTGCGAAAGATCACGCAGCAAATGTCGACAAGATGTGCAGGCGCGCACCTTCGATTTCAAGAGTCTCTGCCTGAACAACGCTGTCATCCAATACGACAAGCGACATACGCAACTCGTCGGATTCGCTGTGCATCAACACGATTCCCGCATCGCGGCCGTTGATGCGTAGCGATTGTCCCGCATGAAGTGCGACATCCGGCCGCACCGTGCGCAGGTGGCGTTTGTGTCCACCTAGAAAATGCAGGCGTGCCGCGATTTCCTGGCCAGGGAAGCATCCCTTGTTGAACGACACTGCAAGCATGCGCTCCATCGATAGTGCAGGTGGAAGCAGTTCGCCGAGTGCATCATCGGGCAACCACGCGAAACCTTTTTCGACATGACGTGCAAGCCATGCGTCGTTGTCATCGCGTGCGCCGATATATATCGATGCATCGCCTTCGCCAAGAACGAGTGCACCGTGTTCGTCTTCATGCGCGTGCATGTCATCACGCGCACCGCCATCGGAAACGAAGCATGCATCGCCGAGCGTGATCGTTACCTTTGAACGAAACACAAAACGCTTCAGGTCATTGGCAAGCACTTCGCCATCGCCGCCGCGCGGCACGATGATGAAGCGGTCACCGGCGACACGGGCCACCTGGAGCAAGGCGCGGACCCGGCCCTTGGGATCGAGCCAGCCGCTCCACTGCCATCGGCCGGTGGCGAGGGCCAGCAGGTCGCTGCTGAGCTGGGCGTTGGCGAAGCCGGCGGCATCGGGGCCGGCAAGGGTGATGGGGCGAGTGGTACGGCTCGGCATGGGGGCGCAGGGAGGCTGGGGGAGGAGTAAGATATACGGTCGGGCCAAGGCCAAACCAAGGTTCGCCGGTATCGTCAAGGTTGTGCTGTGAAGGCACAGGTATTACGCTTTTAGAGTTTTATAACCATGTCCGACCATCCCTCAGCGCCCGAAAAGTCGAACGATTCCGCTCCCGCGAAACCGCTCGCACCACCGGTCGTCCCCACGAACGGTGAGCCCGGGGTCGAGAAAGCGCCTTTGGATCCCACCCGTTACGGCGATTGGGAAAAGAACGGACGCTGTATCGACTTCTGACCAGAAGGCGCACGAGGGCACGTTGGGCATTAGCGATTCCAATCCAGGATAGCCGCCATGGCACAAACGGGACGACCGCTCTCACCCCACCTCCAGGTCTACAAATGGCAAGTGCAGATGGTGACCTCCATCCTGCACCGCGCCTCCGGCATCATCCTTGCCGTCGGTAGCCTCCTTATTGTCTGGGGCCTCGCGTCCCTCGCCGCCGGCCCAGAAGCCTACGCGTCGTTCACCGCTTGCGCCGGCAGTGCCCTTGGCATGCTCGTGCTGATCGGCTGGACCCTGGCGTTCTTCTACCACCTGGCCAACGGCATCCGTCACCTGGTGCAGGACACCGGCAAGGGCTACGCCATCGCCTCGTTCGTCCGCTCCAGCTGGACCTCGATCGTGGTGGCCATCGTGCTCACCATCGCCGTGTGGGCTTACGTGCTCTCCGGAGGCCACGCATGAGCAAGGATCTGCGCAACCCGCTGGCCCGCGCACGCGGCCTCGGCTCGGCGAAGGAAGGCGTCAGCCACTGGATGCTCCAGCGCGTCACCGCGCTCGCCCTGGTGTTTCTGACCCTCTGGTTCCTGTGCACGCTGCTCGGCCTGCTGCACGCCGACTACGCCACGGCCCGCGCCACGCTGGCCAGGCCCTGGAACGCGGTGCTGGCCATCGCCTTCATCGTTACGATGTTCCGCCACGCCGTGCTCGGCCTGCAGGTGGTCATCGAAGACTACGTCCATACCCGCTGGCTCGAAGTGGCTTCGCTGGTCCTCATCAAGTTCATCGCCGTACTCGCCTCGCTCGCAGGCGTGCTTGCGGTGCTGCGCGTCGCGCTCGGAAGCTGATCCATGGAAGCCTACAAGGTTCAACAACATAAGTACGACGTGATCGTGGTCGGCGCCGGTGGCGCGGGCCTGCGCGCCACCTTCGGCCTGGCTGAGAAGGGCCTTAAGGCCGCGTGCATCACCAAGGTCTTCCCGACCCGTTCGCACACGGTCGCCGCGCAGGGCGGTATCTCCGCCGCGCTGGGCAACATGGGCGAAGACGACTGGCGCTTCCACTTCTACGACACGATCAAGGGCTCCGACTGGCTCGGTGACCAGGACGCCATCGAGTACATGTGCCGTGAAGCGATCCCGGCCATCATCGAGCTCGAGCACTACGGCGTGCCGTTCTCGCGCACCGAAGAAGGCAAGATCTACCAGCGCCCGTTCGGCGGCATGACCACGCACTACGGCAAGGGCACCGCGCAGCGGACCTGCGCCGCGGCCGACCGTACGGGCCACGCCATCCTGCACACGCTGTACCAGCAGGCGCTGGCCCACGACGCCACGTTCTTCATCGAATACTTCGCCATCGATCTCATCTTCGACAAGGATGGCGTCTGCCGCGGCGTACTCGCGCTCGACATGAACGAAGGCACGCTGCACCTGTTCCGTGGCCACGCCGTGGTCATGGCCACCGGCGGCTACGGCCGTGCGTACTTCAGCGCTACCTCGGCCCACACCTGCACGGGTGATGGCGGCGGCATGGTGCTGCGCGCGGGCCTGCCGCTGCAGGACATGGAGTTCGTGCAGTTCCACCCGACCGGCATCTACGGCGCCGGCTGCCTCATTACCGAGGGCGTCCGCGGCGAAGGTGGTTACCTCACCAACTCCGAGGGCGAGCGCTTCATGGAGCGCTACGCACCGAACGCGAAGGATCTTGCCTCGCGTGACGTCGTCAGCCGTGCCATGACCATCGAAATCCGTGAGGGTCGCGGCGTGGGTCCGAACAAGGACCACATCCACCTGAACCTGATGCATCTCGGCCCCGAGGTCATCAACGAACGTCTCCCGGGCATCGCCGAATCCGCGCGCATCTTCGCCGGTGTCGACGTGACCAAGGAGCCGATTCCGGTGCTGCCGACCGTCCACTACAATATGGGCGGCATCCCGACCAACTACCACGGCGAAGTGGTCACCAAGCTCGGTGACGATCCGGATGCCGTGGTGCCGGGCCTGTTCGCCATCGGCGAAGCGGCCTGCGTCTCGGTGCACGGCGCGAACCGCCTGGGCTCCAACTCGCTGCTCGACCTGGTGGTGTTCGGCCGCGCGGTGGCCAACCGTTGCGCCGAGGTCATCAAGCCGGGCACGGCCCATCCCGATCTGCCAGCCAATGCGCTGGACAAGGCCCTGGGCCGCTTCGACGCGCTGCGCTACGCCAACGGCAACACGCCGACGGCCGCCATCCGCGCCGAAATGCAGAAGACCATGCAGAACGACGCCGCCGTGTTCCGCACCGGTGAAACCCTGCAGGAAGGCTCGAGCAAGATTTCCGAGGTGTTCTCGAAGTTCCAGGACGTGAAGGTCACGGACCGCTCGCTGGTCTGGAACTCCGACCTGATCGAGACCCTGGAGCTTTCGAACCTGCTGGCCCAGGCCGTTGCCACCATGCATTCGGCCAACCAGCGCCCCGAGAGCCGCGGCGCCCACGCCCGCGAAGATTTCCCGGACCGCGACGACCACGACTGGCAGAAGCACACGCTGGTGTGGATCGACGAGGAAGGCCGTTCGAAGTTCGATTTCCGCCCGGTGCACATGTACACCCTGACGGATGAAGTCGAAGTCGTGCCGCCGAAAAAGCGCGTTTACTGATACCGGACCGGAGAGGCAATCGTGGCAGAGTTCACGCTACCCAAGAATTCCACTATTACGGCCGGCAAGCATTTCCCGGCGAAGGGCGCGAAGAATACGCGCACCTTCAAGATCTACCGCTGGACGCCCGATGACGGCCAGAACCCGCGCACCGATACGTACGAGGTTGATCTCGATACGTGCGGCCCGATGGTCCTGGACGCCCTGCTGAAGATCAAGAACGAGATCGATTCGACGCTCTCGCTGCGCCGTTCGTGCCGCGAAGGCATCTGCGGTTCGTGCGCGATGAACATCGGTGGCACCAATACGCTGGCCTGCACGCGTTCCATCGAGGAATGCGGCAGCGGCACCATCAGCATCTACCCGCTGCCGCACATGCCGGTGGTGAAGGATCTGGTGCCCGATCTCACGCACTTCTACGCCCAGTTCGCGTCGATCAAGCCGTGGATGCGTACGCAGAGCCCGGCTCCGGCCGACAAGGAACGCCTGCAGTCGCCGGAAGACCGCAAGAAGCTCGACGGCCTCTACGAGTGCATCCTGTGCGCCTGCTGCTCCACGTCGTGCCCGAGCTACTGGTGGAACGGCGATCGCTACCTCGGCCCGGCCATCCTGCTCCAGGCCTACCGCTGGATCGTGGATAGCCGCGATGAAGACACCGGCAACCGCCTGGACGACCTGGAAGATCCGTTCAAGCTGTACCGCTGCCACACCATCATGAACTGCGCGCGCACCTGCCCGAAGGGCCTGAACCCCGCCAAGGCGATCGCGGAGATCAAGAAGCTGATCGTGCAGCGCCGTTCGGCGTAAAACCCGGTGGTGCCACGACCGTTGTAGGAGCGCGCTTGCGCGCGATGGGTCCGCCGCAAGGCACCATCGCGTGCAAGCACGCTCCTACAGTCGTTTTTATCCCGCGCCAGGTACCTTGTTTTGGAAGAAGCCCGCCTCAAACGCCTGCGTTGGCGTACCCGCCGCGGTACCCGCGAGCTCGACCAGCTGTTCGGCTGGTGGCTCGATGCGCGTTTCGCCGACGCGGATGAGGGTGCCAGGCTGGCATTCGATGAACTGCTGGACGTGCAGGATCCTGATCTTTGGGATTGGGTGATGGGCCATGCCCGCGCCCCGCGCGACGACTGGCAGGCCATCATCGATGAGATCCGCACAAGGCATAACCTTTGAGCCACGGCCGTCGCCGCGGCTGACCTGGCTACTCTCCCTCGTGGTTTTCTCCGGCGCCCTGGCGCCGTGGCCCACCAGCCTGCCGCTGGTGGCACGGGCTTGCCTGTCCGCAGCGGCGCTGGCCTTTGGCGTGTGGGAGGTGCGTCGGTACCGCCAGGTGCCGTTGGCCGCCGTCCAATGGCACCCCCAGGGGGCCTGGGTGGTCGTGGACCCGGCCGGGAAGCCCTTTGCTGCGGAACCCCGGGACATTCGCGTGGTCGGTGAATGGGTCGTTCTACGGCTTTTCTGGCACCAGGGCACGGCTGCCCTGGTGCTGGGACCTGACAACATGGCCGCGGACGATCTCCGGGTCCTCCGCATCCGCCTCGGGTCCCTGTAGGAGCGCGCTTGCGCGCGATGGGTGCTTGCAGCGGGACCCATCGCGCGCAAGCGCACTCCTACAGGTGCCATCGGGCCGGCCGGGAGCTTGCCGCCCGGCTCTGCATCGGGCAATCTGCCGCGCGGTGCGCGCTTTTCGTGGCGGCCCCCTCTTTCAAGGTGCTTTTCGACAGGTATGTTCAGACCCCTCGAGCTCTTCATTGGCCTGCGCTACACGCGGGCCAAGCGGCGCAACCAGTTCATCTCGTTCATTTCGACAGTCTCCATCGTCTGCATCGCCATCAGCGTCACGGCGCTGATCACGGTCATGTCGGTGATGAACGGCTTCGATAGCGAGCTGCGTTCGCGCATCCTTGGCGCGGTGGCGCACGTCACCGTGTCCGGTATCGACGAGACGGTGCGCGACTGGCAGCACGCGGTGGACGTGGCGAAGACCACGCCGCACGTCGAGGGCGCTGCGCCCTACGTCGAGATCCAGGCGTTCCTGCAGGCACGCCGTTCCAGCGGTGCCATTATCCGCGGCGTCGTGCCGTCCATGGAGCCGAAGGTCTCCGATCTCGACCAGCACATGGTCGAGGGCAAGATGACCGACCTGACCGATCACAGCTGGAACATCATCCTGGGCCGTGAGCTGGCCCTGGAGCTGGGCGTTAATACCGGCGACAAGGTGACCGTGGTGGTGCCCCAGTTCACGGCCACCCCCATGGGCGCGGTGCCGAAGCTGCGTAACTTCACCGTCAGCGGCATCTTCGAGCTGGGCATGCAGGAGTACGACTCCAACCTGGCCCTGATCAGCATGCCCGATGCCGAGCGGCTGAATGGCCAGGAAGGCCCGACCGGCATCCGCCTGAAGCTCGACGACATGCGCCAGGCCTTCCCGGTCGCCCAGGACCTGGTGAACAAGCTGGGCCAGTCGTACAAGGTGCAGACCTGGATGGACACGCACGCCAACTTCTTCCATGCGATCGACATGGAGAAGACGGTGATGTTCGTGATCCTGTCGCTGATCATCCTGGTGGCGGTCATCAACCTCATCTCCATGCTGATGATGCTGGTGACCGACAAGCAGGCGGATATCGCCATCCTGCGCACGCTGGGTTCCACGCCGCGCAGCATCATGGCCATGTTCATGGTGCAGGGCCTGCTCGTCGGCATCGTCGGCATCGGCGTGGGTGTCACGCTGGGTTCGCTGCTGTCGTACAACCTGCCGGCCATCGTGAAGTTCATCGAGCACGTCACCGGGCACACCTTCCTGGCGCCCGACGTGTATTACATCAGCGAAGTACCGAGCCAGCTGCTGTGGTCCGACGTGGGCTGGGTCGTGCTCGTCACCTTCGGCTTCTCGCTGCTGGCCACCCTGTACCCGGCATGGCGCGCATCGCGCGTGCAGCCTGCCCAGGCGCTCCGTTATGAATAATCCGAACGATATCGTCCTGCGCGCCACCGGCGTCGCCAAGGTCTACGAAGAAGGCGACCTGCGCACCGGCGTGCTCTCCAACGTGAACTTCGAGCTGCGCCGCGCGCAGACGCTGTCCATCGTGGGCGCCTCCGGTTCCGGCAAATCCACGCTGCTGCACATCATTGGTGGCCTGGATACGCTTAGCGCCGGCAAGGTCGAGGTTAACGGGCGCGTATTGTCTGAGCTTTCGGATGCCGAGCGCGGCCGTGAGCGCAACCGGTCGCTCGGTTTCATTTACCAGTTCCATCACCTGCTGCCCGAGTTCACCGCGCTCGAGAACGTGTGCATGCCGCTGCTCATTCGCGGTGTCGCCATCGCGCAGGCGCAGAGGGAAGCCACGGCGTTGCTCGAGCGGGTGGGCCTGGGTGCGCGTTTGCGCCACCGGCCAGCCGAGATGTCGGGTGGTGAGCGCCAGCGTTGTGCCGTCGCCCGCGCGCTGGTAACGCGCCCGGCCTGCGTACTGGGCGATGAGCCCACGGGCAACCTCGATGAAGCGAATGCAGCGGCCGTATACGACCTGATGCTTGAGCTGAATCGCGAGATTGGCACCAGCTTCGTGCTGGTCACGCATGATCCGCGGCTCGCGAAGCGGATGGACCGCACGCTCGAACTCCACAACGGCGAACTGTTCGAGCGCTGAGCAGACCCGGGCAGGTACGCCTGCCGCTGGACCTTACCGGCTATGTAGGAGCGCGCTTGCGCGCGATCGCGCGCAAGCGCGTTCCTACAGGGCCCGGTAGGCCTGGAGCGTGTTGGTTAGATGGCTTTGCTGATGATCTTCTGGGCGGCGGCGCGGCCGGCGGCGTCGGCCAGGGCCACCACGGCGAAGTTGTGGTCGCCCGAGGACCAGTAGTTGGCCAGCAGGCCGCCATCCTCGCGCTCGCCACGCGGCAGCAGATGCCTCGCCGCGCCCGGCGGTCGTACGTAGAAGCTCACGGTGTGGCCGTTGCCATCGTCGTACAGCACCATGGCCGCCGGGCCCTGGTCCGTGGCGAACAGCCGGCCACCCATAGGGCGAAAGCCGGCATCCGCCAGGTCGGGCAGGCGCACATCGGCACCGACGCGGCCGCTCAGCCACGCGCGCAAATCGTTTTCGTTCGGCGTGCTGATATCCAGCCCCAGTCCATGATCCACTGCCAGCAGACGGTAGGCCTGCATGGCATCGGCCATCGGCTCCATGGCACCCTTGCCCATGCCGCGCGCCATCCAGCCGCCCATGGCACCCAGGCTCAGGCACAGCACGAAGCCGGCGGCGATAGCCACGCGACGCACGCGCCTCTCACCCAGGCGCCCGCGGATCACGGCCGGGTCCATGGCAGGGGCAGCCGTCGAAGCCAGGTCTCCCGCCAGCAGGGCGCGCAGTTGCTGGGCGCCCTGGCGCCAGGCCTGCACTTCCTCGGCACGTTCGGCATCCCGGGCCAGGTAGCGCTCCACGTGGCTGCGCCGCGGCTCATCCAGGTGGCCATCCACGTAGGCGTGGATATCGTGTTCGCTTGGCGGTGAGGTGGTCATTTCAGTAGCCGCAGGGCAGGGGTCTCGGTAGTGCCATCACCCAGCGCGCGCAGTGCGCGCCGGGCACGGGAAAGCCGGGACATCACGGTCCCGATGGGGACGCCCAGGATGCCGGCCACCTCCTGGTAGCTCAGCCCCTCGACGGTGACCCACAGCAGCAGGCTGCGTTGCTCATCAGGCAACGCTGCGAACGCGGCCAGGGTGGAGTGGGCCTCGGCCACCCGCTCCGCCGACGGCCACGTCGGCTCCTCTTCGCGCCCCAGCGCGCCCAGTAACAGCGCGTAGCGGCTGGCCCGGCGTTTCCCGTCAAGAAACAACCGGTACAAGATCGCGAACAGCCATGCCCGCAGACTCTCGTCATCACGCCGCGAGTTCCATTTCGCGAGCGCCCGTTCCATCGTCGACTGGACCAGGTCATCCGCCGCGTGCGCATCGCGGGCGAGCCACAGCGCAAAGCGCCGCAATCGCGGCAGCATGGTGCGCAGGGCGTCGTCGATATGCGGATCGGACATGCCGGGCCTCGTGCCGGAGCGGGACATGGGTTAGACGACCGTGGTGACGGAATATTCCGTTCACCGGGAATAAAAGTCGCTGACGTACGTCCCACCTTTTGCAGCCCCTTTCCCTGGGGCCAAGGAGAACCACCATGCAGGACCCCAGGAACCCGCGCCCGCCGTCAGGCCTTGCCTGGCGCTGGGGCGTGATCGGCCTGGCCGTTATCGGCACCGCGGCAGTCTTCGGCTATGCCGGCGGCTGGCTGGCCCCCGACCGGCTCAGCCCAAAGAAAATCATCAACGTGCTCCAGGCCAACGGCGGCGACCACCCCGGTTACCGGCGCAACCATGCCAAGGGCATCTGCGTGGGCGGCCATTTCGAATCGAGCGGCCAGTTGGCCCCGTTCTCGTCGGCCAAGCTGTTCGGTCCCGGCAATACGCCGGTGGTCGGCCGCCTGGCTATCCCGGGCGGTAACCCGCAGGCGCCGGACAGCTCTGCACCCATCCGCAGCTTCGCCCTGCGCTTTGACATGGCCGATGGCGAGCAGTGGCGTACGGGCATGAACGCCATGCCGGTGTTCCCGGTAGGGACGCCGCAGGCGTTTTACGACCTGAACGTGGCTACCGCACCCGACCCGGCCACGGGCAAGCCGAATCCGGACAAGGCGAAGGCCTTTTTTGGGACGCATCCGGAAACCGGCCCGTTCCTCATGTGGATCTCGCATGCCAAGCCGCCAGCAAGCTACGTGGACGAGACCTACAAAAGCCTCAACGCGTTCTACCTGCGTGACCCCGCCGGCCAGCGCCACGCGGTGCGCTGGCAGGTCGTGCCGGAGACGCCTTCCACGGGCGATGGCAGCCCGGCCGCCGGCGATACCGATTACCTGGCAGCCGATCTGCAGAAGCGCCTTGCGGCAGGCCCGGCGCGTTGGCACCTGCAGTTCGTTTTCGCCAACGATGGCGATCCGGTCGATGACGCCTCCAAGGCATGGCCGGACGACCGCAAGGTCGTCGATGCCGGCACCATTGTGATCGATAGCTGGCAGCCGCAGGCCGAAGGCCCGTGCCGCGACGTGAACTACGATCCCGCGATCCTGCCGCATGGCATGGAGATCTCGGGGGATCCCATCATCGTTGCGCGCTCGGCGGCGTATGCCGAATCGTACCTGCGCCGTACGAGTGAGGAAGGTCATCTGCCGGGCACCGAACGGCCGAAGGGGGAAACGCCATGAGCCGCTACGACACGTTCCACCCCGTGGCCCGCGTACTGCACTGGCTCATGGCCATCATGATCCTGTCGATGTTGTTCATCGGTGCGGGCATGGTGAGCACGCTGGCGGAGAAGCACGCCACGCTGGTCGCTATCCACCGGCCGCTGGGCATGATCATCTTCGTGCTCGCGTTGATCCGGCTTGGCTTCCGCCTGGCGCACCGTCCCCCGCCGTTGCCGGTCGATCTGCCTGAATGGCAGAAGCTCGCGGCGAAGGGTTCGCACTGGGTGCTGTACGCCCTGATGATCCTCATGCCGTTGATCGGCTGGGGCATGCTTTCCGCAGGCAAGTATCCGGTGGTGATGTGGGGCGGCTTCGTGCTGCCGCCGATCCTGCCGCAAGACCCTGCGCTGTTCGCATGGTTGCGCGAGGCCCACCGTTATCTCGCGTGGTTGTTCTTCCTCACGTTCCTCGCTCATATGGGTGCGGCCCTGATGCACGGCCTGATCCGCCGCGACGGAGTGCTCAAGTCCATGACGACAGGCAATTAAGGCTCGTGTAGGAGCGGGGGGGGGGGGGGGGGGGGGGGGGGGGGGGGGGGGTGGGGGGGGGGGGGGCGGGGGGGGGGGGGGTGGGGGCCCCCCCCCCCCACCCCCCCCCCCCCCCCCCCCCGCTCCTACAAAGGGCGGGCATTCGGGCAAAGGGCGCGCATTCGGTCAAAGGGTGCGCATTCGGGCACAATGCCCGTATGCGCCTTGCCCTCATCACCATGCTCGTGTTGCTCACCGGTTGTCGCAGCCTCGGCTACTACGCCCACGTCAGCCACGGGCAGATGGCGCTGCTTGCCGCGCGCAAGCCCATCGATAAGGTCATCGCCGATCCGAAAACACCGGACAAGGTGCGCAAGCGCCTGGTGACGGCGCGCGATGCCCGGCAGTTCGCGAGCGAGCAGCTCGATCTTCCGTTGAATCGCAGCTACACGTATTACGTGCAGCTGGATCGCCCGTGGGTGGCGTACAACGTGTTCGCCACGCCGGAGCTCTCGGTCGATCCGGTGGTGCATTGCTTTCCGTTCGCCGGCTGCGTGTCGTACCGCGGTTACTTCCGTCGCGAGCTGGCCGATCGCGAAGCCGCACGCCAGCAGGCGTTGGGTTACGACGTAAGCATTGGCGATGTACCGGCGTATTCGACGCTGGGTTGGTTCGCCGATCCGCTGCTGAGCAGCATGCTCGGCTGGGATGATGACGACCTGGTAGGCACGATCTTCCATGAGCTTGCGCACCAGAAGATCTATGTAAAGAACGATTCGTCGTTCAATGAATCCTACGCCAGCTTCGTCGAGCAGGAAGGCGTGCGCGAATGGCATGCGGCGAAGGGCCTCGTGGCACCCGATCCGAAGGGCGACATGCTGTCGCGCTCGTTCACCCAGCAGGTGCTTGCGTTACGCGACGGATTGAAGGCGATGTACGCGATGCCGATGACGGATGACGCCAAGCGTATCGCGAAGGTCGAGGCGTTTGAAGTCTTCCGTGGGCAATACCTTGCCTGGCGCGCGAACGAGGCGGGTGGCGATCACCGCTACGACCGCTGGATGGCGCAGCCGATGAACAACGCGAAGCTGCTGCCGTTCGGGTTGTACGACCAGTGGACCGGTGCGTTCGCTGCGCTGTTTGAGCGCAGCGACCGCCGGTGGCCGGCGTTCTTCGCCGCGGTGGACAAGCTCGCGAAGCTGCCGCCCGCCGAGCGCACCCGGGCCTTGAAGGCGCTACAGCCCCTGTAGGAGCGCGCTTGCGCGCGAAAGCAACCTTGCGGCGAGTCCCCATCGCACGCAAGCGCGCTCCTACAGGGTCTGCTGGCTATCCGCAACCCCTGGCGTTCACCCAGGGAAACGCTGTGTTCGCATCTGGCCGTCCAGACGGCCAATCGCGGGTGTATGGTCGGGCATCTGTTCCACGATGGCCCCGCTCATGTCCCTTGTTTCCTCCTGGTTCCGCATCCGTTTCTGGAAGCGCGTCGCTGCCGGATTCGTGCTGGGCGCGCTGGCGGGCTGGTTGCTTGGCCCCTCGGCGGCCACCTGGTTTGGCCCGCTGGGCGAGCTATACGTCACGCTGATCAAGATGATCGCCGTGCCGCTGGTGTTCTTTGCTGTACTCCACAGCGTCTCCAGTTTGCATGGGGTCAAGGATGTCGCGGCGTTGGGTTCCCGTACCTTTATCTGGTTCGCGGCGACCGCCACGCTAGCCGTGGTGGTCGGCCTGGGCGTGGCCCTGGCGACGCAGCCGGGCCTTGGTGTCGAAGGTCTCACCGCGCCTACGGGCTGGCACCCAAAGGTATTGCCCGAACCGATCAAGGTGCTGCTGGATATCGTGCCGGCCAACCCGTTTCGTGCGCTCACCGAGGGCAAGATCCTCCAGGTCATCTTCTTTGCCGGGCTGCTGGGCCTCGCCTTCGTGAAGATCGGCGAGAGATCCGCGCGGCTACGCGCGCTGGCGGGCGAGGCTAACGATGCGATGATCCAGGTAACCCGCTTCGTGCTGGAAGTAACGCCGTTCGGCACCTTCGGCCTGATCGCCGCACTGGTCGGCGCCTACGGTTTCGAAAAGCTGCTGCCGCTGGCTACGTTTGTCGGCGCCTTGTATCTCGCGTGCGCCTTGCAGATCGTGGTCGTGTACGGCGGCCTGCTGCTTGCCCACGGGCTGAATCCGCTGAAGTTCTTCCGCGCCGCGTTCCCTGCGATGCAGGTGGCTTTCACGTCGTCGTCCAGCTTCGCCGCCATGCCGATCGCGCTGCGCAGCGTGGTGCGCAATATGGGCGTGAAGGAGGAGTACGCGGCGTTCGCCGTGCCGCTGGGCGCAAGCATCAAGATGGATGGCTGCGGTGCGATCTACCCGGCGATCTCGGCGGTGTTCATCGCGCAGTATTTCCACCTGGACCTGCAGCCGGCGCAGTACATCATCATCCTGCTGGCGTCAGTGCTGGGCTCGTTCGGTACCGCAGGCGTGCCGGGTACCGCCACCGTGATGGTGACCCTGGTGCTGAGTTCCGCGGGCCTGCCGCTGGAAGGCATCGGCTACCTCGTCGCGATCGATCGCATCCTCGACATGATGCGCACCATGACCAACGTGACCGGGCAGATGGTGGTGCCGGTGCTGGTCGCACGCGAGCGCGGCATTCTGGATCTCGAGGTTTATAACCGGGCGTCCAGCGAACTGGTAGCCGAACAAGTCGCCTGATGCGCTTTCTGTAGGAGCGGGGGGGGGGGGGGGGGGGGGGGGGGGCGGGCGCCCCCCCCCCCCCCCCCCCCCGCCCCCCACCGGGGGGGGGGGGGGGTGGGACGGCCCCGCCCAAATAGCCCGAACCCCAAAAAAAAACCCGGAAGCC
>NZ_JBNDKI010000007.1:0-194531 GCF_050435445.1 Luteibacter sp. 621 | reverse complement strand
TGGGTCGGCCGGGGGGGGCGCCCGGGCGGCCGCCGCCACCCACCTAGCTTCGCGAGGAAAACCCCACCGGGGGGGGGGGGGGGGGGGGGGGCGGGGGGGGGGGCCCCCCCCCCCCCCCCCCCCCCCCCCCCCCCGCTCCTACACGAGCAACATCATTTGCTTTTCCGCCGGCCGCTTATGCGCACCCAGTCTTCCAGCGTGCGGACTTCCAGCTCCTCGAACCATTCGGCGTAACGCACCAGCAGTTCCTCGTGCTGGCCGAACAGGATGCCCGACAACGCAAACGGCGCACCCGGCTTCACCGCCGCGGCAAACGTCGGCGCCAGCTCGCCCAGCGGGCCAGCCAGGATGTTGGCAACCAGCACATCTGCGAGCTCTTTCGGTGCCTCGCCCGGCAGGTACACATCCAGCGATGCGGAGACGCCATTGCGCTCCGCGTTATCGTGCGACGCGATCAACGCCTGCGGGTCGTTATCGATACCCACGGCACGCGCCGCCCCGCACTTCAGCGCGGCGATGGCGAGAATCCCGGAACCGCAGCCGTAGTCGAGCACGAGCTGCCCCGCCATCTGCTGGCCATCGAGCCACTCCAGGCACATGGCCGTCGTGGGGTGGGTACCGGTGCCAAAGGCAAGGCCGGGGTCCAGGCGCACCACCACGATGCCGCCATCTTCCGGCGGATCGATATTCCAGGGGTACACCCACAGCCGGCGGCCAAAGGGCATCGGCTTGAACTGGTCCATCCAGGCGCGCTCCCAATCCTGGTCTTCCACTTCGCGCCAGGTGATCTGCGACGGCTCGATAAATGGCAGGTCGTCGGCGATCGCGGCGGTGAGGCCGCGGCGATCCGCATCGATATCGAACAGGGCGTTCAGCACGATCTGGTTCCACAGCGGGATTTCGCCCACGCCCGGTTCGAAGATCGCCTCTTCATCGGGCGTCTCCGCATCGGCATCCTGCAGCGTGACGGACAGGGCGCCGAGGTCTTCAAGCGCGGCTTCGACGCGCGGCTGCTCCGCGGCGCGGATCGTCAGGGATAGTTCAAGCCAGGGCATCGTAAGGCCGGAATGAGGGTTGGGACTGACGATTCTACCGGGCGCGCACGCTATGATCGAACGATGTACACCCAGTGCCCCGAGTGCCTCACCGTCTATAAAGTGGAAGCAGAACTGCTGGTGCCCGCCTGCGGGTGCCTGCGTTGCAGCCATTGCGGCGGCATCTTCAACGCACTGGGCACCTTGGCCGCCAACCTCCCGCCGGAGCCGTTTACGCGCCTGGCCGAGCACGCGCTGGACCAGGATCCGCCCGTGGCCGATGTCGCCGTGTTCCGGCCACGCCAGCCACCCGAAGCCGCTGCCCCCGAACTCACCCAACCCGTCACGGCGGATGGCGCGGCCGAGATCGCGGACGCCACGGCAGCCGTGGGCGAAGACTTCTCCCGACTCACCTTCACGCCCAAATTCGCCCGTGCGTCAAAGCGACGCTCCTGGCGTAGCGCGGCATGGGTGACCGTGTGTGTCCTGCTCGTGCTGGGCCTGGGCGCACAACTTGCGTGGGCCAAGCGCGATTCGCTGGTGGCCGATCCCACGTTCGGCCCGGTGCTGCAGACCGGTTGCCAGGTGATTGGCTGCCAACTACCGCTGGTCGCCGCGCCAGGGGAACTACGCCTGCTGGCCCGCGATGTGGAGCAGCACCCCTCCGTCCCGGATGGCCTTCTGATCACCGCCAGCGTGCACAACGATGCCCGCTTCGCGCAGCCCTACCCGGTCGTCACCATCGTGCTTTCCGATGGCGATGGGCAGCGCCTCGCCATGCGCCGCTTCCAGCCGGAGGACTACGTGGGCGACGCTGCCGTGCGCGCGCACGGCCTGGCCGGGGGTGCCACGACGGCCATGGTCTTCGAGGTGCAAGACCCAGGCCAGCACGCGGTCGCTTTCGCATTCAGCTTCGAGTGACCATTCGAAAAAATTTCTTTTTGCAAGCCTGCACTTCGGCCCGGCAGGCGAGTACACTCAATCCCCTTCGCGACTTCCGGCCAGCCTTGCGCGGCGCCCGTGTCGCATCCGCGATCATGAGAACAAGAACCGTCCGGCGCCCTGGCTCCGGCGTGCGAGAGGGACATGCCTTGAACGCTGTGAGACTTACTGCCGCCGAGGCCGCCAACGAAACCTCCATGCAGAGTGCTCTCAGCGAATGCGTCAGCCGTACCGTGCGCCGCTACCTTGCGGACATTGGTGACACCGAAGGCGGTGAAGGCTTGCACGCGCTGGTGATCCGCGAGGTCGAGGGCCCCCTGCTCCGTGAAGTCCTGGCGTTCCACGAGGGCAACCAGAGCCGTGCCGCCGCCGCACTCGGCATCAACCGTGCCACGCTGCGCAAAAAGCTGGCCGCCCACGGCATTTCCTGATCCAACCGGCCGCCCGGCCTTTGGGCGGCTATAATGGCGCGCTTTCCCCTCCCGGAAAGTGTCCATGTCCACGCCCGACCTCGTCCCCGTCCGCCGCGCGCTTATCAGCGTTTCCGATAAGAGCGGCCTGACCGACCTCGCCCGCCGCCTCGCCGCGGCCAACGTCGAGATCCTCTCCACCGGCGGCTCCGCCAAGGCACTACGTGATGCCGGCATCCCTGTGCGCGACGTGGGTGATCTGACGGGCTTCCCCGAGATCATGGATGGCCGCGTGAAGACCCTGCACCCCAAGGTGCATGGTGGCCTGCTGGGCCGCCGTGGCAAGGATGATGCCGTGATGGCCGAGCATGGCATCGTGCCCATCGACTTACTGGTGCTTAACCTCTACCCGTTCGAGCGCACCGTGGCCAACCCTGAATGCACGCTGGAGGACGCGATCGAAAACATCGATATCGGCGGCCCGGCCATGCTGCGCGCGGCGGCGAAAAACTGGAACGATGTGGGTGTACTGACCGATCCAGCGCAATACGACACCGCACTCGCTGAGATTGAAGCGAACGGCGGCCTGTCGCGCGCTTCGCGCTTCGCATTCTCCGTCGCCGCGTTCAACCGCGTTTCGAATTACGACGCGGCGATCAGCGATTACCTCTCCGGCGTCACCCTGGATGACACGCATACCGCCGTGGCGGGCCACAGCGAATTCCCCGCGCAGTCGAACGGCCGCTTCGTGAAGGTGATGGACCTGCGCTACGGCGAAAACCCGCACCAGGCCGGTGCGTTCTACCGCGACCTGTACCCGGCTGCCGGAACCCTGGCCACGTTCCGCCAGTTGCAAGGCAAGGAACTCTCGTTCAACAACATCGCCGATGCCGATGCGGCGTGGGAATGCGTGCGCCAGTTCGATGCGCCGGCCTGCGTGATCGTGAAGCACGCGAACCCGTGTGGCGTCGCTGTCGCGGCCGATCCGCTCGCGGCGTATGAACTGGCCTACGCGACCGACCCGACGTCCGCGTTTGGCGGCATCATCGCGTTCAACCGCCCGCTCGATGCGGAAACCGCGAGGGTGATCCTGAAGCGCCAGTTCGTGGAAGTGCTGATCGCGCCCGTGGTCGAAGCGGGCGCGGTGGATGAAGCCACGAAGAAGGCGAACGTCCGCGTGCTCGAAATCCCGATGGGCGACGGCCGCAACACCCACGACATCAAGCGCGTCGGTTCGGGGCTGCTGGTGCAGACTGCCGACCACCGCCAGGTCACACGCGACGAACTTAAGGTAGTCAGCAAGGTGCAGCCCACCGCCGGCCAGCTGGATGACCTGCTGTTCGCATGGCGCGTGGCGAAGATGGTGAAATCCAATGCGATCGTTTACGCGAAGGACCAGCGCACGATCGGCGTGGGCGCTGGCCAGATGAGCCGCGTGGTCAGCGCGAAGATCGCCGGGCTGAAGGCCGAGGAAGCCGGCCTGGTCGTGCCGGGCAGCGTCATGGCCTCCGATGCGTTCTTCCCCTTCCGCGATGGTATCGATGCGGCGGCAGCGGCAGGCATTGCGGCGGTGATCCAGCCGGGCGGTTCCATGCGCGATAGCGAAGTCATTGCCGCGGCCGACGAACACGGCATGGCGATGGTCTTCACCGGCATCCGCCACTTCCGCCACTAAAAAAAAGGGCCGCCCATCTGGCGGCCCTTTTTTTTCCCGTGCCCTGTAGGAGCGCGCTTGCGCGCGAACCCCCGTCACAACGAAAACCGGTTACCTCCCCATCACCGATCGCGCGCAAGCCGCGCTCCGACGGGGGCATCCGCCACGTTCTTCCGCACCGCGTACTTCCGTGCCAGCACCGCGCACGTCATCAGCTGGATCTGGTGGAACAACATGATCGGCAGCACGATCAGGCCCAGCGGGTGGCCGGCGAACAATACCTTCGCCATCGGCACGCCCGAGGCCAGGCTCTTCTTCGAGCCGCAGAATACGATGGTGATTTCATCGGCGGTATCGAAGCCGAGAGCCCGCGCGCCATAGCGCGTGGCAAGCAGTGCCAGCGCAAGCAACACGGCATTGACGACCACCAGGCCGGCCAGCACCGGCAACGGCAGCTGGTGCCACAGGCCCTGCAACACGGCAGCGCTGAAGGCGGTGTACACCACCAGCAGGATCGAGCCACGATCAACGAAGGTCAGCAGCACGGCGTGCTTGCGCACCCAGCCGCCGATCCAGCGCTGCGCCACCTGGCCGGCGACGAACGGCACGAACAGCTGCACGACGATCGCGCCGATCGAATGCCATGACAGCGCCCCCTGCCCCGAACCTGCAATCATCAAGCCCACCAGCAACGGCGTGATGAAGATACCCAACAGGCTCGATGCCGACGCGGAGACGATGGCCGCAGGGACATTGCCACGGGCGATCGAGGTGAAGGCGATCGATGACTGTACCGTGGAAGGCAGCGTGCACAGGAACAGGATGCCGAGGTAGAGATCAGGCGATACGAGCGGCGAAAGCACGGGCTTGAGCAGCAGGCCCAGCAACGGGAACAGCACAAAGGTGCTGGCAAGTACGGTCAGGTGCAGGCGCCAGTTGGTCATGCCGGAAACCACCGCATCGCGGGACAACTTTGCGCCATGCAGGAAGAACAGCAGGGCGATGGCGATATCGGTAAGCACCCCGAAACCCTGGGCCACCACGCCACGGCACGGCAGGAAACTGGCCAGCAACACCGTGGCGACCAGGGAGAGCGTGAATCCATCAGGCAGAAAGCGGCGCATGGCGAGGTCAGGCAGCGTGGATGAGGTGCTTATTGCACCGCCCCGGCGCTGATAAGGCAAATCGTTTTATCTGATCCAGTGATAAGATATTCACATGAATGTCTCGATGCGCCAGCTTCGCGCCTTCCTCGCCGTGGCGGAACACCGGCATTTCCGCCGGGCCGCCGAGGCCCTCCATCTCACGCAACCCGCCGTCAGCCGACTCATCGCCGATCTCGAGGCCGAGCTCGACGTCCGGCTGTTCGATCGGAGCACGCGCGAGGTCATTCCCACGGAGGCTGGGCGCTACCTCGAGCAAGCCTTGGCCCGGGTACTGGATGAGCTCGACGGGGTACTCGGCCACGCCCGAACCCAGGCCGACCCGCTGCGCGGCCGGGTGCGTATCGCCGCGGTGCCCACCCTGTCGGCGGGCCTCGTGCCTGCCGGCATTGCCCGGTGCGCCGCCGATGCGCCTTCCATCGAGATCATCCTGCGCGACCAAAACCAGGCCCAGGTGCTGGATGCGGTGCGCGGCGGCGAAGTGGATTTCGGGCTGACGGTGGAGCCCGCCACGCATGAGGAGTTCGATGCCGAGACGATCCTGCGTGACCCGTTCCGCGTGGTATGCCGTGCCGACCATCGCTTCGCCGCGCGAAGCGTTGTGCCATGGGCGGCATTGTCGGGCGCGCCCCTGATCCTGCTCGACCACGCCTCGGGCAGCCGCCGCCTGATCGATGCCGCCCTCGCGCAACAGGGTGTCGAGGCAAACGTGGCGATCGAAGTAGGCCACCCGCACACCGCGTTCCGCATGGTGGAGGCCGGCCTCGGCATTACCATTACACCGGCACTCTCACTCGATGCACTGCGCCCGGGCCTGGTGGCACTGGACCTCACGCCCGAGGCATACCGCAACGTCACGCTGCTGCGACGACGCG
This sequence comes from Luteibacter sp. 621, assembly GCF_050435445.1. Classification (NCBI taxonomy): domain Bacteria; kingdom Pseudomonadati; phylum Pseudomonadota; class Gammaproteobacteria; order Lysobacterales; family Rhodanobacteraceae; genus Luteibacter; species Luteibacter sp. 621. Next base: position 188,453 of record NZ_JBNDKI010000007.1, on the reverse strand, counting down.
CCCGCTCCCTCTCACCGCCCGCACAAACGGTATGGGACACCTTCCGCGACATCGCACTCACGCTGGCTTGAACGCAGTGCCACGATCCTTGGCACCTTCCGGCAAGGAGATCGCGCATGGCCTATCAGCTCTATTACTGGACCGGCATCCAGGGCCGCGGGGAATTCGTCCGCCTGGCCCTTGAAGACGCTGCGGCGGCGTACGTCGATGTGGCACGTGAGGAGGGCGATGGCGTGATGACGGCCTGGCTCGACGGCGAGCACGATGGCGCGCTGCCGTACGCCCCGCCGTTCCTGAAGTCCGGGCGTCTCGTGATCGCGCAGGTCGCCAATATCCTGCAGTACCTGGCGCCGCGCCACGGGCTGGTTCCGGAATCAGAGTCGAAACGGATCTACGCACACCAGTTACAACTCACCATCGCCGATCTGGTCGCCGAGGCGCACGATGTCCACCATCCCGTCGGTGCCGGGCTGTATTACGAAGACCAGAAGGACGAGGCGAAGCGGCGTGCTAAGGAATTCCGCGAGTCGCGGATTCCCAAGTTCCTGCACTACTTCGAGAAGGTGCTGGACCGAAACGGCGGGAAACACGCGCTGCGCGAGTTCACCTACGTGGACCTTTCGCTGTTCCAGGTGATGTCAGGCCTGGCTTATGCGTTCCCGAAGTGCATGGCGCGACAGAAGCTGCCCTTGCTACGGGACCTGGCCAGGCGTGTGGAGGTGCGGCCTAACATCGCGGCATATCTCGCATCGAGCCGCCGCGTACCGCACAGCGAAGACGGCATCTTCCGCCACTACGCCGAACTGGACGGCTAATGGCCGGCCACGCGAACGGCATGTTGTAGGAGCGCGCTTGCGCGCGATGGGTGCTCGCGCCAGTCACTACCGCGCGCAAGCGCGCTCCTACAGGAGCATGGCCATGACGGATCAGTCGGAGCCCGCCGGCTTGGGCGCTGCGCCCCACTCGTAAACCTTAAAGTAGACCGGGTCCACCTTCGAAACGCCCGGATCACGGACCAGCTTGCCGTCGGGGTTGGCCATGACCTGGTAGGGCACGCCGTTCTTCGGCGTCACGCGAATCATGGTGAGCTTGCCGCCAGTGCGGTATTCCTCAACGGTGTCGGTCCCTTCGGTGTGCACAGTCACCTGCGGCGCCGGGTTGCCCTTGCCATCGACCGGGGTGCCATCGTCACGCATGGCCGGGAGGTTAGCGGCGGTGACCTTGCTGCCCTGCGCATCCGAGGTCGCCGGCGTGGACTGGGTTTCCTGCGACTGGTCGTACGGCACCGGCTTTTCGATGGGTGCCTTGCCAGAACGGTCCGGCTCGCCGGCCTTCACGCCCGGATCGTTCAGGGCCGGCGGCGGAAGCGCCTTCATCTGCTTCGGGTCCTGCGTGGTCTGCGCCACGGCCGGCAGGGCCAGGGCCAATAGCAGTGCCGCGGCAAGGGCGTGCATGCGTTTCATGGGAGATCTCCATCCGGGGGTAGCGAGCATAGCAAGCCGTGGGTCCCACGCCACGTGAACAGGCGCCCCCGGGCAGCCCGTGAGAGAATCGGGGCATGCCTACGCTCACCCTTATCGACGGGTCCTCGTACCTGTACCGCGCGTTCCACGCGCTGCCGCCCCTGACCAATGCGCACGGTGAACCGACCGGCGCCTTGTTCGGCATCGTCAACATGCTGCGCACCACCATGAAGGCGGGTTCCGATTACGTCGCCTTCGTGTGCGATGCCCCGGGGCGCACCTTCCGCGACGACCTGTACCCGGAGTACAAGGCCAATCGCCCGTCCATGCCGGATGACCTGCGCGCGCAGGTCGAACCGATGATGAAGATCGTGGGCGCCCTGGGGTTCCCCATCCTCTGTGTGACGGGTGTCGAGGCTGATGACGTGATCGGCACGTTGGCCCGCCAGGCCAGCGCTGCAGGCATCCACACCATCATCTCTACCGGTGACAAGGATTTCGCCCAGCTGGTGGGGCCGGATATCCAGCTCATCAACACGATGACCAACACCACGATGGATACCGAGGGTGTCATCGCGAAGTTCGGCGTTCGCCCGGAACAGATCGTGGATTACCTCACGCTCGTCGGCGACAGCATCGATAACGTGCCCGGCGTGGAAAAGTGCGGCCCGAAGACGGCCGCGAAATGGCTGGCGGAATACCCCGACCTGGACGCACTGATCGCAAGCGCCGACAAGATCAGCGGCAAGATCGGCGAGAACCTGCGCGCGGCGATTCCGCGCCTGCCGCTATCGCGCGAGCTGGTCACGATCCGCACCGACGTCCCCCTCGACCAGGCACCGGCGGACCTGGCCATGCGCCCGCGTGACGTGGAGGCACTGCGCGAGCTTTACGCGCGCTACGACTTCAAGGCCGCGTTGAAGGAACTCGACAGCGGTGGCGAGGCCCCGGCGAGCGCCGCAGCCCCTACCGTCGCCGTAGCGCCAGCACCTGTCGTGGCGACGGATGTGTATGCCGGGCCGGGCGAGTACGAGCTGGTGCTCACCGAAGATCGCCTCGCCGCGTGGCTGGAAAAGCTCGAGACCGCGGCGTTGATCGCTTTCGATACCGAGACCACCAGCATCGATTCCATGCTGGCCGAGATCGTTGGCGTATCGCTCGCGGTCGAACCCGGCAAGGCCTGCTATATCCCCGTAGCCCATGATTACCCGGGCGCCCCGGCGCAGCTCGCGCGCGAACACGTGCTGGCCGCGCTCAAACCCATCCTGGAAGACGCATCGCGACCCAAGGTAGGCCAGCACGGCAAGTACGATATCAATGTGCTGTCGCACTACGGCATCGCGGTGAAGGGTCTTGCGCACGACACCATGCTGGAGTCGTACATCTTCAACGCCACCGCCACGCGCCATGACATGGATTCGCTCGCCCAGCGCTACCTTGGCTACACCACGGTGAAGTACGAAGAGATCTGCGGCAAGGGCGCCAAACAGATCTCGTTCTCGCAGGTGGATATCGATACGGCCGGCAAATACGCCGCCGAGGATGCCGACATCACGCTACGCCTGCACCATGCGCTGTGGCCACGGCTCGAGGCTGAGCCGACCCTGCGCTCGGTCTACCTCGACATTGAAATTCCGGTGGTGCCGGTGCTCGCGAAGATGGAGCAGACCGGCGTATTGATCGATGCCAACGAGCTGCGCATGCAGAGCCAGGAGCTCGGCAAGCGCATGCTCGAGCTGCAGCAGAAGGCTTACGCGGCGGCTGGCCATGAATTCAACATGGATTCGCCCAAGCAGCTGCAAGCCGTGCTGTTCGAAGAACTGGGATTGCCGGCCAAGCTGAAGACGCCGACCGGCCAACCTTCGACCAACGAAGAAGCCCTGGAAGCCCTCGCCGATTCGCACGAGCTGCCGCGCCTGATCCTCGATTACCGCGGCCTGGCAAAGCTTCGTTCCACGTACACCGACAAGCTCGCCGGCATCGTGAACCCGCGCACCGGTCGCGTGCATACGAGCTACCACCAGGGCGCCGTGGCAACCGGCCGCATCAGCTCGTCCGATCCGAACCTGCAGAACATCCCGGTGCGTACCGAGGAAGGCCGGCGCATTCGCCAGGCGTTCGTCGCGCCGCCAGGCTGGCGCATCGTCGCAGCCGACTACTCGCAGATTGAGCTGCGCATCATGGCCCACCTCTCGGGTGATGAAGGCCTGGTGCGCGCGTTCTCCGAAGGTGGCGACGTGCACCGCGCCACCGCGGCGGAAGTCTTCGGCGTAGCACCCGAAGATGTCACCAGCAACCAGCGCCGCGCAGCCAAAGCCATCAACTTTGGCCTCATGTACGGCATGAGTGCCTTCGGCCTCGCCCGCCAGCTCGGCGTGGACCGCGGCGAAGCCTCCGATTACATGGCGCGCTACTTCTCACGCTTCGCAGGCGTGCGTGCCTTCATGGATGCTACGCGCGAACAAGCGCACCAGGTCGGTTACGTCGAAACGCTGTTCGGCCGCCGCTTGTACCTTGAAAACCTGAAGTCGCGGAACCAGGCATTGCGTGCGGGTGCCGAACGCGCGGCCATCAACGCGCCCATGCAGGGCACGGCGGCGGATATCATCAAGCGCGCCATGATTGCCGTGGCCGCCTGGATCGAAGGGCGCGACGATGTGCGCCTGCTCATGCAGGTGCACGATGAACTGGTCCTCGAAGTTCGCGAGGACGCCGTCGACGCCGTAAAGGTTGCGGTTGAAACCAAGATGAGTGGCGCGGCCACCCTGAGCGTCCCTCTACAGGTGTCCGTTGGCGTCGGTGCGAACTGGGATGAGGCGCACTAACCGTCATTTGGACGTCTAAATCGTAAGAATTTCGTTCACGGGCTCCTGCGGCACCAGCCAAGTGACTGATTTTCATGGCCATGAACGAAGCCTGAGTTTTTTTCGAAATTCATTGCAACTTCTGGCCCCGCCAGCCGTCTATATCTACGGACGCACGCAACGGCGTCCCATCGGTGGGCCCCACCTCCCTGGGGCCACCTCCGTGGATGGCAAGTCTTCCCCTGGGCGTGCCATCCCACCCCGCCCCGGCAGCTCCCCTGGCTGCCGGGGTTTTTTTTGCCCCGCATCACGGATCCAGGCGGACCCAGCGCTTGTCCACCCTGGCGCAGACATGCTGGTCACTGCCTGGGCACGGAGCGAGCCTGCCAGCCGCCTGCGCCGCATTGACCTGACGAACCCACCGCGTTTCACGCAAGCTGTGCTGCGCCTCCCATATCGCGTAACCCGCCGTGCCGATCACGGCGAACGATCCGATCGTCGAGGCGATGAAGGCCTTCCAGGCGAAGGCCGTTTGCAGTCGCCCGCCCGACACCATGCGCGACTCCAGCTGGGAGGCGGCGTTCTCGAGCCGAATCTCTGATGCGCGGATCACCTCGCCGAATCGCTGGATAGCGTCCGTGGTGCCCGCGTCCAATGCTTCGCTCGCGGCCTGGCGCAAGTCCGCCGATACCTGCGCCGATGCCGTCAACGCGTGCTGCACCTGATGCCCCATCGCCTGGCTCGCCTGCACAGTCTGCTTTGCGACCGCGTCCAGCCGTTTCTCGATTCGCCCCGTCACCGCCGCCAGTTTCACCGCAAGCGATTTCACATCGTCTTCGTCCATGGCACCCACGCTCCTTACATTGACATCGCCATCGAGGGCGCCTGCTGTTGATCTTGCTGCTGTTGTTGTTGGGCCAGCATCTGCTCGGTGAGTGCTTGCTGTTGATTGTGTTCCAGGCCGTTCTGGAGGAAGTCCTGGCCCTCGTACGACTTCAGGTAGTCGCGACCGACATCGTCGAAGGCTCTGTCATCGCCGGCATTCGCCGCGGCGACAAGCCGATCGAACGGATCGCCCTGTTCCATCGAAGGTTGGCGTTCCGCCTCGCTCAAGGGAATCTGCCACCACGCCATATCCGGCAGCGGCCTCGTCGTTTCTTGATTCAGGTCGCTCCCCGGCATGGGGTCGCGGATCGTACGGATGTCACCCGGTGCGTGCGACGGAAGATAGTTAAGCTTGCCGTCAACGCCCCTGGATTCTGCGGTGCCGAAACGCCGATCCGTCCTTTGGATGCCAGCGTGGTTTAGCGCGGCCCATGTGTAGTCGACGCAGTTGTTACGGAAATCCTTGTATGTCAGGTCAAAGCCATAGCGATCGGGATTGGGGCCGAACTCATTGAGCTTGTCGAACTGCTCCTTAGATACTTCGAGAGTGCGTGCATACATCGGATCCTGGTAGGCGTCAGCGTCATTTGTCTTCGGCTCGCCTCGCCCGTAGATATCACCATGTTTCGCTGGCGCAAAGCCCCAGCTGCGCTTCTGCTCGCCATCGTCGGTCTGATAATAGACATGCCCTGGCACCGACCGGGTTAGATGTTCCTTACCGTGAATATCAAACTCGCGTATTACCGTTCCCGGAGCCGCCGCATAGACGGTGACTGTGTATCGCTTGGCGTCCATGTCGCCTCCTTACTTAAAATGCCTGTATTCACGCTCAACGGTTAACCATGACGCGATCGGTGCGAAGACCTCAGCATCGTCTAACGTCTCGACTTCGAAACGGTACCGTCCGTAGTCAGGCGGCATGAACCGAACTACCTCCATGTGTGCCACGCGGCCGTCCGTGCTACTCATCGAAACATTCGCAATATCTGTTCCGCGTTCCTCCATGCTTACCGGGTAGCAGTACATTTTTCTGGAGGGGTCATACTCTTGCGCGTGATCATCCACGGGCACCGGCTCCTCGTGTCCGCGCGCGTCTATACGGAACAACCTGACCTTGAGGTACAGCCGCGAGGTTGGCGTGCGACTCCAAAAGGACTGAAGCGGGTCGCCCGTTTCGGGCCTTATGTACTTGAACGCCAACATGTAGCTTCTTCGGATTTCAACATTCGTCGGAACGCTGAAGGGCACGCTGATGGTGTTTCCCTTCCGCGCCACCGAGAACGGTGCGCTCGCAAACGGTGGCACCGCCTTCTCCGCACACGCGCTTAGCGCGACACACACTGCCATCGATGCCACCACCGTCGCTCGCATTCCATCCTCCGTTGTCCAAGCGCCCAGCATGCGTGTCTGGACGCGCCATGTAAACACCTAACTGATTGAGATATATAGCAATTGAGACGCGCCTCATGAGAATTTCGCCCATTTATGGGGCTGTTGCGGCGTGACTTGACACCGGTGTCAGTCCGTTACACCCTGATGACGAATCCGGTGCGGGGGCATGCGGATGGCGTGATCCACCCTTTGGGTCGAAGCGTTGGGGAAAAACGGGGATGCTCTTTCTCGCGGGCGATATTGGCGGTACGAACGGCCACGTTGCGCTTATGCGTGCGGCCGACGACCGTCCCGGTCACATCGAGACGCTTGCGTACCGCGTGTTCCCCTGCGCGGCGTTTCCGTCGCTCGCCGACCTGATCAAAACCTTTATCGATAGCGAGGTCCGTGCACCGGTATCGCATTGCGTGCTCGCGTGTGCCGGCCAGGTGATGGGCGATGAGGTCGCGAACGACAACCTCGCCTGGCCGATCCTTCCAGCCGCGTTGCGCGCCACGCTGGGCCTGGCCGATGTCGCGGTTCTCAATGATTTCGAAGCGCTCGGGTACGCCATCGAGGGTCCGCTCGCCGAAAGCGGCCGTCATCTGTGCGGGCCTCAGGCGCGTGGCCCGGGGCCGTCGCTGGTCGTCGGCCCGGGAACGGGGCTGGGCGCTGCGATCTACGTGCCCCACGCCAACGGCGGGATCGTGCTGACGACCGAAGCCGGGCAGATGGATTTCGCACCGCATTCGCTCCGCGAGCGCGAGGTGCTTGCCTGGCTGGCTCCCGAGGGCGGCTACGTGCCCGTTGAGCTCATCGTCTCCGGGCCTGGCCTGCTCACGGCTTACGAGGCTTTGTGCGCGCTGGATGGCGTGGCGCCGTCGCTGGCTACGCCGAAAGCCGTCACCGCCGCAGCTACCGCGCAAAGCGACCATCGTGCGACGGAAGCCGTGGCTCTGTTTTGTGACGCCCTGGGTAGCTTCACCGGCAACCTCGCCATGACCTACCTGCCGACCGGCGGCATCTTCCTCGCCGGCGGGTTCCTCTCATCCATCTTCGACCTGCTCAAGCAGAGCGCCTTTGAAGAGCGCTTCCTGCATGGGCGAAGCGTCCGGGGCATGCTGGCCCAGGTGCCGGTGTGGGTGACCGAGCACGGTAGCCATGGTGTGCAGGGCGCCGCACGCTGGTACATGCAGCATCGCGAAGCGACGCGTGCGGCGTTTGCCGAGGGCGCCGTCGCATGACGCCGCGGCCGCCATTGACGCGGGTCCGCCGGCTCATCGTGGCGGGCATCGTAGCGGCTATCAGCACCGTCGCTGCGGCCGCGTGCGCTGCAGACGTGGCGCCACCCGCATGGTCGTTACTGCCTGCACCGGCCGTTGCAAAGCCGGCGGGCACCGGGGTGGTGACCCTCCAAGGCGGTGCCACCGTAACGATACGCGGCAGCGACTCAACCGCGTTGAAGGCCGTGGTGGATAACTTCACCCACCGTGTCACCAGCGTACGCGGGCTGCCACTACGCACGGTCGCCAGCGGCACCGGCGCCGCCACGATCACGTTTGAGATCAAACCTGATGCTGCCGCCGAGGGCGATGAAGGCTACGCCATCACCATCGACAAGGCCGGGATCCTCATTACGGCGCGCACCGTGCGTGGCGCATTCAACGGCAGCGCGACCGCATGGCAGCTGCTCACGCCACCGGGCTGGACACGCGGCGCCATGGCGCGCGTGCCCTACGGCACCATCGAGGACCACCCGCGGTTCGCCTGGCGCGCGCTGTTGCTCGACTCCAGCCGGCACTACCAGAGCGCCGACGAGATCAAGCAGCTCATCGACTGGATGTCGCTCGATAAGCTCAACGTCCTTGTGTGGCACATCACCGATGACCAGGGCTGGCGCCTGCCCGTTCCCAAGTATCCCGAGCTGACCACCAAGGGTGCATGCCGGGTGGCCGTAGGCAACGACGGCGAGGTATCGGGAGGCCACGACAAGCCGTACTGCAAGGCTTACACCGAGGCCGAGATCAGCGACATCGTGCGTTATGCCACTGAGCGCAACGTCGATGTGGTCCCGGAGATCGACCTGCCGGGCCACTCCCAGGCCACCATCGCCGCCTATCCATGGCTAGGCGTGACGGGCAAGCGGCCGCCGGTCTGGACCGACTGGGGTGTCAGCCCGTGGTTGCTCAACCCGAATACCAAAACACTGACGTTCGTCAACGACGTGATGGACCAGGTGATGCGGCTGTTCCCGTCGCGTTATGTGTCCATCGGTGGCGACGAGGCAGACAAGCAGCAGTGGAATGCCTCGCCGGAAGTCAATGCGCAGATGAAGGCGCTGAAGCTCGCCAGCATGGATGAGCTGCAGGGCTGGTTCATGCAACAGGTCGCCAACTATCTTGTCGACCATGGGCGCACGCCAGTGGGTTGGGACGACGAAGTGGACGCGGGTGTCGCCCTGCCACGTGAGCAGGTGGTGATGTCCTGGCACGGCGACCACGACGAACGCGTCGCCCTGGCTGCATTGCGCCAGGGCCATGATGTCGTCATGACGCCACAGGAATCGTTGTACTTCGATCACCTGCAATCGGACCACCCGGACGAATGGGCCGGCCCACCTCCGGTCGTGTCGCTGCGCCAGGCATACGACACCCAGATCATTCCTCCGGGAGCCACGCCTGCAGAAGCAACGCACATCATCGGCGTACAGGCCGGCCTGTGGGCCGAACAGTTGCTGACGTTCCAGAACCACCAGCACGCCACATTCCCGCGGATCGCCGCGTTGGCCGAACTTGGCTGGTCGCCCGCCGACGCGCACGACTGGAATGGGTTTGTCGCGCGGTTGCCCGCCGAGCTTCGGCGTTACCGCGCCCTTGGTATCGGCGCCGCGGACACGGCATTCGCGCCCACCTTCGAAGTGTCGCGCGCAGAAGGCGGCTTCCGCGTCGCGCTGGCCAACCAGGTCGATGGCGGTGCCATCCGTTACACGACGGACGGCACCACGCCCGGCCCCCGCTCCTCGCTCTACACAAAGCCTTTCACGCAGCCCGCCGATACCACCGTACGGGCCGCCACCTTCGACGCGGACGGCGACACGCTCGCCGCCGCGCGATCGACGACATTGGGTGACGCCACGCTGCTGAGCCGCGACAGCGATGCCCTGCGGACGTGCTCAGGTGAGCCGCCTTCACGCTTGCAAGGTGCCCGGCCCGCGCGTGGCGCGAGCCCGGTATACGCCGTAGAGATTGGAAATGCCTGCTGGATGTGGCCGCAGGCGAAGGTTCAGGGCGCCACGCATGTCACTGTCACCGCGGAGCGACTGCCCTGGCGATACGGCGACGAGGCCCGCGGTGCGATCGTGCGCGACCGCCACGGGTCAGGCGATGCCATTGAAATTCATGCGGACGGCTGTGACGGCCCGCGGCTTGCCGTACTCCCGCTAGGGTCGGTAGCGCCGACGGGCAGCCAGGTGCGCAGCGAGGCCAACCTCGCCACACCTGTCGCCGCCAACGCGCAGACCTTGTGTGTCTTTGCAACGGGCGACCCACGCGAGGGGCAGTGGGCGCTCGGGACGATTTCGTTTTCTAAGTAGGCCGGCGCGCAGGGGCGCGTCGTGGGTTGGGGAAAACAGGACAGCACCACCACGGCGTGCGCCTCCGGGCGCGGCCGGGCATGACGCGTTCGCAAAAAACACGCTCCCTAGTTTCGACAGGCAACAGTCACGAGGTCACGGCCCATGTCCACAGCACTTCGCAAGCATCCCTTGTCGTTCGCCATCACGGTAACCCTGCTGGCCGTCGCCTCGACGTCCGCGGCCGCCTCCACCTTCTTCGATGTGCAGCAGGACGGCCAGCCCGCCCAGGCCACGGCCACACAAGCCACCCCGCCGACGCCACCTGCGAAGAAGGTTGACGGCAAGGACGCTGACGGAAATACCGCGAAGAATGCCGTTGACCTGTCAGGCGTCACGGTGACCGGCGTGCGCGCATCGCAGATGAAAGCCATTGATGTGAAGCGGGATGCCGACAAGATCCAGGACAGCATCACGGCCGAGAACATCGGCGCCCTGCCCGATACCACGATCACCGACTCGCTCCAGCGCATCACCGGCGTGCAGATCAACCGCGATGCCGGTGTAGGCACCTCGGTGGACGTGCGCGGCCTGCCGCAGGTCGGCACCATGCTCAACGGCGAGGTCTTCATCACCGCCGACCAGATCGACTCCCAGCAGCCTGACTTCAGCATGCTGCCTTCGACGCTGTTCCACGGCGCGGACGTGGTCAAATCCGCGACCGCCGACGAGACCGACGCTGGCATCAGCGGCGCGATCGACCTGCACACGTACCGACCATGGGATCTCCCCTCGGGCTTCACCTACAGCTACTCGGCCAACGGTGAGCGTGGGTCGACCACCAAGCATACGGGTCCTGAAGCCAACGGCCTGTTCTCGTACAACGATAACGGCCGGTGGGGCTTCCTGATTTCGGGCGACTACTCCGATACCCGGCGCATGAACTCCACCGAGGGCCTGGACCAGTATGGCGTGGTGCTCAACGGCGAGAATGCCGCGAGCGCCGGCGGCTACAACGGCTTCCTCACCCCGTGGAACGGCGCGCCTATCCCCTCGCAGATCGTACAGAACGCCGATGGCAGCGTGGACGTGAACGGCGACGGCAAGTCCAATGGCGTGTTCATGGGCAGCCAGAACTTCGGCATCAACCAGATCATTACCGAGCGCAAGCGCAAATCAGCCAACGCCTCGTTCCAGTTCGATATCGGCAACGGCTTCAGCCTGACCAGCGACTACTTCTACTCGCAGCAGCACGAGTTCGATCGCAATGTCGGCGTCCAGTTCAACTCGACCAACTGGCAGGGTGCCACCTACGTGCCGTTGCAATCGCAGGATACGGGTAAGCCCGCCCTTGGCTCCTACGGCACGCCCGAGCCCGGCTGGGAAGGCTCCAACATCTACACCACGCAGGTGTACCAGAAATGGCCGGGCGACGTGGAATCGTACTCGCAGATGATCCGCAAGTTCTCCGACGCGAAGAACCTTAACCTGCAACTGGACTATGACGACGGCGGCCCCTTCACCGCGTCACTGCGTGGCATCCACGATACGGCCTCGCAGCATCTGCAAGAGACGGACGTCAATATTTCCGATTCCGATGGCGCGCTCTGGCCGAACGTGCTGGCCGACGGCGTTTCTGATGATGCGGTGCCACCGGGCACGTTCGTCTACCCGGCGGAGCTGGGTGGTAACCGCGTGTTCAATCCCACGGGCATCCCGCAGAACACCATACCCATCGCGGCGGATTTCCGTGGCCGGTACCTGAAGATCGGCACGCCCGCGGAACTGTCTGCGGCGTTTGCCGACCCGAACGCCTGGACCTTCAAGACGCTGGAGTCATCGGGCAACTACGATCGAAAGGTGGCCCTCAACGCCTTGCGCTTCGATGGCAAGTTCGAGTTCACCGAGGGATTCAAACTCAAGTTCGGCGTACGCAACGGCATCCGCACCGCCGACAACAAGGGCTATACCTTTGAAACACCGGTGTATGCGGGCATGGGCGCATCCGACCCGGGTGGCTGCCTGGTGCGCTATGTCGGCGCGGACGTGGTGCTCAATAGCGGCTCGTGTACGGCGGGGAATGAGCAGGGCTACTTCCGCGCAGGCCCCCTGTCGGCTATCTCCATGCCGAACACGGCGGCGCCACTGGCGGACAACTTCAAGGCCTATAACAACCTGCTGGGCTCCGGCATCAACTTCTGGGCGGTCGATCCCAACGCCATGAAGAACCCGGAGGACTTCTGGAAATCGCTGTATCCCGACACGGTCTCGGTGGGCGAACCCGGCACCACGTGGGGCGTGCGCCTGAAGGAACTGACGGGTTACCTGCAGGGCGATTTCAACGGCATGATCGGCGACATGCCCTACAGCGGTAACGTGGGCGTACGCATTATCCGAAGCCACCTTGACGTGACCCAGCATCTGAGCGGCGATCCGGGCGCATATGGCGACGAGCCCGAAGACGTGGGCACGGAGATCACCAAGCGGCGCTACCAGGATGTGCTGCCGTCCGCGAACTTCGCGCTGGATGTGACCGATAGCCTGAAGGTGCGCCTGGCGTACTCGAAGAACATGATGCCGCTCGACCTTAGCACCTGGGCCGGCGGCCTTCAGCTGAACTATTCGCTGTCCGAGACGCCCGACGGCCCCATCTTCCGCGTGGCCAACGGTACTTCGTCGGGTAACCCGAACCTCGATCCCTGGCGGTCGACCAACTTTGGCGCCTCGGCCGAGTGGTATATCAACCCGTCGAGCATGGTTAGCCTGGCGCTGTTCCGCATCAACGTGGATAGCTTCATCAAGAACGGCAGCGTCACCAACTGTACGCTCCCCGATGAAGATGGCGTCGTACGCGACCATTGCATCGTCATCACGCAGCCGGTCCAGGGCACGGGCAACAGTATCAAGGGCGCCGAGCTCGATTACCGGCAGGCCTTCACGTTCCTGCCTGGTATCTTCTCGAAGACCGGCATGGAAGTGAACGGCACGTACGCGCCCAGCAACTCCGGCGAGAAGGACCTCGCGGGCAAGAAGATCCCGTTCCAGGACAACTCCACGAAGTCGGGCAATTTTATCCTGTGGTACCAGGATGACCGCTTCCAGGCGCGCGTCGCCTACAACTACCGTTCGCGCCGCGCGGTCATGGATAGCGTCGGCGGCATCACCGGCCTGGAGATGTACGAAGCACCGCAGAAGTACATCGATGCATCCATCTCGTATAAATTCACCAAGCAGCTGGAGGTGTTCCTTAACGGGACGAACCTCACCAACGAGTATCAGAAGTACTATCTGGTCTTTCCGAACCAGCCGGGACACTCGACGTTCTCCGAGCGCATGTTCATGTTCGGCATCCGTGGCCAGTGGTAGGGGAACCCATGCGCGAGCGTAACTTCCATCGTTCCATCGGGGTGTTCTCCGGCACCGCCATCAACATGACCCAGATGTGCGGCATCGGGCCGTTCATCACCATCCCGTTGATGGTGGCCGCGATGGGTGGCCCACAAGCCATCGTGGGCTGGGTTGTCGGTGCCCTGCTCGCAATGGCCGATGGATTGGTATGGGCTGAGCTCGGCGCGGCCATGCCCGGCTCCGGTGGTACCTACGTGTACCTGCGCGAGGCGTTCCAGAAGCGAACGGGCAAGCTCATGCCCTTCCTTTTCATATGGACCATGCTGCTGGCAATCCCGCTTTTGATGTCGACCGGCATCATCGGCATGGTGGAATACCTGCAGTTTTTCTTCCCGAACCTGGGCTGGTGGCCCTCGCACCTGGTGGGCATCGCGGCGACGGCACTGGTCACCTGGCTGCTGTATCGCCGCATCGAATCGGTCCGCGTCATCACGGTGGCCTTGTGGGTCATCATGCTGGTCTCGATCATCGGGGTGGCCGCGGCGGGCTTCTCGCATTTCGATCCGCACCTTGCCTTCGACTTCCCGCAGGGCGCGTTCGGGCCACGCTTCTTCGTTGGCCTGGGCGCGGGCCTCATCATCGGCGTGTACGACTACCTGGGTTACAACACCACTGCCTATATCGGCGATGAGTTGCGCGATCCGGGGCGCACCATGCCCCGCTCCATCATCATTTCGATCATGGCGATGATGGTGATCTATCTCCTGCTCAACATCAGCGTGCTGGGGGTAGCTCCGTGGCAGGAGATTGCAACGTCGAAGTCCATCGCCTCGCTGGTGGTCGAGCGTAGCTGGGGCCATACGGCGGCTGCGGTGATGACCACCCTCATCATCATCACGGCGCTCGCCTCGGTATTTACCGGCCTGCTTGGCGGCTCGCGCGTGCCGTTCGAGGCAGCGCGCGACAAGGTCTTCCTGTCGACGTTCGGCCGCCTTCACGCCCGGGATGGCTTTCCGCACATCGCCCTGCTGACCATGGGCTTCGTGACCGCCGTCGGTACGTTCTTCGACCTGACCGAAGTCATCAATATGCTGCTAACCGCGACCATCCTGGTGCAGTCGCTGGCCCAGGTCGTCGCACTGATCGTGTTGCGCCGGCGCGAGCCAGATCTACACCGGCCCTACCGGCAATGGCTGTATCCGGTACCGTGCATCATCGCGCTGGTGGGCTGGGTCTACGTCTATGTCTCCGCATCCACCTTGTCGCTCCTGCTGTCGGGTGCGTGGATCATCGCCGGGTTGGTAGTGTTCGTGCTCTGGGCGCGGGTCAACGCGGCATGGCCTTTCGCACCGATTGAAACCCACCGTGCCGCCGCCGGGGAGCCGTAACGCCATGCAGATCGCAACCCGGGCCGCCCTCGTCGCGGCTATCGTGATGAGCCTGGGCGCCAGCCCCGCGGCCATGGCAGGCACCACCTACGCTGATACACGCGTGGCGGCGGATGCGGCAACGGTCACGCCCATTGCCCACTGGCAGATCCAGGACACGGCGAAGGCGCAAGAAGACGGTGCCGCCATCTCTACCAGTGGCTTCGCCACGAAGGAATGGTTCCCCACGACAGGGCGCGCCACGGTCATGGCCGGCCTGCTCGAGAACCATGTGTTCAAGGGCGATGTGTTTTATAGCGACAACCTGCGTGCCGTGCAGGTCCCGGACGCGAGTGGCAATCTGTTCGTGACCCCGTGGTGGTACCGGGCCGGATTTACGCTGGCGAAGGCACCGGCATCGCGGCACACGTTGCTGCGCACGCACGGCATCATCGCCAGCGCCGATGTCTGGGTGAATGGGCAACACGTCGCCGACCACGCCGACGTGGCAGGCGCCTACCCGGTCAGGGATATCGACGTGACGCGCTGGGTCCGCGCCGGTGCCAATGCGCTGGCTCTGAAAATCTACCCTGGTGACCCGCGGATGAGCCTGTCGATCGGCTGGGTCGACTGGAACCCCACGCCACCGGACAACAACATGGGGCCGTGGCGCGGTGTCGATCTCATCCAGACCGGGCCCGTGGCGTTGAGCGCGCCGCGTGTGCTGACAACCCTCTCGGACGACCTGAAGCAGGCGACGCTGGCCGTCAAGGTCACCGCAACGAACCTCGATGCGGTAGCCCGTGACGCGACCCTCGCAGGGACCGTTGCCGGCAAGCCGCTCCAGGCGAGCGTCCACCTCGCCCCGGGCGAGGTCAAGGTCGTGTCGCTTACTTCGGGCGCCGCGCCCGCCGCGACGCTGGACAACCCGAAGGTGTGGTGGCCCATCGGCATGGGCGACCACCCGCTCTACGACATGGCAGTGACCGCCTCCGTCGATGGCGCGCTGTCGGATCGGGCTGCCACCACGTTCGGCGTGCGCCGCGTCGAGTCCACGCTGACGAAGCAGGGCTATCGTCAGTTCATCATCAACGGCAAGCCCCTGCTCATTCGCGGCGGCGGCTGGGCGCCCGACATGTTCCTTCGCGATGACCCTGCGCGCATGGAAGCCGAGTTCAGCTACGTGGTGAACCTGGGCATCAACACCATCCGCAGCGAAGGCAAGCTGGAGAACGATCGCTTCTACGACCTCGCGGACCAGAACGGCATCCTCGTGCTCGCTGGCTGGGAGTGTTGCGACAAATGGGAAGCTGCGGCAAAAACGGGCGGCCAACCCTGGAACGATGCCGACCTGCGCGTGGCGCAGGCATCGATGGCCAGCGAGGCTCGCCTGTTGCGCAACCACCCTTCGGTGATCGGCTTCTTCATCGGTAGCGACCACGCCCCGCCCCCGGCGCTATCGAAGATGTATACCGACACGCTGCGCGCCGAAGACTGGTCGCTGCCGGTTATTTCTGCGGCCGTCGATGAAAAGACGGCCGAGGCTGGCCCATCCGGCATGAAGATGGCCGGGCCTTACGACTGGATCCCGCCTTCGTACTGGTATGCGGACAAGCTGGGTGGCGCGTTCGGCTTCGATTCGGAAGTCAGCGCGGGTGCCGTCATTCCGCGGCTCGAGGACGTGCAGCGCATGCTGTCGCCGCAGGAGCAGGAGGCGCTATGGAAGTACCCGGATGCGAGGCAGTACCACGCATCCGCCGATTGGTCGACGTTCGCCGTGCTCACGCCCTTCGATACAGCGTTGGCAAAACGCTACGGTGCACCCACCGGCCTTGCTGACTACGTGGCGAAAGCCCAGCTGGACAACTACGACAACGTCCGCGCCCAGTTCGAGGCGTTCAATGCGCGCATGGGGGCCGCCAACCCGGCCACCGGCGTCATTTACTGGATGCTCAACAATGCGTGGCCATCGCTGCACTGGCACCTTTACGACTACTACCTGAATCCGGCGGGTGCGTATTACGGTGCGAAGAAGGCCAACGAACCGGTACACATCCAGTACGCGTACGATTCGCGTTCGGTCGTGGTGGTGAACCACACCTTGCAGGAACAGCACGCACTCCAGGCAACCATCAAGGTGCGCAACCTCGATGGCAGCGTGCGCTTCGAGAAGAAGGTGCAGGGGATCGACCTGGCGGGTAACCATACGCAGCCAGTCCTGGATCTGCCCGAGGTGGCGGATCTGTCGACGGTCTATTTCGTTGAACTCGAGCTTGCGGCCGCCGACGGCAAGTCCGTGAGCCGCAACGTCTACTGGCTCTCCACCCGTGCGGACAAGCTCGACTGGGCCAAGTCGAACTGGTACCTCACGCCGGTGACGCAGTACGGTGACTTCACGCCGCTCGCATCGCTGCCCAAGGCCACCCGTGAGGTTCGTGCGTCTACCGTGCGCGAGGGCCATGAAGAGGTCACGACGGTGACGCTTTCCGTACCCTCCTCATCCGCGGCCGCCGCGCTTCAGGAGCACCTGTCGATACGCCACGGTGCCCGGGGCGAGCTTGCGCTGCCCGTAAGGTGGTCTGACAATGACATCACGCTCTGGCCCGGCGAATCGATCGTGCTGACCGCACGCTACCCGGCGGGGAGCGCTGCAGGCACGGTGGTTGAAGTGGCTGGTTGGAACGCGCCCGTGGAGCAATTCACGACGGGGGTTACCCAGGGATCGAAGCATTGAAGAGGTCTTCATGTCGCGCGTGACCATTAACGATGTGGCTCGTGCATCCGATACATCAAAGAAGACCGTCTCCCGCGTGCTCAACCAGGAGCCGGGCGTGCGCAAGGAAGTGCGCGAGCGGGTGATGGCCGCCGTGGCCGAGCTCAACTACCGCCCGCTCACCTCGGCACGCAGCCTGGCCTCGAATCGGTCGTTCATGATCGGGCTGCTCTACGACAACCTGTCACCCAGCTACGTCATGGAAGTACAGGCTGGCGTGCAGGAGGCGTGCGAAGCGCACCAGTACAGCATGATGGTGCAGCCGCTGGACTCCACCGCGCCGGACTTCATGGAGCGCGTGGAAGGGATCTTGTGGCGGCACCGTCCCGATGGCCTGATCCTTACGCCACCGATTACCGACCATCCGGCGTTGCTCGCCCACCTGCGCGCCGAGGGACTGCCTTTCGCCTCTATTGCGCCGCGAAAGCCCAAAGGTATCGCCGGTGTCATCCTGCGCGAACGCGAAGCGGCGGCGGCGATGGTGGCGCACCTCGTGGAGCTGGGGCACCGCCGCATTGCCCACATCATCGGCGATCCGAAGCACGGCGCGGGCGTCTGGCGCCTTGCAGGGTTCCGCGATGGGCTCAAGCGCGCCGGCCTGGTGGAGCGGCCCGACTACATGGTGCAAGGCCGGTTCTCCTTCGAGTCCGGCGTGAGTGCTGCCCGCCAGTTACTAAGCCTGAAACAGCGGCCGACCGCCATTTTCGCCGCCGATGACGATATGGCGGTCGGAGCCATCTGGGCGGCCGCCGAAGCAGGCGTCTCGGTGCCCGGCGAGGTTTCCATCTGCGGCTTCGACGATACGACCATCGCCACGCAGGTATGGCCGCTGCTGACCACCGTGCACCAACCCGTCCGTGACATGGGCAAGCGCGCCACCGAGGAGCTCCTGCTGGGGCTCCTGGGCAAAGGCGAGCCGCGCATGGTCGAAGTCGGGTACCAGATGCGCCTGCGCGACTCCACGGCGCCCGCGCGCTGATACGCTCACCTCTTGCCGTCCCAAGGAATCACCGCATGTCCGTGACGCCAGACACCCCGAATGCCCCGCGCCGGTTCCACTTCATCTCAGGGCTCCCGCGCGCCGGCACCACGCTGCTCGCGGCCATCCTGAACCAGAATCCGCGCTTTCGCGCCGGCATGACCAGCCCTGTCGCCGACATCATGGGGGTTGTGGTGGCGGAGGCCAGCAGCAGGAACGATTTCGCGTTCGATGTCTCGGACGAACAGCGCGTGGCCTTGCTGCGCGGCCTGGTAGAGAATTTTTACTCGGTCGATCCTCGCCCCGAAGCCATCTTCGACATGAGCCGCCTGTGGTGCAGCCGCATGGGCCTGCTCAACACGCTGTTCCCGGGCGTGAAGGTCATTGCGTGCGTGCGCCAGCTGGCATGGGTGCTCGACAGCATGGAACGGCTGGTGCTCAAGCAACCGGTGAGCGTCAGCAAGGTGTTCCGCTACGACACGAATACCACGGTGTATTCGCGGGTCGAAGCGCTGACCGACCCGCGTGGCATGGTCGGCTTCGCCTACCAGGCCACGAAGGAAGCGTTCTACGGCGAGCACGCCCGCGACCACCTGCTGCTGCTCACCTACGAGAGCCTGGTGCGTGACCCCGAAGCGGCAATGCGGGCGGTGTACGCATTCCTCGGCGAACCGTGGTTCGCGCACGACTTCGACAACATCGAATACAGCGCCGATGAGTTCGATGCGCGCGTCGGCATGCCCGGCCTGCACTCCGTCCGCGCCAAAGTGGAAGCCGTCGAGCGCACGCCGGTATTGCCACGCGAAGTGTTCGGACGTTTCGCCAACGAGGCGTTCTGGGCGGATCCCAAGAACAACATCAACCAGGTGGCCATCGTCTGACCGTGCGGGCCGCGCGAGACGGCGGCGGCCGCTTACGTTTCTGTCACATTCGTCAAAGCATGCTCCTGCCACCGTTCCATACAGGGGTATACCCATGCGCGCAGGTCTCATCATCGTCGGCGTCATCCTTATCGGCCTGGGTATCTGGGTCGTCGCCGGCAATGGCAGCTACAAGAAAACCGATACGCTCGTGCAGATCGGCTCGGCCAAGGTCGAGGCGACCCACGACAAGTCGCTGCCGCAGTGGGTGGGTATTGCGGGCATCGTGATCGGCGGCATCGTCGCCGTGGCGGGCATCGCCCAGAAGCGCTAACGGCGCCCCGGAGGGGCTGTGGGCAGGTCCCGGAGCCCCCTCTCCGCTACAATGGGCGGATGGACGTATCCCATCTTCTCGACGGCCTGAACGACGCGCAGCGCGAGGCCGTCAGCGCCCCGCCGGGCCATTACCTGATCCTCGCGGGCGCCGGTTCCGGTAAGACCCGCGTGCTCACCCACCGCATCGGCTGGCTCACCCAGGTTGAGCGCGTGCCGCCGTGGGCCATCCTCTCGGTCACATTTACCAACAAGGCCGCAGGCGAGATGCGCTCGCGCCTGGATGGCATCGTGGCCGGCGGCACCCAGGGCCTCACCGTGGGCACCTTCCACGGCATCGCCCACCGCCTGCTGCGCCGCCACTGGCGCGAGGCCGGGCTGGTCGAAGGCTTCCAGATCCTGGATTCGGATGACCAGCAGCGGCTGATCAAGCGCGTTATCGCTGGCATGGGCCTGGATGAAGCGCGCTTCCCGCCGCGCCAGGCCGCCTGGCAGATCAACCAGTGGAAGGACGAGGGCAAGCGTCCCGACGGGATCGAGCATCGCGACCACCCGGTCACCCGCACCTTTGTCGAGGTCTACAAGGCCTACGAACAGCAATGCCAGCGCGCGGGCCTGGTCGATTTCGCCGAATTGCTGCTGCGCGCCCACGAGCTCTGGCTGAAGGATCCGCACGTCCTCAAGCACTACCAGGACCGCTGGCGTTACCTGCTGATCGATGAGTTCCAGGATACGAACACGCTGCAGTACGCGTGGATCCGCGTGCTGGCCGGCACCACCGGCCAGGTCTTCGTGGTGGGCGATGACGACCAGGCGATCTACGGCTGGCGTGGCGCAAAGGTGGAGAATGTGCAGCAGTTCCTGCGCGATTTCCCGGGTGCGAAGACCATCCGCCTGGAGCAGAACTACCGTTCCACCTCGACCATTCTCAATGCCGCGAACGCCGTCATCGCCCGGAATGGCGGGCGCCTGGGCAAGCAGCTGTGGACCGATGGCGATGAGGGCGACCGCATCGCACTGTACGCCGCTTACAACGAACAGGACGAAGCGCGCTTCGTCATTGAACGCATCCGCGAATACATCGCCGAGCATGGGAATGCGCGCGATTGCGCCATCCTTTACCGCTCGAACGCCCAATCGCGCAATTTCGAAGAGCAGCTGATCCAGCGCGACCTGCCCTACCGCGTGTACGGCGGCCTGCGCTTCTTCGAGCGCGCGGAAATCAAGGATGCGCTGGCCTACCTTCGCCTCGCCTCCAATCGCCACGACGATGCCGCCTTTGAGCGTGCCGTCAACACGCCGCCCCGCGGCATCGGCGACCGCACGCTGGATGAATTGCGTCGCCGCGCCCGCAGTGAAGGCAGCTCCATGTGGGAGGCCTCGCTCAACGAGATCGCCATGGGCTCCCTGGCCGGCCGCGCCAAGAACGCCGTGCGCGCGTTCCTCGCGCTCATCGATGAAATGCACCGCACGTTCCGCGGCGGCGATGTCGAGGGCGACGAAGCGCCTGCCGGCCTGAGCCTGGCCGAACAGATCGAGCACGCGATCATCCATACCGGCCTGCGCGATTTCTACGAAAACGACAAGCGCGGCAACGGCGAGGCCCGGGTGGAGAACCTGGACGAGCTGGTCAATGTTGCCAGCCGTTTCGAGATGACCCCGGAAGATACCGACGCCGGCCTCAACGAGCTTTCCGCGTTCCTGTCCCACGCCGCGCTCGAAGCCGGTGAAGGCCAGGGCGAAGCCTGGGACGATTGCGTGCAGCTGATGACGCTGCACTCGGCCAAGGGCCTGGAGTTCCCCGTGGTGTTCCTGGTGGGCATGGAAGAGGGCCTGTTCCCCAGCCAGCGCTCCACCGAGGAAGACAACCGGCTGGAAGAGGAGCGGCGCCTGGCCTATGTGGGCATTACCCGCGCACGCGTGAAGCTCTACGTCTCGCACGCCGAATCGCGGCGCATGCATGGCACCGAGATGCTGGCACGCCCCTCGCGCTTCCTGGGCGAGATTCCGCCCGAGCTGATCGACGAGCTGCGCCCACGCGTGCAGGTGTCGCGCCCGGCCTATGCCGATCGCTTTGCCGGGGGCGGTAGCAGCCTGGAGGAGCCGATGCCGGTGAAGCTGGGCCAGCGGGTCAGCCACCCCAAGTTCGGCGAAGGCACCATCGTCAGCGCCGAGGGCGCGGGGGCCCACATGCGGGTCCAGGTCAACTTTGAGGATGAAGGTTCGAAGTGGCTGGTTTACGCTTACGCCAATCTCACCGCGCTGTAAGGGGCTGCATTCGCGGCGCGCGGGGGGACTTTAGGCAGGGCCGCGCCTGCCGCTAACGGGGAATCGGGCGTCGCGTGCGCCCGGGTTGGGGTGACATGACCGTCGTACTAGGGCACGGACGCAGCGCATGACGATACCTTGGTTCCTGGCCCATCTTGGCCTGGATGCATCCGCTGGCGAGCGCGATGTGAAGCGGGCCTACGCCCTTCACCTGAAGGCCATCGATCAGGCGGGAGATCCCGCGGCATTCGACCGGCTGCGCCAGGCCTACGAGGTGGCGCGCAGTTTCGTGTCGGGTGGAGGGGCGCAGGGTGACTTTCCCCTCCCCGAGGAGCTACCTGCTCCGGCAAGCACCCGTGCCGAACCCGGGGCCCCCCTACCCTCCGCAGCACCCGTGGCACACGAAGAAAGCCCCGTGGCCATGGGAACCCGGCTGCTGGACCGCTTCTGCGGGCGGGTTCACGAAGGAAGTGATGCCGATATCACCAACGAACTTGCGTCCTGCCTTGCCGTGTTGCGGCTGCAGCGCCCGGAGGCGGCCGTGGCCTTCGAGGCTGGGCTGGTCGAGCGGCTCGCCGTGGGCGGCATGCGCCAGCGCGCCGCCATCTTCCGCATCGCGCTGGCGCAGTTCGGCTGGAACGATGTCAGCCATTTCCGGCAGCTGGGCGCGGAAGGCCGCTGGGTCGAGACGATCGAACGCCAGCGCCACGAGCTCTCAAAAACGTGGGACGGGCCGCGCCTGCTGAACACGCTCGAAGCGCTAGCCCGGGGGGCGCCCCTGGCCGCCCACGTCGCCCTGTGGCCCGCGGCCAGCGAGGCCCTGGTACGCCAGCGTGAATTCATGGCGCTCCACCTGACCGGCCGGCAGGCGGACGCATGGGAACGCCTGCACGAGCAACGCGTGGCCGCGAACGTGACGGCGCCAGCCCACGGCGCGGGGTACTGGTTCGGGTGGATCCTCCTGGGCTTCCTCGCACTGTGCCTGCTGAGCGCGATCTTTCACTAACCCGGGAACCAGGCGCGGCGTGTTCAAGGCTGCGCGCTGGCTGCCGCTAAACAACGGATGGTGCGCCGGCATGGCGCACGCATGTCAGGGACACGCATGATCGTCGGTATTGACCTTGGTACGACCAACAGCCTCGTCGCCGTCTGGAAAGACGGCGGCCCCCGCCTTGTGCCGAACGCCTTGGGCAGCTTTCTTACACCCTCGTGCGTGGGTATCGATACCGATGGCCATGTCCTGGTAGGCGAGGCAGCGCGCGAGCGCCTGCAAACCCACCCGGGCCTTACTGCGGCGCTGTTCAAGCGCTACATGGGCAGTGCGCGCGTCATGCGGCTCGGCAACCGGGATTTTCGTCCCGAGGAACTTTCGGCGCTGGTGCTCAGATCGCTCAAGGCCGATGCCGAGGCATTCCTCGGCGAGGAAGTGACCGAGGCCGTCATCACGGTCCCCGCCTACTTTTCCGACGCGCAACGAAAGGCCACGCGGGTAGCGGGGGAGCTTGCCGGCCTCAGGGTCGAGCGGTTGCTCAACGAGCCGACCGCCGCAGCGCTCGCCTATGGGATGCACGAGGGCCAGCGAGAAACGCAGTTCCTCGTGTTCGACCTGGGCGGCGGCACGTTCGATGTCTCCATCCTCGAGATGTTCGAAGGCGTGATGGAGGTACGCGCCAGTGCGGGCGACAACATGCTGGGGGGCGAGGACTTCGCCAGCATGATCGCGGAGCTCGCCTTCGCCCGCGGTATTCCCGACGCTGCCCGTGCCGACGCCAGCTTCATGCAGCGGCTAGCCGCGCGCGCGGAAGCCGCGAAACGCGAGCTTGGTGCGCAGGGCAAGGCGTCGTTCGAGATCAGCTGGCAGGGTTCGCAGGCCCGTGTCGAACTCGACGCCGAGGCATTCGAAAAGCTCTCCGAGCCACTGCTGAACCGCCTGTGGCGGCCCATCGAACGTGCGTTGCGCGATGCGCGGATCCGCGCCGCCGATCTCGACAACGTCGTACTGGCTGGCGGCGCAACACGCATGCCCATGATTCGTTCGCTGGCGACGCGCATGTTCGGTCGATTCCCCGCGGTGGGCCTCAACCCCGACGAGGTGGTCGCCCTGGGCGCGGCGGTGCAGGCCGGCCTGAAAATGAAGGACAAGGCGCTCGACGAAACCGTCATGACCGATGTATGTCCCTATACGCTGGGGACCGAGGTCGTGCGATCGCTGGAGCAAGGGACGATCGTCGAGGGTTACTACGCCCCCATCATCGAACGTAATACCGTCGTGCCGGTAAGCAAGGTCCAGCGCTTCTTTCCTGTCCATGCACAGCAGCGCGAGATCCTCATCACCGTGTACCAGGGCGAGTCGCGCATGGTCCGCGACAATATCCGGCTCGGTGAGGTCAAGGTCGCCATCGAGCCTGGCACACCCCACGCCAACGGCGTCGATGTCCGGTTCACCTACGACGTGAACGGCTTGCTCGAAGTAGAAGTCAGCGTCGTGGCGACCGGTGAAACGCGACGCCTTGTGATCGAAAGCGGCCAGGCGCACATGTCGGCTGCGGACATCGCGCGCCGGCTCGAGGCACTCTCGGCGCTCAAGATCCACCCCCGCGATACGCTGGAGAACCGCACCTTGCTCGCACGAGCGGAACGGATGTACGAACAGCTCCTGGGCACGGCACGGGACCATGTCGGCCAGATGATCATGCGCTTCGAGCAGGTACTGGCGACACAGGACGTGCGACTCATTTCGCGGGACGCGGCACAGTTTCGTGATGCGCTCAAGGCCATTGAGTCCGATGGATACTTCGCGCCAGATCACGGAGGCTGAGTCCCGTGCAGACGCCGTGGTTCCTCGAAGCGCTGGCACTGGGGGCGGATGCCGATGCGCCTAGCGTAAGGCAGGCGTATGCCGCGCGCCTCAAAGCCATCGATCCCGCCACGGATCCGGAAGGTTTCGCGCGTCTACGCGAAGCCTACGAGCGGGCGCGGGATTGGCTATCGCGGCCTGGGCAAGCGCCGGAATGCAGTTGCGAGGACGAGGCTGGAACGGTGTCGCCAACGGAGGCGAACGCGCACGGAACGGGCGAGCGCCCCACCGCGCTGGCCGCCCTGGCCGCGCAATGGCTGGAGCAGCTGGGGCAGCGCATCCAGGCTGCGGAGCCGCCCGACCTCGATGCCGAGTTCGATGCCTGCACGCGCGACTTGCGCCAGCACCACCTCGATGCGCCATTCCTGTTCGAGTGCTTGCTCGTGGAAGCGTTGGCCAACCAGCAGCTAGGCCATCGGCTGGCGGTATTCACCGCGGCATCGGCGCGTTTCGGTTGGGGCGAGTTTGCACACCTCAGTTCACTCGGCCGCGGCGGCGCGTGGATCGATGCGGTCGAACGTGAACGGCATGCCTTTGCCGGCATCGATCCGGCGCGGCGTGAGCACGTGCTGCACTGGCTGTCGTACTACGGCGATAACGATACCCCGATACCCGCCCCAGGCGCACGCGCATGGCCGCCCATCCACGATGCACTGGCGCAATATCCACGGTTTCTCGGCCTGTATATTTCCGGATCGCGTGCTGCGGCGTGGAACCGACGGCACGAGGAAGTGGCCGGCGTGGCCCACCGTTTGGCGATGGGCAATGCCGGGCGCGCCCAACACGACGCGGCACATCGCGCGATGCACGCACCCGTGGGAAACCGGCAGAGCCGCGCCCGCCGCAACGCGAGCATCACCTGCGTCATGTTTTTTTTCTTCGCCACGTGGATCGCTGGCCTCACGCGCCGCGCTGAACCCGAGCCTGCGGATGCGATGGCACGGCATGTACCAGGGACGTCTGCTGCAGAGCGGTCACGAGCTTCCGCGTGCATGCAGACGGTGGACGAGATCAAAAGCCTGCTCACGCAACCGACCGACGAACAACTTACCCAACTCCGCGAATGCCGGCTTCTGCTCGATCGATTGCAACGCGCGGAGGCAGCGCCACGCCAGGCGGCGCCCACGTACTAGCATGGAAATGATTCCCTGGCACCTCGAAGCATTGGGCCTGCCTCCCCACGCGGATGCGGTGGCGGTGCGGCGTGCGTACGCCATGCAGTTGCGCCTGATCGACCAGGCATCTGACCGCGCAGGGTTCCAGCGACTTCGCGAGGCCTACCAGGCCGCACTGGCATGGTGCGATGAACACTCCCAAGCCGACGAGCCGGCAAGCGATACCGCGCCGCCGACGTCCGTGGTCGCGATACATGCCACTGAGCAGCCGGGGCCAGGCAAAGACGAGGCGGCTGACGAAGCCATGCGCGGACTTCGCGAGGCCATGCGCCACGCAGGCGAGGCGGCGATCGCCGGGCTCCTCGACCACGCGCTCGCGTCGTTACGCCACGGGTACATCGATGCACCCGGCCAGTTCGAAGATCTGCTGATCGATGCAATGCGCACCTATGCGATCGATCGACGGCCGGCGTTATTCGACGCCGCCTCCCTGGCTTTCCACTGGCATGAAGTTGGCCGCCTGCGTGCTGGCGATCCACGCGCCATCTGGATCGCGCGTGTGCATGCGCAAGCCGAAGACTGGCTCGCACTGGACGCGGGCTGGCGCTCCACATGGGTCGCGTTGCTCACGCGTGCACAGGCGGGTATCGACGACTACACCGTGCGGCGCTGGCCCGATATCGGAAGGTTGTACGAGAGGATTCCCGACTGGCTTACGCTTTACCTGACACCAGCACAACTGCAATCGTGGCAGGACGCGTTCGAAGGGTTGCCACCATCGACGCGCGAGGAGTACATCCAGCGCGCCGCGCCCGTTACCGCCTTGTCTCCGCAGCGCAAAGGGCATACGCCGCGTCGCGGGCGGTTCCGCGTGCCGCCGCTCGCATGGGCCGTTTCCTGGTTTGCCCTCATGCTCTTCTACCTCATTGCGAACGGCATTTTTACGGCCAGCAAGCAGGGGCGTAGCGAACCACTGCCGCATTTCAACGAACCCCCGTTGACGCCACGGGAGTGCGTGGAACTCTACGCGCGTTTCGACACGCCGGACGCCTTCGCCGGCATGGCCCCTGATGAGGTCGTACATGCCAAGCGGCGCGCGCAGCAATGTGCGCTGGCAGGCCATTGGCGGCCACCGGGCGGCGTCAACCGCGCGCCCGGCCGCTGACCGAGCTTACGGGGACAGGCGCGGCACGCCGTGCTGGTCGCGCTCTTCTACCGCCGTTACCCGCGTGTCGATGCGGCCTAGCCGCATCTCGGGCAGGCTCTCCGCCGACTCACCGCGCATAAGCGCGAACGCGTTGCGATAGCAACGCTGCGCGAGCTCGGGCTGCTGCTCGCCTTGGTAGACATCACCCAGCGCCTCCCATGCCGCGGCGCTCGGCGCAATGGCGAGCGCGCGTTCGAGGTAGGGTTTGGCCTTGCCCCAAAGCTGCATGCGCACGCACATGCGGCCCACGGTCGTCAGCAAGACAGGATCGTTCGGGTGCGTGTCGATCCACGCCTCGGCACGGCGTACGCGCTGCTCGAGATCTTCCGAGCCCATGCCGCCATAGGTGGCGACAAGTTCCGGTGACCATTCGCGCCGAAGTGCGGATTCGATCTCATCCATGGCGGCCATGGACTGGCCATAGCGCATGGCCTGGCGAGCGTAGGCATCGATGGCAGAAGGCAGCCGACGCTGGCCCTTCGGGAGTTGCGACCAGAAACCCGTGAGCGATGCGCCATCGGGCTGCGCAACGATGGCCGCCGCCACCACGCGCGATTCCAGGTCGTTGAACGCGGGCGCGCCCAGTTCGCCACTCTTGCGCAGTGGTTCCAGCGCACGCATCGCGTTGCGTGCATCGCCACTGGCCAGCGAGGCCTCGGCGAATTCCACCCAACCGGCCGGGGTGAGCGCGCCACTGTTCGCCTCGGGCGCCAGCAACGCCGCACCCTCGGCGGCACGCCCGGTACGGCGCATGAGCCGCGCACGGAGGACGCGCGCAGCTCGCGGTGTTTCCTGGGCGGCCAGGTCCAGCGTCTCGATCGCGCGCGCCGATTCACCATGCCGTTCCGCGGCTTCGGCCGCAGCCAGCAACGCCGGCCCGCGCACCGAGGGGTAACGCGCAGCACGGTTCAGGTCGCGCTCGGCTTCGCCGTGGCGCCCTTCGATCAGCGCGACAAGGCCATCGGCGAGGCGACGCCGGCTCAGGCGGCGATGGCGGCTGTTCATGGCACCAAACGGCCAGCGGATGAGCGCGACGAGAAACGCGATGGCCGCCCACGCCACGAGCAAGAGCACGACGCCGGTGACGACGGTCATCTGCAACGTCGTGCCACGCAGGTGGATCATGACGTAGCCGGGATCATCCGCGACCCAGTGCCACGCGAACGCCGCGAGCACCGCGACAAGGATGAGCCCTACGATCCAGCGCCAGAGCTTCATGGCGTGGCCTTCGCGGCGGAGGATGCCGCCGCGGGTGCTGCGGCCGGTGCTGCGGCCGGTGCCGCCGGAGCGGGGGCCGAGGTCGAATGCGCGGGTGCCGCCGTGGCAGCGCCACCATTAGCCTTCAGCGCATGCACCGAGCGCAGGTTGCGCAGTTCTTCCAGCGCAGCGCCCAGCTTCGGTTCGCCGCCCTTCGCCTGGCTGGCAAGCAGCGTGGCAATGCGCTGGCGCGCCGTCTGTACCGAGGGTGCCTGGGTGTTGAAGTGCGCCACGAGCGTCGCATCGACGCGCTTGAGCGCGTCGGCACGTGCACGGTCGTCGTAGGCCAGCACGGCCGCTTCGGCATGTGCCACATCAAGGGCAGCAAGTTCACGCGCCAGGCGATCGTCGGCCAGGCCGAGCGGCGTGCCTTCGTCGTGGCTGATGCGCACGATGCTGCCAAGGGCGTTGCCCGCGCGTTGCCAGAACGTCCGGTCTTCGTCGGCGCCCGCCTGGCTGTCGATATTCTTCAGCGGCAAGGTCGGGATCTGCGCGCGCAGGTCGGCTAGTGTCGCCAGGTCGTTTGCCCGAGCCTTCGGTTGCACCGCTTCCAACGCTTCGCGCTCCGCGGTGAGGTTCTGGCGAACCGCGGCAAATGCGCTGTCGTTCACGCCGGCGAGCGTCTTGTCAGCCAGGTCGTAAGCGGAGAGGGCGCCACTGGCATCGCCGAACAACGCGAACCGTTCCTTCGCCATGCGCAGCAGCGATTCGGCCTCATCCAGCAACATGGCGTCATGTCCGCTCAGGCTACGCTCGGAAAGATTCGCCACGGCGTCTTCGAGGTTCTTCGTGCGCTCGGCCATGCCAAGCACTTCCTCGCGCGCCGAGCGGTTCACGCCATCGGCATCGCTAAGGCGGCGACGAAGGTTCGCATTGTCGTCGCGCAGTCCGTCCACCGCCGTCTGCAGCGTATCGACCTGGCCCTTCAGCCCATTGGCGGCGCCAAGGTCCTGGCGCATGGTCCAGACGGTCCACGCGGTGTACCCCGCGGCCCCTGCCGCGGCGAGCGCGAGCAGTATGGCAAACGCCAGGCCGCCACCGCCCCTGCGTGGTGCAGGATCGGGTGCGCGCCGTGCACCGGCGGGCGGGGTGGGAGCGGCCGGGGCCGGGTTGGCCGGGGCGGATTCGGTCGGAGGCGTCTCGGTCGTCATGCCGGGCATGCTAGCAGGCCATACGCCAACGCACGGAATACATCCTTCAACGGCGCGTGAATGACACTTCGGCCGCGGCGGCCAGCAGATCCGCCGGCAAGGCCGACTGGGCAACCACCACCCGCTCGAAACCCATGCCCTGCGCAACCGCACGCAGCCGCTCGCTGCTTACGACCGCGACGGCCTGGACCAGGCGGCGCCAGGCGGGCGCGATGAGCGCCCGGTGCAGGTGATCGAGGGCTTCGGCACTGGAAAGCAGGACCGCCGAGCGACGGGTCAGCTTCAAAAGCGGATCGATATGGCGGCGATCGATCCGGGGGGCCACGCGGTGATACACGTGCACTTCGTCGAGCGTGGCACCGCGGGCGACAAGCTGCTCGCGCAGCACGCCGCGGCCGCCCGGTGCACCGATCAGGGCCACGTGGCGCCCGCTGACACTGGCCAGTTCGGGCAGTGCGAGTACGCCTTCACTGTCCTGCGAAGTTTCTGGGAAGTGGACATTGGCGACACCCACGGTCTTGAGTGCGCGCGCCGTGCCACGGCCCACCGCCACAACCGTCGCGCGCGTGGCCAACGGCAGTACGTCTGCCGCAAAGCGCACCGCGGCGGGGCTGGTGAAGACGAGGACATCGCCCTCCAGCGCGCGGCGCAGGGAGGCATCCACCGCCGTGGCATCTTCCGTGGCCCGGAGCGACAGCCCGGGCACGCTCACGGGAATGCCGCCCAGCTTGCGTACGCGACGGGCAAGCGGGCCCGCCGTCCCGGCAGGACGGGTAATAACCACAGTAACGTTACGTAGCGGATGCGAACGACTCACGGGTTGCTTCCTGCAGGGGGGACCGACGCGGGGACACGCGAGGATAGAAAAAGCAGGTAGCCCCCGACCAATGCCGAAGGTTGGGGCAGGCCGTACGGATGCGAACGGTTAGCCGCGTTACGTAGACTTCCGCGTCTATGACGATGCCCGACCCGACTTTCGCCACTCTCGAACGCTTCATCCTCGACAGTATCCCCCTTGCGCGAGCCATGGGTATCCACATCCCGGGATGCGATGGGGAGCGCCTTGTGATGACCGCGCCGCTGCAGCCCAACATCAACGACAAAGGCTGTGCGTTCGGCGGCAGCCTGGCCAGCCTGATGACCCTGGCATGCTGGGCGCTCGTGGAGGCCAACCTGCGCCGTCGCGGCGATGACTGCGACCTGTTCGTCGGCGATTCGTCGATCCGCTATCTCGACCCGGTCTGGGATGACCTGCGTGCGGAAGCCAGCCTGAGCGTGGGCGGCAGCTGGAAAACGTTCTTCACCACCCTGGACGCCCGTGGCCGGGCCCGTGCCGACCTGTCTTGCGTGGTGCCCGGAACCGGCGAAAAGCCTGCCGCCACCCTGTCGGCACGCTTCGTGGCCAAACGCCGGGCATAATGCCCCCCGACGCCACGTTGGAACCCGCCATGCGCCGCTTTGCCCTGCCCACCCTCGCCCTTGCCTGTGCTGCCACGCTGGGCGGTTGCGCCAGCGATATCCGCAGCGACTCGCTGACCCGCACCCTTAACCAGTACGCATCGGCCATTCGCTGGGGCGATTTCGCGATGGCGCAATCGTTCGTGGACAAGGATTACGCCAAAGATCACCCCATGAGCTCGCTGGAACAGAGCCGGCTTAGCCAGCTGCGGGTGACCGGCTATGACGAGGGCGGCGGCCCCCGCCCCGATGGCGACGACGAGGTGGTCCAGACCGTCCAGATCAACGTGGCGAACGTGAACACCCAGGCCGAGCGGAGCTTTGTCGACCAGCAGCGCTGGCATTACGACAAGGAAAAGAACCGCTGGACCCTGATGACCGGCCTGCCGGACTTCTCCCCCCACTGATCCCTATATAATCGCCGGTTGATCCACGGGACGAGCAAGGACCCGATGAACGACGTACTGCACAAGTTGCCTGAGTTCGCGAGCAACCACCTCGCCCTGGTGGGCCTTTTCGTGGCCATCCTGGTGGCGCTGATCGCCATGGAAGTCGGCACCCTCTTCCGCAAATGGAAGGGTCTCACCCCGGCCGGGCTCACCCAGCTCATCAACCGCGATAACCCGCTGATCATCGATCTCTCGGCCAGCGCGGATTTCGAGAAGGCCCATGTCCCCGGCGCGAAGAACGTGGCCGTCAGCCAGTTCGACCCGGAGCACAAGGACCTCGCCAAGGCGAAAGATCTCCCGGTGGTGCTGATCGACAAGGACGGCCGCACGCTGTCCAAGCCCGCTAACCGGCTGATCAAGGCGGGCTTTACCCGCGTGTTCGTGCTCGATGGCGGCACCTACGCGTGGCAGAACGCCCAGCTGCCCACCGCGAAAGGCAAGAAATAATTCCCTACAGGCCGTGGATACCCGCCCGGCCGTGCAGGATAGCCGCCAGGACATCCGGCGCCACATCGAACGAATCGTAGAACAGCCGGTCTTCCGGCAGGCCGGCATCAAGAAACAGATCCCGCCCTGCCGCGATCATGGCTGGCGGGCCGCTCATGTACAGGTCGAACCCGGAAAGGTCGGGATGATCGGCCAGCAAAGCCTCATGCACCAACCCGTCGCGTAAACCCGCGTCGCGCGCCGCATCCGTGTCCGACAGGACCGGGGTGAATGTGATCCACGGCCGATCGGCAGCCCAGCCGCGGGCCAGGTCGGCCAGGTAAAGGTCTTCGGTGGTCCGCACGCCCCAGTACAGGTGCATGGGGCGCCGCGTACCCAGTGCGATGAAGTGTTCGACAACCGCCTTGACCGGTGCAAAGCCGGTGCCCCCGGCCATGAACAACATGGGCCGCTCGGAATCTTCACGTGGTACGAACGTGCCCAGCGGCGCTTCGATCATCAGGCGATCACCCACCTTGAGCGAGTCGTAAACCCACGATGTGAACCCGCCGCCAGGTACGTGCCGTACGTGCAGTTCCACCAGGCCATCGGGGCGCGGGCCGCTGGCGATTGAGAACGGACGATGCTTGCCGTTATCGAGCACCACATCGAGGTACTGGCCCGGGAGCCAGCGCAGCGGTTCACCCAGCGGGCGCAGCCACAGGCCCACCACATCGGGCGCCAGCATGCGCCGCTCGGCCACCTCGGTTTCCACACGCCGGTGGGGGATGTCCTCCACCGACGCGATCTCGCGGGCCTGGATGGATATATCGCCGCAAGGCACGGCCTGGCACATCAGGATGCCGTGGTGCGCGCGTGCCGTGGCCGAAAGGCCGACCGGCGGGTTGTATGGATAAGCACACGTGCCTTCGACGAGCGTGGCCTTGCAGCTGCCACACACACCGCCACGGCACGAGTACGGGAGAGCGATTCCCGCGCGCTGGGCGGCTTCAAGCACGGTTTCGTCGGCGGCCGCGTCAAAGCGCTTGCCGGAGGCGATCAGGGTTACGGTAGGCACCCGCACATTGTAGGACAATGACGGCTTTCCCATGGAACCGTGCCCGCCGATGGCCATCTGGAAGCAACCGCTCGACCTCGACCGCATCAACGGCTGGAGCCGGAACACGATGATGGAGACGCTGGATATCCGCTTTACGGCGTTCGGCGACGACTGGCTGCGCGGCACCATGCCGGTGGACCACCGCACCCAGCAGCCGTTCGGCCTGCTGCACGGCGGCGCCTCGGTCGTACTGGCGGAAACCCTGGGTAGCTCCGCGGCCCTGCTCACGCTGGATGTGGAGAAGGAAATCGCGGTGGGACTGGACATCAACGCCAACCATATCCGC
This sequence comes from Luteibacter sp. 621, assembly GCF_050435445.1. NCBI lineage: Bacteria > Pseudomonadati > Pseudomonadota > Gammaproteobacteria > Lysobacterales > Rhodanobacteraceae > Luteibacter > Luteibacter sp. 621. The sequence goes on along the minus strand of NZ_JBNDKI010000007.1, from coordinate 155,105 downwards.
GGCGTACGGGGCGGCATCGTCACGGGTACGGCCAAGGCCGTGCACCTGGGGCGTACCACCCAGGTCTGGGAGATCCGCATTGAAGAGGACACCGGCAAGCTCGTGTGCCTGTCGCGCCTGACCATGGCCGTGATCCCGTCACCCGGCGGCGCGCCCGGGAACCTGCGCTCGTGAGCCAGGCGGCGCCCTACGCGGCGCTGTCCCCCGATGTGGTGCTGGCGGCCGTGGATGCGGCCGGCACGTGGAGCGATGGCCGCCTGCTCACGCTGAACAGCTACGAGAACCGCGTGTTCCAGGTCGGCCTGGAGGATGGCGGCTTCGTCGTGGTGAAGTTCTACCGCCCCGGGCGCTGGAACGACGCCGCCATCGGCGAGGAGCACGCGTTCGCCCTGGAACTGGCCGCGGCCGAAATACCCATGGTGGCGCCCCTGGTGTTCAACGGGCGAACCATGCTGCGCCATGACGGCTTCCGCTATGCGGTGTACCCGCGGCGCGGCGGCCGTGCGCCATCGCTCGAATCCGCCGACCAGCTCGAATGGCTAGGGCGCCTGCTCGGGCGCATGCATGCGATCGGTGCGCGCGAGCCGTTTCATCACCGCACGACACTGGACCGTGCCACCCTGATCGACGCCCCTGCGCGGGCGGCACTGGGCTCCGACCTTCTGCCCGCCCACCTGTTCGATGCGTACCGCGCGGCGGTCATGCGTGTCGATGACGCGGTCACTACCCGCTTCGACGCCGTGGGGCCCGTGCACCGCCTGCGCCTGCATGGCGATTGCCACCCGGGCAACGTGCTGTGGACGGATGCCGGCCCGCACTTCGTCGACCTGGACGATGCCCGCATGGGCCCCGCCGTGCAGGACCTGTGGATGCTGGCCTCCGACGACGCCATGTTCCAGGCACTGCTGGAAGGCTACGGCCAGTTCCGCGATTTCGACCCCACCGAACTCGCCCTCGTGCCTGCGCTACGCGCCATGCGCCAGGTGCATTACGCGGGGTGGATCGCGGAACGCTGGCACGATCCCGCCTTCCCCGCCGCCTTCCCGTTCGCCGCCGAGGCACGCTGGTGGGAGCAGCACATCGCCGACCTGCACGAGGCGGCCGAGGCACTCTGAACGGCCGTTCGGCCAGCCGATAGCGCGGGCGGCCATAATGCGCCGTCCGCTACCTGGGAGTTCGCATGCATTCGTTTTTCACCCGTGTCATTGCCGTGTTCGAGATTGCCGGTGGCCTGTACGGCCTGGTGCGCCAGGTGGACCACCTGCTCGGCTCGCGCATGAGCGGCCTTGATGCGGTGGTGACCGTGCTCGGCGTGTTGCTGTTCGCGTTCATCCTGGTGGCCGGCGTGCTGCTGGCCAGCAACGATGGCCGCGGTACCCAGATGTCGATCTGGGCCCAGTTCCTGCAGGCACCGCTGGTTGCCACCTCGTTCTTCAGCTACGCCCTTTCCTCGGGCGCCTACGCCAACCTTTCCATGACCCTGCAGCGCTCGCCGCGGCTGGGCTTTGACTGGGCGATCGCCGAACACGGCTGGCTCCTCGCCCTAGGCGGCCCCTCCGCGCCGCACATCGGCATCAACCTGCTGGCGCTCGTCTCCTGGCTCATCCTGCGCTTCGGGCGCTAAGGGCCGGTATCATTCACCGATGAATACCGCCGCAATCCCCCAGATCCAGCTCAAATCCGACCGTGTCCCCGGCCATCCGTGGGTGTGGTCCGCCCAGGTCATCAAGCCCGCCGAGCGCATTCCGCCCGGCAGCGTCGTGGACGTGGTGGACGCGAAAGGCCGCTTCGTGGGCCGCGGCTTCTGGAACGGCCACGCCCGGGTCGCGCTGCGCCTGCTCACCACCTCGCCCGACGAGGCTATCGATCCTGAGTGGATCGCCGCCCGGATCGAGCGTGCGGTGGACCTGCGCCGCAACCTGCTCCGCCTGGACGATGTCAGCGACGCCTGGCGCGTGGTCCACAGCGAGGGCGATGGCCTTTCCGGGCTGGTGGTGGATCGCTATGCCAACCATCTGGTCGTCGAGTATTTCGCCGCCGGCATGTGGCGCTTCCGCGACACGATCCATGCCGAGTTGCAGAAGCATTTCCCGGGCGCATCGCTCTACTGGTTCGCCGAGCAGCATGTGCAGCGCCAGGAATCGTTCGACGTGCGCTCGAACGATGCGCCCGCAGCCGTGGATGTGCACGAGCATGGCCTCGCGTTTCACGCCGCGCCAGGCTTGGGCCACAAGACCGGTTTCTTCGCGGACCAGCGCGACAACCGCCGCCGCTTCGCCGAACTGGCGCGCGGCCGTCGGGTGCTGGATCTGTGCTGCAACGCGGGTGGTTTCGCCGTTCACGCGATGAAGGCCGGGGCACGGGAAGCCACGGGCGTCGATGCTGACGCGGCGATCCTGGAAGTAGCGCGCGAAAACGCCCGGATGAACGGCGTGGACGCCCGCTTCGAACAGGGTGATGTGTTCGAGTGGCTGCGCGCGGCCATCGCCCGCGGTGAAACCTGGGATGCCGTGGTGCTCGACCCGCCCAAGCTCACCCGCGATCGCAACCAGGTGGTCAACGCGCTGAAGAAGTACTTCGCCATGAACCGCACAGCGCTCGATGTCCTGGCGCCGGGCGGCATCCTGCTCACCTGCTCATGCACGGGCCTGGTGGGCGAAGACGATTTCCTGGAGATGATCCGCCGCGTCGCCCTCAATGCCGGGCGCGATATCCAGGTGCTGCACGTGGATGGCGCGGGTGCCGACCACCCGGTGGCCAGCAACGTCCCCGAGAACCGTTACCTGAAGGCCGCGTTCTGCCGGGTGGGCTAATGCCTGACGGCACGTTCACCGTGCCTTGATCGCCGGCCGGCACACACTGCCGGCCATGTCCCGACGACCTCCCGCCAACGCCCTCGTGGTGGCAACCGATGAGCGGGCCCACGCGAAAGCGGCGGGCCTCGTTTACGTGTGCGACACGGATGATGGGATCACACGGTGCAAGCGCGGCAAGAGCTTCCAGTACATGGACGTCGGTGGAAAGCGCGTCACCGATGAGGACGTACTCGCCCGGATCCGTTCACTGGCAATCCCGCCCGCTTACACAAAGGTGTGGATCTGCACCAACCCGCGCGGCCACCTGCAGGCCACCGGGCGCGATGCACGCGCTCGCAAGCAGTACCGCTACCACGCGAAATGGCGCAGCGAGCGCGACCGGGGCAAGTTCACCCGCATTCTCGAATTTGGCGCGGCGTTGCCGGCGCTCCGTAAGCGCCTGCGCAAGGACCTCGCATTAGCCGGGCTGCCACGCGAAAAAGTGCTCGCCCTGGTGGTGAGCCTGCTTGAAGAAACCATGATCCGCATCGGTAACGATGCGTACGCCCGCGAGAACAACTCGTTTGGGCTTACCACGCTCCGTTCGCGACACGTCGCAGCACGCCGAGGCCGTATCGAGTTCCACTTCCGCGGCAAGAGCGGGCAGTGGCGCGATGTCGTGCTGGATGACCGCCGGCTGGTGAAGGCGGTACGTCGGGTGCAGGAATTACCGGGGCAGCGCCTGTTCCAGTACGTGGATGACGAGGGCCAACGGCAGCCCGTGGATTCGGGCATGGTCAACGACTACCTGCGGGAAGTCACCGGCGGCGAATTCACCGCTAAGGATTTCCGCACCTGGGGTGGCACTGTCCAGGCCGTGGCGGTGCTCGCGGCCACTCCAATCCCCGAAGAGGGCGGCGAACGAGCTGTCAAAACGGTGCTTGCGCAGGCGGTGAAGGATGTCGCGGCCGTGCTGGGAAATACTCCGGCGGTGTGCCGCGCATCGTATATCCACCCGGAGGTTTTCCTGGGCTGGGCCGATGGTGACCTTCACCGGCGGGTGCCCCCGACAGGCCCGCACCAGCCACGCAAGTTGGAAACGCTGACCCTGGCTTTCCTCCGCCGACGCCTGCGTGCCGGCAAGCGCTCCCCATGAGGCATATGGACGGCTATAGTGCGCGCACGGGGTTCGCGTTCGATCTTGCAGGGGTTTTGGAAACGATGTGGCGGTGGAGTGTGATTCCCGTGCTGCTGGCCTTGGGCCCGGCCAGCTTTTCCGTGAGTGCGCAGAACGCGCCCACGGCGCCCCCGCTCGTGCCGGTGGATGCGCAAACCCACCGCGGCGTGGTCGACGATACCTGGATCATCGCACCCAGGCGGCTGGCTGACGCCACGCTTGAGGCCGTCAAGAATTATGCCGACGAAGGCGATATCGCGGCAGGTATCTCGCTGCGCTACGGGATCGACCACGCCGAGTGGATCATCGCCGATGTCTTCATCTACCCCGCTGGTCAGGGCGATGAGCCGAAGATGCTGGCCCAGGCCGTGCAGGATTTCCGCGAATCGGTGGCCTTCGCCGAGCGCCAGGAAATCTACCGCAATGTGTGGTGGGGCGACGAATCACCGTATACCGCGAAACTCGCCGGGGGCCGCCACCAGGATGGCCGCTTCCTGCCCATCGTGTTCGATGCCCAGCGCGACATGCTCACCTCGCGCACGTACCTCTTCTACCGGAAGATGTACTTCGTGAAGGTACGCCTGAGCACCACGGTGGAGGCGGTGGATTCCCTCACCGAGAATGCCGACCGGTTTATCGCCAGCCTGCTCGATGGGATCGATATCGTCAGCGTCGGCAGCTGCGGGCGAAAGCTGGATGTGGTCGGCCTGGATGGTGGGGTATCCCCACCGGCAGATATGCCTGACGGCGTGAGCCCGGATGGGTACAGGGTGGCACTGAAAACCACGAAAGCGGGTACCCCGGTATACGGGCCGCAAACCACGAAAACCATGGCGCTGGCACTCAAGCGCCAGGTGGCGACGGGCTGCACCACGTTGCAGTACAACCCACCGCTGGAAGACGACAACCGCACGGTGCTGCACCTTCAGTTCAGCGCCGATGACTGGGGCGCCTCCGCGCACCCGTCGAACTGAAGCGGCCGGGACGCGTCCCACGCCCCGGCCGCTGCCGGGCAGGCCCGGTGGACACACCCCTATCCGTGGGTGCCCCCACCGGGCTACGACGACCCGCGCATGATGCTGTCTTGCCCCGCCAGATGGCTATGGAAGGATTCTGAAAAACGCGGCCGATCGCACCGGCGCGGTGGTCGGCTGACCGGCCGACCGGTCAGGGGCCGGTTCCCGCAAACGTTGCCGGCTATGCCTATCGGCCAGAAGGCAGGGGATATGGCGCCGGCCTACGAAATATCTCAAACTCCGCCCGCGGGACCTTCAGGGGAGGCAGGTCCGCGCCGGCGTCACGTACCAGGGGGTATGCGGGCCGCCACCACGCTTCCATGTCGCCTGCAACCGGCCCGCCTGCGCGCCGGCACGGCTGCATGCGCTTATTTACCGAGGGAATCGAAATGAATCGTCTATGGAAGCACGGCATGGTCGTGGCGTGCGTGGCCAGTATTACGGCCTGCGCATCGATTACCGGTGGCCGCTACCAGAAGGTGGACGTGCACAGCCAGACGTCGTCTGGCGCGCCGATCACCGGTGCGTCCTGCGCGCTCACCAACAACTACGGCACCGTGAACGTCATGACCCCGGGCACGGCCAAGGTGCATCGTTCGGCCACGCCGCTTTCGGTCAACTGCACGAAGGATGGATCGGTCGTCGCGCAGCAGGTCTTCCCCGCGTCGATCCGCGGCATGGTGTGGGGCAATATCCTGATCGGCGGCCTGATCGGCATCGTCATCGATTTCTCCAACGGCGCGGCGCACCACTACGGCAACCAGTTGCAGGTGCTCGGCACCGATGCTGGCGGCGTCGCCGCGGCAGCGGCCCTGCCCGGCTCGCCCGTGGCCGCGGCCCAGGCGGTCGATACGAAGCCCACCACCGATGCACCCGCGCCCGCGGATACACCCCAGCCGCACGAAGCGCAGATCGCCACGGCACTGCAGCCAGGCGGCATGGCCAGCCTGGATCCGCGCGTAGGCAAATCCATGTTCAACGCTGCACAGGACGTGGCAGCGGTGCAGCAGTGCGACCGCGGTATCCGCGTGCTCGAAGTGGACGGCCAGCACGCCGTGTTCTTCACCCAGTGCGATGGCCGCGCGCAGAAGCTGCACATCGAGTGCAACGGCGCGGAATGCGTGCCCCTGCTCCCGCCGCAGAGCTAAGCAGGCTGGTGGATGGCGGGCCTTACGGCTCGCCATTCCAGCGGTCGAGGCCGCACCCGCTATCGGATCTGTATCAGCCTGCCACGGCCGCCGCGCGCTCGCGGCTCCATGCGCGCCAGCCCATGGCCGCCAAGATCACAAAGCCGGCGTAGAGCACGGCGGTGATCGGCAGCGACTTGTAAACGTATTCGCCGACGTAGATCACATCGACCGCGATCCACAGCCACCATGCGGCGGCGTGGCGTCGTGCCTGCCACCATTGCGCGACAAGGCTGAACGCGGTGAGCGCTGCATCCAGCCAGGGTAGCGATGCATCGGTCCAGCGATGCATGGCGTAGCCCAGGGCAAGTGCCGCGGCGGTGCCGACGGCGAGGTGCAACGTGGCGCTTCGCGTATCCAGCGAGGCGACGCGCACGTGGCCACTGTCATCCAGGTTGCGCATCCAGCGGTGCCAGCCGTAAACGATGAGCAGCGCGAAGATGACCTGGAGCAACGTATCGGAATACAGCTTTGCATCGACGAAGATCCATGCGTAGGCGATGACCGAGACCAGGCCCACCGGCCAGCACCACGGGCTGCGGCGCGCGGTCAGCCACACACCCGCCGCGCTCACGATGGCCGCGGCCAGCTCGAAAAACGAGAGCTCAAAGTTCATAGGTCACCGACAGCCTTGCGAGCCGCGGCATGCCTGGGAACAGGTAGCTATCGCCACCCGAGCTGCCGGTATCGCGCCAGTAGAAGTGATTGAAGACGTTATCGACGTTCAGGCGCCAGGTCATCGCGTGCCCGCCAAGCGACGTCGCGAAGCGCAGGCCCGCATCGAAGACATGGTACGCCGGGACGCGGGTAGTACCGTCGGGCGTCGCCACGTTACTGCTGGCGTAGCGCCAGCCACCCAGCACGGCCAGGCCAGGCGCGAACGGCAGGCTGTAATCCGCATAGACCGCCGTGCGGTAGCGCGGCACGTTCACTACCTGGTGGTCCTCGTACGAAGGCGTACCGGTATTTTCGGCACGCGCGCGGATCACGTTAGCGCTCGCGGTAAGCCGCAGATTATCGGTAACGCGGCCGGCAAGGTTCAGCTCCACACCCGTGTGCACTTCCTGGCCGCGCTGCACGAAGGTAAAGCCCTCGGCGGTACTGTCTGGCTGCGCGAACTGGTACGGCTGGCGGATGCGATAGACCGCCGCCTGGAGGTCGAGCGCATCGTTGACGGCGTATTTCACGCCCGCTTCGATCTGCCGGGAATGCAGCGGCGGCAACGTCGTGCTGCCGTTCGAGGTCCAGTAGGGAGCCTCGCGCCCGAGTGAAAGACCCTCGCCGTAACTCACGTACGTGGTCAGCGCTGATACCGGCTGCCACAACACCGCTGCCTGGGGCAGCGTTTTCGTCATACGCGTATCACGCTCGAGCACGCCCGCGTCGTCGTAGGCACGCTCGTGCAGCTTCACGAACTTCGCTCCCGCCAGCACCTGCCAGGTGTCGGACAGGTGCACGCGATCGATCGCGAAGAGCGTGTGCTGCCAATCGGTCAGGCGGCGCTCGGAAGGACCGGGCTGGTTGGGCGATGAGGGAAACACCGGGACCACCTGCTCATCGATATTGGCGGTGCCGACGTAGTCGTAGACGTCCGCGCGCTGGTCCACCGTGCGTCGAAACGCAGTGGCACCCACGTTCAGTTCGTGATCGATGGTGCCCGTGGCGAACGCTCCCGTTAGTGATGCGCGCACTTCGTCGTTCTGCCGGGTATCGTCGGGGCTACGGTAGTCGTACGCATCGTAATCGCCGTTTGGCGCGAAGAAGTACCCGGGCGTGGCACCGCTCGCACACGATTCGGCATAGAAGCAGCCATACGCAAACGCGACATTGTCATCGATCACGGTGTGGCTATGGCCCGCGGAGAGCTGCGCGTTCCACTGGTCGCTGAAACGGTAATTGAAGCGCAGCGTGGTGTTGCTTGAGTCAATGCCCACCGGCCGCTGCCAGGGCTGGTAGCCCAGCAGGCGCGTACGGCTGGGGTGTTCGGGAATCTCCGTGCCGCCCAGCAACTGGTAACCGGAAGCCGAACGGCCACCGCTCGTCTGGTAGTCCGTATCGAGCAGGAGCGTCGCCTTATCGGTGACTTTCCAGTCCGCCGAGATCGAGAGGAACGTGCGACGGGCATCCGTATGCTCGACAACGCCGTGCGTACGTTCGTGCGCCGCGTTCACGCGCACGCCGAACGTCGGCGTGAACCACGTGCCAAGGTCCAGTGCTTCGTACGCCGACCCATGCGAATCCGTGCCAAGGGTCACATTATGGACTTCGGCCGGGCGCTTGCTTACGTAATTCACCAGGCCGCCGGGTTCAACGACGCCGGCTTCAAGGCCGCCAAGGCCCTTCAGCACTTCAACGCGCTCCTTGCCCTCGAGCGCCATCAGCTGCTCCGCGGACATGATCATCCCGTTGAAGCGGAACCCGGTCGCGAGATCGAGCGGGAAGCCACGAATCGACACATCCTGGTAGTAGCCCGCCGGCGCGTAGTTATCGTTGATCGCGGCATCGCCGCGGACCAGTTCGCTCAACGAACGCGGCTGCCGGTCATCGATTTGCGCACGCGTGATCACCGTGATGGCGGCGGGCGTGTCATGCAGCGGGGCACTGCCAAAACTTCCGAACGTATCCAGCTGCGTATCGGCTGCCTGGTAGCCCGCGGCGGTATTGGCATGCACGTCGATCGAAGGCAGCGTACGCGCCTGCTGCGGAACATCGTCGGCAGCATGGGCGGCACCGGCGAGCGACAGCACGGCAAGGGCGAGCGGGGTACGGATCGGGGTCATGGTCGTCTTCGTGGGGAACGGACGAAGCGACGGCGGGCACGGACCGGCCCCAAGGCAGGCTCCGTGACTCTGCAAGCTCCCTACGCCGGTACTAACCGGGTCAGGTTCCAAGGGACTCTCTCAGCCTGGCAACGCCAGGCACCCCCGCTTCAAGGCCTCTATTGAACCACGAATCCGGCCCCGGCGTGCCGGATCTGCTCAAGCAGGCGCTGGCCCGGCGGCGTGGCAAACCAGGCGGCATGCCCATGGAGGAAGGTGTACCAGGCCACATCGGCGTGGTCACGCCGCCCGGTAATGCCTTCGAAGTACTCCACCTCGGACAGGGCGAAATCCACATGGACGATGGGCAAAAGGTTGGCCAGGTCGTCAAGGTCGCCCTGATCGAGCGGGCATACGCTCTGGTAACCCGCGATCAGCGCCAGCGCCAGGTCGGCATGGCCGATCTCGCCGCGCGCGATATCCAGCCATGCGATCGCGTTGCGCTCAATGGCGGTCGCCAGGTCGTACAGGGCGAACGTTGCTGCGCTCAGGCCCATGTCGAGCACATCCGTAATCGCGGCATCATCGCCGCTGTTACTCCAGCACAGGTTGGAAACGTGCCAGTCGCCGTGGGTCCATAGGCGAGGCTGGCGGGCCATGCCTGCGTGCGCCCGCGCGTGCCAGGGCGAAAGCGTGCCACGCAATTCTTCATGCCAGTCTCGGTCACGCAGGTAGGCTGCCAGTGCCGGCCGGTCGCCAAGCTGCGCCTCGAGGGCAACCACCGGGTCCGCTGCGGAAACGATCTCTGCCCTGGCCACGAGGATATGCGTGGTGCGCTGGGGCGCGTCGTACCCCGCAGCCACGGTATGCACGCGTGCCAGCATGGCGCCAGCCAGCCACGCGTGGCGCAGGCCACCCACAGGCGACCACGAGAACGCATCACGGTAGATATCCGCACCCCGCGCCGGCGCGTGCACTTCATAGACCCACTGGCCCCTGGCCAGCGCGGTGTGGCCTTCGCCATCGGGGTAAGCCGCGGGTATGGGGATGCCCCCTGCGCGCAGGCTGGCCGCGAACCGATGTTCCTCGGCAAGGGCCTCTGCGGAACGTACGCTCGCGTGGTGGCGCTTCACGAAAACCGTGCCGAGTGCCGTTTCCACCAACGCCGCCGCCGATAGCGGACGCGGCGAACGCCAACGGATGGCGCGCGCCGCGCCAGCCAGCGGCACGCTCGCCAGCAGCGCCGTGACTTCATTCTCGGTGAGAGCGGGCCAATCGGGCGGTAGTTCATCGCCGGCCAGGCCATGCGCAAGGTGGGCGTCATCGATCATCGTGGAAGTGTAGCGGCGCCGGCGCCGCCTTCCACGGGATCAGTCGCCGACGAGCGAGTCGACGATCCCGTCTTCCACCCAGCTGCGCAACAGGGCTCCCGCTTGCCGGGCCGCGGTATCCGGTTCGTGCAGGCGCGTCAGCGCTTCGCACATCTCACCGAACGACGCCCCGGCCAGGGCAAGATCAAGGCAGGCGCACTCCGGCGCCAGCATGCTGGTGAACCGGGGCGAAAAATCCCGGCGCCACACACGTACCCCCGCATCGACATCGAAGATTTCCGCGGCCGGGGGCATTCTTTCGCTCGCCAGCGCATGCCAGATGGCGGCGGCGTTGCTGCGCGTCCAACGAAAACGCAGCGTGGGTACGAAGCGGATTTCCACGGTATCCCAATCGGCGGAGACCAGGCCATCCAGACCGATCGGGCGCGCATCGGGGCCGGAAAGGGTGCGCCGCAGGTGCCAGTCCAGCCAGGCAAGTTCCGCGATCTCCGGATCCGCAGGGTAGTGCCCATCCAGCCAGGGGATGTAGCTCTCCCCGTAGGCGTCCAGCGTCCATGAATCCGGCGGCGTCGCCGCCACATAGGCCTCGGCCAGTTCGTCGAACACACCATCGCCCAGCCACAGGCGCGTCTTCGCGTAGGTATCGCGCAGGGAGGCGACCAGCTGCGACCGGTACTGGTTCGTATACACGGCCATACCCCGGCCATCCAGGCCTTCCACGGCCGGGCCACCGCGGAGGGTCGAGGCGAAACGGGTCTGGAGGTCGCGAAGGTTCATGGGCGGACGGTAGCACCCCATTTGTGGAGAAACTGCGTGGTCCGCCACGCCTTGCCGACCGGAACGCTATTTCGGCAAATCTTCGTGATGGCGCTGTATTCCGCCTGGCTACTGCCGCTATATCATTCACCAAGAAAGCGTCAGCTGTAACGGGACTGTTCCGGACGGCGGCTTTTTCCGAACGGTCGCGACGGCGGCATTGAGGGTGGCAGTGAGGAGTTCCCACACGGATCCGTTGGCCTGGGGCCGCTATCTGGCGGTCGCGGGCGCGTATGCCGCTTGCTACGAGCTCACACGCAATATCTCGTTCTCACACTGGATGCTCCCGGCTGGCCTGCGACTGGCCTGCCTGCTGCTCGTGCCGCGCCGCTACTGGGCCGCCCTGGCCGTTGGCGAAACCCTGCCCATCGCCGAGATGGCTGCCCTGCATGCCTCGAGCTTCGGCGTGCTCTGGGCCTGCATGGCGGCCCTCCCGCCCATCCTGGTCTGCATGCCTGCCATGGCCTGGTTGCGCAGCCGCTACGCGGTCGTTCGCCCCGATGGCGAGGTGAACATGGGCTATATCCTGACGGCGACGCTCATCTGCGCGGTGATCACCACGGCCGCCAATGCCCTGGTCCTGTCCACGGTGAACATGGCTGATGGCTCGCCAACGCCGGCGATCACGCTGCCCCTGATGCTGGCCTGGGTCCTCGGCTGCTATCTGGGCGCCCTCACCCTCACACCGCTGATTCTTGCCGTTCGCGAGCGGATCGCCCTGCTGCCTCGCCGCACGGTTACCTGGTCCGCGATCCGCCATAGCCCGCTGCTGCGGGACGCCGTGCTGTTCGCCGTGCCCTGCCTCGCATTGCTGTTACTGGTGGCTAACGGCGCCGGCGAAGATGATGGCCTGCTGACATGGGTTCGCGTCGGCATGGCTGTACCGGTCATCGCGCTGACCTTGCGGCATGGATGGCATGGTGCGGCCGTGGGCGGCATGCTGGCCAGCGTGGCCCAGGCAAGCACATCGTTCCACCTGCAGGATCCCGCCATGATCCGCTCCCAGGCCGTCCTCGCCTTCGTCGCGACCACGGCATTGATCTTCGGCGTGCGCGTTGCGCATCGGGTCGCTGCGGCACGCCTTGCCGCACACCCCGGCGTGCCGGCACCTGCACCAGCACCCGCCCCCTCGCCGCGGCGCTGAGCCTACGGGCGAGCGTCGCCGGGCAAGGCCCGACGACGCCCGTTCAAGGCCTTAGAGCAAACGCGAGGAACACTCGATCGGATTCTTGCATTCCACCACGGCGGCCGTGGAGGGCTGGACCAGCGTGGCCACGTGGCCTGGGCGCGCACTGGCGCTTGCGGCGCTGTGGGTTGGACCGGCCTGGGCAGCGCCCACACCGAGCGAGAGGAACGACAGCGAGACGAGGAGCGTACGGAACGAGATGGACATGGCGGAATCCCCATAGGTGATGCCGGGCCACCACACGACGCGGCGACTGCCGGCGGGTCGATCATGGGGAGGGCGCCCCCAGACGCCCTCCCCACGCCGATCCTCCCGGCTTTTGCCCGGCCACGCTGGGGTTACACGCGTTCCATGCCGATTTCGCGCAACGATGGGGCGCCTGGGGCATCCCTCCGCCAGTGGGCCTTCATCAGGGGCAGGCCGGCTCGCGGGGCGCCAGGTGCAGCCGCAGGGCCCAGCGCACCATCAGCGTGGCGACGCCGATATCAACGAGCACTTCGCTGGGCCATACGTCGCCATAGAAGAAGCCATCGACATTGGCGAGCATCCCGTAGATGCCAATCGTATTGACGCATGCCCCGGCGACCAGCAACGCACACGCCACGCGCGCGAATCGCGAAAGCCGTTGCTCGGTGATGAGCCATCCGGACATCAACATCACCGTGAGGCAGGCGACAAAATCAACTACAAGCAAGACAGCCATCACTTCTCACCTCCAGCGATGCGGGACACGACGCGATCAGCGATACCATCGCCATGGCGATCGAGGACCCGTTGCACGATAGATGTGAGTTTCAGCCCGAAACAGCCGACAAGGAACGACACACCAGCCTGCATTTCGACATCCGCGTCAGGAAGGAAATGGCGCTGAAACGCTGGCGCGATGAATACGGCGATCAGCGTTCCGCAGATCACCTGTACGACGGCACGTCCTCGCGAGCCGACCTTGCTCATGGCGACAGGAAGTACCGCGCCACCCACGGCAGCGAGAAGCAGCCAGAAACGATTCAGAAGCAACGAATCCATGACACCTCCTCAGGGGTTGGCGGTCTCGGAAAGGTTGCCCGACCATGTCGAGCCACGCCGCTGGAATCGTATGGAAACCCCCTGTTTTTCCGGGTTGAGCACGAAGTCGCCGGGATATAGGGCTTCGCAGAAGCCACCACCGTTGCTGGCCGGCTTGAAGCGAAAGTGCGAGCTTCCGCCAGACTCCTCAAGCAATTCAGCCGCGGCCGCGCAATTTCGCGGCTCACCGAAATGCACGCGAATTGCCTCGGCTTTTCGCCATACTGTCGTGCGAACGGCCTGCGAACCATCACGCACCACACCCTGCCACGCACCATCGATCGAGGAGGCGTGCGCTGCAGCCCCCACGCACGCGAGAAGGCCTGCCGCGATAAGTCTTGTCATTGTTCCATGTGTCATGTTCGACTCCTTGTCAAAACGGGACAAGCGTCCCCGGGGAAACGATGGCTTCGCCATCGCAATACAGTCGCGGTATCCATCCGTTGCCGGCGTCGCAGCGCACCTTCAATCGGCGCGGCTTTGTACGTGCCATCCACGCGAACCGGCCACGCCTGAGGGCAACGCATACCTCGCCGCGTTTGTCGCGGGAGAGATATCCCTCGAACTCAATCTCCATCAGTGATACGCGCGGCCCCCGCGTCCTGGTCATCACCTCCCGAAGATGGTCCAACAGCGCCATCAGCGGAAAGCGCGTCGCGTGCCCGGTCATTCGTTTAACCATGCAGGCTTTCGGTTGAATCCCACCTGGTAGCAAATCCATTGCAGGACGACCTGGTGCTCGCCGATCTGCAGGATCGTGAAGCTCTTTTCAGTGGCGAGGATCCTCCCCCGCGGCGAATCGTTGAGGCAGCGATTGAGCAATTCACGCGCCTCCTCGGTCTGCGTCTCAGCGCTCATCTGGTTAGGATTATTGCTGCCAACCACGATCCGCTTCACGTAGCGGACATCGGTGAGATCAAACATCACTACTCCCGGAAGGTCGTGGCGCCGCGGCGCCACGACTGTCGATCATCAGGTCACAGGGGTTCTCAACCCGGGTCCGCCGACGTGGCCGGCGAAGACGACCGGGCCGGATCGTGAGCCTTCGGCGTCCCGGTCTTTGCCACCACCGCCGTCTGCAGGATATCCATGACACGCGCAAGCCCTTCCGGCATGCCGCCATCACGCGCCTGGACGTTCACGTGGTACTTGGCCGAGTTATCCGTGGTGCGGGTATTTTCCTTATGCGATGCCACGGAGCCCTGCACCGAAACTTTCGCACCGAACCCGCCCCACGATGCATCAACCGTGGCACCGATATCCAGCGAGCTCTTGTCGTGCGTGGCCGCCTTCACTTCCATATCGAACGTGATGTCCACATTCTCCACGGCCAGGGTCGGCACCTTCACGATGGAAAGCAGTGGCACGTTCATCTCGACAGCTTCGTCGACCCATTCGCCGGCGGCATTCTGTACCGGCCGGGTGAATTTGAACGCGGATGTGCGCGTCGTACCGGTGCTCTTGCCCTCTGCGTCCTGCTCAAAACCCACTTTGTTGATGAAGTCTGCCGTGGCCTGGGCCAGGCGCACCTGTGCCTCGCATGCCGCCATCAGCGGCGCGCCCACGAGATCGCCCATCGGCAGACCGCGGAACTGTTCGGAAATCGTCATAACGTCACTCCTTTACGTATCGACATTGGCCCGCCGTGCCTCATGCGCCGCGGGGTTCGGCCGGGTGTGGGGGGGGGTTAGTCGCCCGGCCTGAACGTCTGGAAGACCCCTTGGGTCATCGTTAAATGATTGGTGAGCCGCGCCACGCCGTCCGTGGGTTCAACACCCTCGACACGCAGCTTCACCTGCACCTTGCCCACGCCGCTGTCGCCGCGCCGCGCCGCCGTATCCAGCGCGACGGATCGCTTGCGCATCTTCGACAGGAACGCCCACCGGCTTTGCCCGAGCGTTGCCGCGCCATCGTCGTCCGCGGCATCACTCTCAACGAACGAACCAAGTTCGGCATCGAAGCAGATCTCCACATCCTTGATGCGCAGCGACGTTGTTGGCACAAGTGGCAGCAGCGGCGCACGGTATAGATCTTCATCCCCATCCCGTGCGCCTGGTTGCATCGATGGCATGCGAATGACCACGCTTTTCGGTCGATTGTCTTCATCAAAGTATTCGCCGAGCCTGGCCACCTGGGCCTGTTCAATGCGGGCCTGGGCTTCGACCACGGCACCTGCCATGGCTTCGATCAGGCCCTCAAGCGGCGTTCCCGTCATCGTGGCGCGCTTGCCAAATCACGCGTGGCGTTCATCATCGTGGGCATCGCTTTCTCCTTGCGTCGGCGGAGTTCGCCGTGGATTCACTATCGCCGCATGAGCGGCGCGGGGGTATCGGCGATGGCCTGAGATGCACGTCGTGCTTGTGCCGAACCATCCATCAGCTCTCACGACTCCAGCGTTACCAGGCCCACCCGCAACGCAAATCGCGTCAGGTCGGCGATGCCCTCCACGCCCAGCTTGGCCTGGATGTGTTCTCTGTGCGTGCCTACCGTCTTCATGCTGATATGCAAGCGCTCGGCGATCTGGCGGGTAGATAAGCCTTCGGCATACAGCTGCGCGACCTCCTTCTCACGCGGGGTGAGCACCGATGCAGGATCGTCCCCCTGGCGGAACGCCTCGACCAGGATGTGCGCAAGCTCGGGGCTAACGTGGTATCGCGCGGAAAGAACACTCTCGATGCCGTCGATCAGATGGGCGAACGTGCAGCGCTTCAGGACGTAACCGTGCGCACCCGCATCAAATGCCGCACGGACGCAGGGCCGGTCTGCCGTCTCGGACAGGCATAGCATGCGCGTATGCGGACAACGCACGGCCACGCGACGGGCCGCCTCTATGCCGTTCAGGCCCGGCATGCTGTCGTTGAAGACGAGCAGGTCGGGTTTCCTGTCCACGCACAGGCGCAGGCAATCGCGCCCATCCCCCGTGCTCCCCACCACCTCGAAGCGCGGCTGCGCATCAAGGAGGGCTGCAAGCCCCTCCCGCATCAGTTCCTGCTCGTCGGCCAGCACAACCCGCACGGGCCGCGCCGCCCCCTGTGACAGAATGCCTTCCGCACGGTGGCCGCCTACATGGTTCCCTTGCATCTACCTACTCCTGGTTTGGGCAGGTGCGTACCGTCGGCGAGAGAACATTCTCACGTCCTTCCGGGAACCTTACGGACTTGCAAACTTCAATTACCTCAAGCAGTTGCCTCCGCCGGCGACCGCCCCCGGTGGCATGCAGCAGTCCTTCGCATCTTCTCCCTTTCTCATTGGCGACTGGACCGTACGCCCTGGCCAACGCACCGTCAGCCGACGCGGCGAGGTGCGGGTACTCGAACCACGACACATGGATGTCCTTTGCGCCCTGGCTGGCCACCCCGGCGACGTGGTGAGCCTGGAATGGTTGCTTGATACCTGCTGGGGCGGTGGATTCTTTGGCGACAACCCCGTGCACAAAGCCGTGGCCATGCTCCGCCGTTCGCTCGGCGACAACACCGCACAGCCGCGATACATCGGGACGGTGCGTAAGCGTGGTTACCTGTTACTCGCCCGCGTCAAACCGTTGCGCGAACCAGAAGACCGTATCGAAGCCGCCATACGCCGCTGGGGCATGTCACCCGCGTTCCAGCGAAGAATGCGCGCATTAGGTCCGGATGATGCGGAGCAATGGCAGGTGCTGGCTGCGGTGTTGCTACGCGTTGCTTCGTCGCTGGTAAGCCACGGCGCCCTGCGTGACGCCCTCGGCACCGTCGATGAGGCGCGCGGCTGGCTTGCCACGCAGGTACGCGACCATCATCCGGTATGCCCGCAACGATAAACGTGCAGTGCTCACGCTTTTGACGGCGGGCGGCGGCGAGGCTTCACACCGGGCAAAGGCGCGTGCTGCCACAGGTCCCAGTACGGCGGTTCGCCGATGGCATCGCCAAGGAATTGCAGGAAGCTCTGGGTTTTGCGCGATCGTTGCCTGTTGGCCGGGTAGACCGCGTGGATTCCGAGGGCATCCGGCTCCAGTGCCCAGGTGTAGTCGGTGAGCACCGGTGCCAGTTCCCCACGCTCAAGGTAACGGCTGGCCAACCACGTGGGAAAGCACACGATGCCTTTGTTGCCGCGTGCCATTTCCAGCAGGTATTCGATGTAGTTGCTGCGCACGTTGCCGTCCGCCTCGGCGACCACGAACGTGCTCTCACCCTGGCGGTAGTGCCATTTCTGTGGGCCGTACGGCGCCTGGTACACAAGGCAATTGTGTTCTGCGAGATCTGCCGGCACCCGTGGGGCGGCGTGCGCCTCAAGATAAGCCGGCGATGCGCACAGCGCGAACTTCTGCAACGCCAGGAGCCGCGCGAGCATGCGTGAATCGTTCAACTCGCCAATGCGGATGGACACATCGATGCCCGCTTCCACCGGATCGGAAAACGTATCCGTCAACCACAAGTCCAGTTCAACGCCTGGGTGGCGCTCCTGGAACGCCATGAGGATGGGGGCGAGATGCCGCCGCGCGAACGCGGGTGGCGCGCTGATCTTCAACCGCCCACGCGGTTCGTCCTCTTCGCCGATGTGCTCCCCGGCCTGGTCGATCTGCTCGATCGCCTCGCGCACGGATTCGTAATAGCGCTGCCCTGCATCGGTCAGGCGCACCGCGCGCGAGTGGCGGGTAAACAGCGCCTGGCCAAGCGCATGTTCCAGCGCGGCGATATGCCGGGAGGCGGACGAAGGCAGCAGATTCAGCTCGGCCGCCGCCTGGGAGAAGCTCCCGTGGGTCGCGACGCGCACAAATAGACGCAGGGCGAGGAGGTTCACATGCTTGTACATGGCAGGGCCTTGCTTGCCGGGTAGGCAAGGTTACTTTGTCGAAATAACAATTGTATGCCTGACAGGTCAAGCGTAGATTGTCATTCAAGCAAAGCAGACGCGCCTGGTGCCGTCAAAACGGCATTTGGTCGCACCCGGCGACCCTCCCCCTTCCGCGCCTCTTTGCATCCCAACCGGTGCGCACCCCTGCCCGGCCGCTTTCTGCGTGCCGGATGGCCGCGTGCGGCCTGCGATATGCCAGGTGAAGTTTATGCAGTGCAGTTCAAGGGCCCCCGTGCGCGCATCACGCCGCCGCCGGAAGGCGTTGTGGAGCGCGAGCGTGTTCATGGCGATGGCCTCGTTCGGGGGTGGCGCCACAGCGGATGACGCCGATGCGCCGACCGAGAGCGTGGCGAGTGTTCGCAGCCGCTGGGAGAAGCACGGCGTGACGGTACGCGGCGACTACGTCTCGGAGACGTTCCGCGTCGCAAGCGGCGGCCTCAAGCGAGGTACGCGGTATGCGCAGCAGGTGCGCTTCGGCCTCGATATCGACATGCGGAAGGCAGCCGGCTGGTCGCAGGGCGCATTCCACATCACGCTCAACGATCGAGCGGGGCGCGGCGTCACCACCGACCTGGCAGGCAACCGCATGCCGATCCAGGAGGTGTACAGCAGCCAGTTCCTCAAACTCACCGAGCTGAGCTACGACCAGGATGTGGCGAATCACCGCGCCAACGTGAAGGTCGGCCTGTGGGCCATGGGCAACGATTTCGGCGGCCTGCCCATCCTGTGCGAACTGGTGAACGCTGCGTTCTGCGCGCACCCGCTCGCGATGTCAGCCGGTAGCGGCTGGGGCAATTACCCTAATGCGCGCCCCGGTATCCGCGTGAACTGGCATATGTCACCACGCGTTGATCTCCGTGTGGGCGCCTTCCAGGTGAACCCAGGCTACAGCACCGAGGACCATGGTTTCTCGCTGCATGCGCGTGGCGCGACAGGCACCCTGTTTCCCCTCGAACTGGACCTGCACAGCCGCGATGCACAGGCGGCCCACGCGGCGGAGCTGAAGCTCGGCACCTATTACGACTCCAGCCGCGTGGCGCGCCAGGGCGGAGCCGGAAGCGTCAGTGGACGATACGGCGTGTACGCGCTGGGCACGCAACGCGTATATCAGGAAACACGCGATCCGCGGCGCGGCCTGACACTTGCGGCCGAAGTCATGAAGGCCGATGGCCGCAGCGCGCAAATGACCGCGTGGTATTCCGCCGATGCGATCTACCAAGGCACCTTCCCTGGCCGCGACCAGGACACCATCGCGCTCGGCTACGTGCGTGCCGTGATCAACCCCAGGATTAACCGTGCATGGCGTGCCACATACGCCGCGCCTATGCAGGATGCCTTCCTCAACACACTGCCGGATGCGGAAAGCGTCGTCGAGCTGAGTTACGGCTGGCGCGTAAACCGGTGGTTTCTCGTGCGCCCCGATGTCCAGTACGTGATGGACCCGGGCGCCTTCTCGCAACGCCGTACGCAAAACGTGATCGCTTTCGGCGTGCAACTGAAAGCGACGCTCTGAAACGAAAGGTGGCAACGATGAACAAGAGCAAAGGTGCGTCCACCGCACTGATATGGCTGGCTCGCCTGCTAGGCGTGCTTGTCGCGCTGATGGGCGCGGGCCTGTTATGGGGCGGCGTCACCCTGGCATCGCTGGGTGGCAGCTGGTACTTCATCGGCATGGGTGTGGCCCTGCTGCTTGCGGGCGCGTTGCTTGTCGCTGCGCAGCCGCTCGGCGTGAAAGTGTATGCGGTGGCCCTGCTCGGCACGGCGGCCTGGTCGCTATACGACACCGGCTTCAACTACTGGGGCTTGATCTCGCGCCTGCTCACCTTCGCCGGCGTGGGTGTGCTCGTTGGCGTGGTGTACCCCGCACTGAAGCGCCGCAGGGGCGAGCAGGCCAGCCGCACGGCTCCCCTCGCTACCGCGCTACTCGCCGTGGGTGTCGCCATCTCGCTTGCCTCCATGTTCACCCGCCACGGTGTCACGCTCGATACCGCACAGGTACCCGCAACAGCTACGACCGCGGAGGCCCACGTTGCCGACTGGACCGCATGGGCGGGTACGCCGGCGGGCACGCACTACAGCGCGCATACCGCGATCTCCAAACAAAACGTGAAGGACTTGCAGCTGGCATGGTCGTTCCGTACCGGCGATATCCCCAAGAGCAATGGCTTTGGTGCGGAAGACCAGGATACGCCGCTGCAGATCGGCGATACGGTATACGTGTGCACGCCACACAACGAAGTGATCGCCCTGGATGCCGATACCGGCGAACAGCGCTGGCGTTTCGATCCGAAAAGCGAGGCGCCCAACTGGCAGCGTTGCCGCGGCCTCGGCTTCCACGACGATGGCAGTGCCAATGCGAACGCCACGCCGGTGGCGACGGGCGCAATGGGCGAATGCCGCCGCCGGATCATCGAGACCACGATCGATGCGCGCCTCATCGCGCTCGACGCAGATTCCGGCAAGCGTTGCAATGGCTTCGGTACAAACGGTGAAGTGAACCTCCGCGAGGGCCTTGGCCTGGTCAAGCCTGGCTTCTATACGATCACCTCGGCACCGCTGGTGGCGGGCGATCTCGTCGTGATCGGTGGCCGCGTGGCGGACAACATCGAAACCGATGAGCCCACCGGCGCCATCCGTGCGTTTGATGTGCACACCGGCGCGATGGCATGGGCATGGAACCCGGGCGATGAGGACGTCAAGGCGCCCCCGCGTCCGGATGGCACCTATACGCGTGCTACGCCCAACGTGTGGACGGCCATGGCGTACGACCCGAAGCTCAACCTGGTGTACCTGCCCACGGGCAACACGACGCCGGACCAGTGGGGCGGCGAACGCACGCCCGCCGACGACAAGTACAGCTCCTCGGTCGTTGCACTGGATGCCGCCACGGGCAAGGTGCGCTGGCACTTCCAGACCACGCACCACGACCTGTGGGATTACGACCTTCCCGCACAGCCCGCCCTCGTGGATGTCCCCGATGGCAAGGGCGGTACATTGCCGGCGCTGCTGCAAGTCACCAAGCAAGGCCAGATCTTCATGCTGAACCGCGCGACCGGCCAGCCGATCGCCGATGTCGTGGAGAAGCCCGTTGCGGTGGGCCATGCGAAGGGCGAGCGCTATTCGCCGACACAGCCGTTCTCCGTGGGCATGCCGATGATCGGCACCCAGCACCTCACCGAATCGTCCATGTGGGGGGCCACCCCGTTCGATCAGCTGTACTGCCGCATTCAGTTCAAGAAGATGCGCTACGAAGGGCCGTTCACCGCACCCGGTGAAGACATCTCGCTGCAGTGGCCCGGCTCACTTGGCGGCATGAACTGGGGTGGCGTCTCGATCGATGAAGCGAACGGCCTGATGTTCGTCAACGACATGCGCATCGGCCTGTGGACGCGCCTGATCCCGCGCAACGCCGTGAAGGGCAGCGGCGGTGGTGTCGAGATGGGCCTGGCCTCGATGTATGGCACACCGTACTGGTCGGATCGCAACCGTTTCATGTCGCCAGCGGGCATTCCCTGCCAGGAGCCTCCCTTCGGCACCATGACCGCGATCAACCTGGCCACGCGAAAGATCGCCTGGCAGGTGCCTGTCGGCACCGTGCGCGATACCGGCCCCATGGGGGTGAAGCTGCACCTGCCGATGCCCATTGGCATGCCCACGCTGGGCGCTTCGCTGGCCACCCGCTCGGGCCTGGTGTTCTTCGCCGGCACGCAGGATTACTACCTGCGCGCATTCGATGAATCTACCGGGAAGGAAGTGTGGAAGGCCCGCCTGCCGGTGGGCAGCCAGGGCGGCCCGATGACCTACGTCTCGCCGAAGACCGGCCGCCAGTACATCGTGCTCACGGTGGGTGGCGCGCGCCAGTCGCCGGACCGCGGTGACTACGTGATGGCCTGGGCACTCCCCAAGGCGAAATAAACAAAGAGGGCGCGGTAAAAAACACCGCGCCCTCCTCACTCAATAAAAAACGCCGCATCCTCCGCACCCGCATACCCGGTAAGCGCCGTAAGCACGACGCGCCGCGTCTGCGCCAGCCGCTCCTCCACCCACGCTTCAAGCAGTGGATCATTCGGCAATACGAACTCGGCGATACGCGCCGGGGTCAACTTGCGGCCGTACGAGAACCGCCATTTTTCCTCATGCAGGCACGCCGCAGCGATCACCAGCATCGCTTCACTGAGCGGCTTGCGTGGCAGCAGCACCAGGCAATCGTCGTTCACCGCGCATGGCTCGAACTGCACGAAGGCTTCGCCGATTGATCCGGTCTGTGCGACGGTGACGAACGGTGGCTGCATCACCTGGCCGAACTCCAGCCAGCCGTAGCAGCCGTTGTAAGCCTCGGTCGGCGAGATGACGAGCGTTTCGCCATCGGCGATGCCATCGCGACTATGCAGCTCCTTCATGCCATACACGATATCGAACGCATCGCCGATCGTGCCCGGCCGGGCGGCATCGGAGAGTGCCTTGGCGTTGTCCTTCTTCGCCTGCGACATCAGGCTGCGGTAGCCCGACATACGGATGCCGCCCTGGCGTACCTGTTCGCGCTGCACCGTGACCTCGCGTGAGTAGCGCGCGTAGAACGAGGCGAGACGGCGCAGGTGTACATCCACGGCATCCTGCACTTCTTCGCGGCTAGGCGGCGCGGATGCCACATAGGCACCGGCGGCCCACTCGCGCTCGCCGGATACATGGCCAAGACCCGAGAAGCCAGGAATGGCACGCTTGTTGACGATGGCGTCAACGGCCTGGGGAATGTCGTTCGGCTCGGTGGGCCGTTCTACGCGAATGCCTTTGCGCAGCGTCAGGCCATCGTGGTGCAGGCGCACGAACACCGTGGCAACGCTCGGGTCGTGCTTGACGCCTTTCTCGAGCACCACCACCGAGGTCGTGGCCGAGGCATAGGGCTGGAACAGCTCATCCGGCAATTGGCACACCGCGAGCAGGCGGTGGTGCTTGAGGATCTTGTGCCGCCACGCGCCCTTGCTCTTCTTCACGATCAGGCTGGTGGGCAGCACCACCGCCACCTTGCCGCGATGCTTCAACGCCTCAAGCGCACGATCGACAAAATCTTCCGACGGTGTATCGGAGGCCTTGTGCGGGAACGGCGGGTTCATCAACACCACATCCACGTTCCCTTCGGGGAAATCGGGCGCGGTGAAACAATCTTCCTGGTGGATCTGGGTGGCGCCGTCGCCGCGCAGGATCATATTGGCGACGCAGAGCGCCGCCGTGACCGGCTCGGTTTCGAACCCGTAGAGCTGCTTGCGCGCCACCTTCACCATTTCCGCGCGGCTCAGGTCATGCGCCCGCAGCAGGCGGTCCATGGCGGCGACAAGGAAGCCACCGGTGCCGCACGCCGGATCCAGCACGTGATCCTTCGGACCCACTTCGCACACATCAGCCATGAACTGGGCGATATGCCGGGGCGTGAAGTACTGGCCGATCGTGTTGCCGCCGGTGTAACGGAAGAAGGTTTCGTAGAGTTGGCCCAGGTAATCGTGCTCGGCGGTGAGCACGCTGACGTTGAGCTTTTCGAGGATGCGCGCGATCTCGACCGCGCGCGTGGCGAGCTTGGTGTTCGCCTCCTCCACGTGCAGGCTGCGGCCGAGCGCCGGCTTGCCGGCTTTCTCGAACGCGCGCAGGCATTCAGCGTTGATGTCGCTGAGGATGTGATCCTCATCGCGGCGGATGCGGCCCTTGGAACTGGCGAGCGCCAGCATGATGGCGGCGACCACGGCCGGGCGGAACTCATCCTTGATCTTCGCCTCGCGGAGCAGGCGGTTGATCTCCTCGGCGCGACGCGCCAGCACTTCCGGCGGCGGGATGGTCGGGCGCAGTTCGGGGCGGCCGTGCGGCGATGCCACGCGCTCGAGATCGGTGCGGTTGGGAATCCACGAGACCGGCTTGCCGCCATAGGTCACGATCGACCATTCACCATCGGCGTAGCGGGAGACCCGCAGCTCGAAGCTATCGTCGGAGGTGCCGGCCAGGCCGATGGCCAGCGGCGCGTAACCTTTCTGCTGGAAACGCTCGGCGTAATGCTGTGCCTCGCGAAGCGCCTTGCCGTGTTCACTGCTGAGCTTCTTGGCCTCGACCACGGCCAGGACTTTCTCGGTGACCTTGTCGACCAGCAGGGCCTCGGGGTAACCGCTACCGCCACCGGTCTTGCTGGCCTGCTTGAGGGCTTTTTCGATCAGCGGGAAGGCGGCGTATTCGTTCTGCAGTAACACATCGCCAACGGGAGGCTTCTTCGGGTTCCACCCCTGGGCGCTCAGCAGCTCATCGAGCAACTTTTCGCTGCGCCGTTCGGAGATACCCTTGGATTTGCTCATCACCACTCCGCTGCCGCCTGCCATGCGACAGAAGCCAATAACCTACGGTGCGGAGGTCTCAGGCGGCGAGATTGCCGGCGTGCGCCTCCGTTCCCAATGCGTTGGAAGCCACGCGCTGGCCCACGAACCACTGTCCGAGGCGCCGCAGCAGGGGCTTCTCAAGGTAATGATAGCTGAGCAGGCCGGTACCCATGGCGCCTGCGACCATGACGGCGGTCAATGCGACCGGGTTAATGACCCCGATCCAGCCCAGCCGCGCGAAGGCGCCGACCATGGCATCGAACACGATCACGTGCCACAGGTAGAGCGAGAACGAAGCGTCGCCGAGGTATTGGAGGGCGCGGGGCATGATCCAGCGGCTGCGCAGTTCAAGGGTGATAACGCCATAGATAATCACTGCGGCAGGCATCCCCCAGCAGGCCACGCGCAGGAGATACGAGGCGGGATCGCGTGCGACGAGCCAGGTCCCAGCGGCCATCCATACCGTCGCCGCCAGGAACATCGTGCCGTGGAACTTGCGCGCGCCCCTTTCGACGAGCATCCCGACAGCCATGCCAAGGAGGAACTCGAGAAGGATGGGGGCGAACAGGTAGTCCAGGGGTGCCGTCCAAGGACGCCATGCGCTGGCAATGGCAGCACCGATGAGCACGCTGAACCAGAACGCCAGACCCCAAAGCGCCCGCTTTCCGAGGAGCAGAAGGCTTAGCGCTGCAACGCCGTAGAAGTAGACCTCATAGGTGAGCGTCCAGGCGACCCCGACGACGTAATTGGGGATGGTATCGACCAGCATGAGTAGCTCGACGACCGGCTTCTTCAGCGGGAGCGCCGTGGGCGGCGACCAGAGCAGGACCAGCCCCGCGGCGGCGAACGCGATCCAGTACAGCGGATAGATCCGGATAAACCGCTTCATCGCAAAGGCAAACACCGCCCTGCCCCTGCCGACCTGACCCAGGCTCGCCACGGATCGCCGGACGACGTGGTAGATGATGAAGCCGGAAATGACGAAGAAGATATCGACACCGGCCGGGCCCACGGCGGCGAAGAAGGGCTTCGCCCAGTGCGTTCGCATCGGCACCAGGCTCCAGAACATGTGGCACGAGACCACCATGAGCGCGGCGATGGCACGCATGCCCTGGATGTTGCGATATGTCATGCGCGATGGCCCCGACCGACGGCGTCGTCGTAAGTGCCATGCGGCATCGCGTACGTTGCACGAGGGCGAAAGGCACAAAAAGAAAGGGCCCTGATTGCTCAGGGCCCTTTCCGGTTTTGGCTGGGAGACTAGGATTCGAACCTAGATAAACGGAGTCAGAGTCCGTTGTCCTACCGTTAGACGATCTCCCAAGAAACCTATCGAAGCGCTCTGACCGTCGTGCTTCGAATTGTAGCGCGTGATTAGCGCTTGGAGAACTGGGTAGCGCGACGTGCCTTGTGGAGACCGACCTTCTTACGCTCAACTTCACGAGCGTCGCGGGTCATGAAACCAGCCTTGCGCAGCGGCGACTTCAGCGCTTCATCGTATTCGACGAGGGCGCGGGCGATGCCGAGGCGGATGGCGCCGGCCTGGCCGGTGATACCACCGCCGGCGACCGTCACCATGATGTCGAACTTCTCGGCGTTGTCGGTCAGCTCAAGCGGCTGGCGGACGATCATGCGCGAGGTCTCGCGGCCGAAGAAGATGTCGAGCGGCTTGCCGTTGACGACGATGCCACCGGTGCCCTTGCGAAGGAACACGCGAGCTGCCGAGGTCTTGCGACGACCGGTACCGTAATTCTGCTGGATAGCCATGGCGATTCCTTAGATGTCCAGCTGCTGCGGCTGCTGGGCGGTGTGCGGGTGCTCGGCACCGCCGTACACCTTGAGCTTGCGGTACATGGCGCGACCCAGCGGGTTCTTCGGCAGCATGCCCTTGACGGCGATCTCGATCACGCGCTCCGGGTGCGTGGCCAGCAGATCCTTGAGACTCGTGGTCTTCAGGTTGCCGACGTAGCCGGTGAAGCGGTGATACATCTTGTCGTCCAGCTTCGCACCGGTGACAGCCACCTTCTCGGCGTTGATCACGACGATGTAATCGCCGGTATCGACGTGCGGGGTGAACTCGGGCTTATGCTTGCCGCGGAGACGGCGCGCGACCTCGGTCGACAGACGACCCAGGGTCTTGTTCGTGGCGTCGATCACGAACCAATCGCGCTTGACGCTCTCCGGCTTGGCGCTGAACGTTTTCATTTCGAAAATACCTGGTTTGCCGCCCTGCAAAGGGACGGAACACGGAATCGGTGAAAGCAAAGACGCGAGAGAATAACTGACTTATCCTGCGTCGCGCAAGCCCACCATGCAGGTGAGCTTCGGGCCGACAATGATAGCAGAATGACGCGGTCTTTACACAAGCCCTGCCAATGGCAGGTACGCCGGGCGCGACAAGCAGCCGCAGCGCATTCACCCCGGTGGGGTGGTCCGGCATTGTAACGTGTACAGGTCCCCACATTCAAAGGAGCCGCCCGTGTCCGTCCGTACCTTTACCCCGTTCGACCGCTTGCTGGCCGGGCTGGAGCGCGCCATGGAGGCCGTGGCCGGCTCCCCGGAGGCGCACCGCCGCTCCCCCGGCGATGCCGTGCCGGATGCGCCGATGGACGATGCGGAACGCCGCCACGCGGCCGGCCTGATGCGGATCAACCACGTGGGCGAGGTCTGCGCCCAGGCGCTCTATATGGGCCAGGCCGCCCTGGCCCGCACCGATGACACGCGCCAGCACCTGCTGCACGCCGCCCAGGAAGAAACCGACCACCTGGCCTGGTGCGCCGAGCGGCTGAAGCAGCTGGATAGCCGCCCAAGCCTGCTCAACCCATTGTGGTACGCCGGCAGCTACGCCATCGGCGTGGCCGCGGCTGCCGTGGGCGATCCGATCAGCCTGGGTTTCGTGGTGGAAACCGAGCGGCAGGTGGAGGCCCACCTGGCCGAGCACCTGCAGCGCCTGCCCGCCCAGGACGATCGCTCGCGGGCGATCCTGCGGCAGATGCAGGAAGATGAGGTGCGGCATGCGGAGGCGGCCGAAGCGCGCGGGGGTATCGACCTGCCCTTCCCTATTCCGCGGTTGATGCATGCGGCGTCGGCGGTGATGAAGGCCGTGGCTTACAGGGTCTGAGGTAAGCGGGGATCGCGCGCAAGCGCGCTCCTACACGAGATCTGCCTGCGTACGTTCTGGCTGCAACGAAAAAGCCCCGCTTTCGCGGGGCTTTTTGTTACATCAGGTTGCGGCCGTGGAAGAGTTCCTCGATCTCGCGGCGGAGCAGCGATTCAATGCGCTGGCGCTCCTTGAACGAGAGATCGTCGGCCTGGGCCTCGAACAGATACGTATCGAGGTCGAAGTCCTTGATGTGCATCTTCGTGTGGAAGATGTTTTCCTGGTACACGTTCACGTCGAACATCTCGTACTTCTGGCGAATGTGCTTTGCCAGGTAATCCTGCACCGAGTTGATCTTGTGATCGATGAAGTGCTTCTTGCCCTTCACGTCACGGGTGAAACCGCGCACGCGGTAATCGGCGATGACGATATCCGACTCGAAGCTGTCGATCAGGTAATTCAGGGCCTTCAGCGGCGAAATCACGCCGCACGTCGCCACGTCGATATCGGCGCGGAACGTGGCAATGCCGTTGTGCGGGTGCGTTTCCGGGTACGTATGGACGGTAATGTGGCTCTTGTCCATGTGCGCTACCACGGCACCGGAAATGGTGTCGCGGCCGAGCTTCTCGACCACCGGCTCCTCGGAGATGAGGATGGTGACCGAGGCACCCTGCGGATCGTAATCCTGGCGCGCAATGTTCAGGATGTTCGCACCGATGATCTCGGCCACGTCCGTCAGGATCTGGGTCAGGCGATCGGCGTCGTACTGCTCATCGATGTACTCGATGTAGTTCTGGCGCTGCTGCTCCGAGACGGCATAGCAGATATCGTAGATGTTGAAGCTCAGCGCCTTGGTGAGGTTGTTGAAACCCTGCAGGCGAAGGCGGGGAAGCGGTTTGACCACAGCGACTCTCCGAGGCCGGTGATGACGGCCAGCAGCAGACACGGGTTAGCAGCAAGGGTCCCCGCAAAAAAGGAATTGGATGGCTCACGGCCAGACTGACAAGTCTGCCCCTCGTTTATGAACGGCCTGAGACAGGGTCCGGCCGCCGAGGGGGTAAAATTATGGGGCAAAGTGGCGAGAATTTGAACAACTTGGGTTGGATCGTCATTTATGGTGGATTTTGTCCACCCTTTGTCTGCAATAATCCGGCCGGGGACATGGCGAGTCGGCGACGCCCGACGGAAAACCGTCGGCAAGCTGCTGATTTGGGGGCGCCATGCCATAGAAGGCTCAACGGAATCTGCTGTGGCTCAACTTAAATATCTGTTGCAACAGGCATTCGAACGGTCGCAGGCTCCTCTGAGCTTCGCGCCAGACCCGGCTTCCATGGGTCGGTTCCTGGATGCCTGCCACCGGCGACGCTATCCGGGCAAAACCGCCATCATCCGCCCGGGTGACCCGGCCAATACCCTTTACTACGTGGTGGAGGGCTCGCTCGCCGTCTGCACCGAGGATGAGGAAGGCCGGGAGCTGATCCTTGCCTATATCAACCGTGGCCAGTTCATCGGCGAGATGGGGTTGTTTGTCGAGCAGGCCCAGCGTGAATCGCTGGTACGCACGCGCACGGCCGTGGAAATGGCCGAAATCAGCTACGAGCGACTCTTCCAGCTCCTGGAAGGCCCGCTGGCGGCCGAGTGCCCGAAGCTGCTGTTCGCGATCGGCTCCCAACTGACCCACCGCCTGCTGCGCACCTCGCGCCAGGTGAGCCGCATGGCTTTCATGGATGTCACCAACCGGGTATCGCGCACGCTGCTGGACCTGTGCACGGAGCCCGATGCCATGACCCACCCGGATGGCACCCAGATCCGGATTTCCCGCCAGGAAGTAAGCCGGATCGTCGGCTGCTCCCGCGAAATGGTGGGCCGCGTCCTCAAGCAGCTGGAAGAGGAACGGATGATCGATGTCTCGGGCAAGACCATCGTGGTGCGCGGTACGCGCTGACCACTGACGCAAAAAGGGGCAAGCACCGGCGTGCCTGCCCCTTTGGATGCGATCCGGGTGCTCTGGAAGGCACCCGCCAGGCGCTCAGGCACCCTCGTACACCATGTACACATCTGCCCGCTCGTAGTGCGAGCCGGGGCGGATGGCCTGTTGCCGCCGGAACCCGGCGCGCTCGTACATGCCCAGCGCGCGGCCAAGGCGGCTGTTGGATTCCAGGAAGAGCCGCTTGCCACCCTGCTCGCGCCAGGCGGTGATCGCGGCATCCAGCAGCTTGCGCCCGGCACCCAGGCCGCGGAAATTCTCGTCCACGCCCATCTTCGATAGCTCGTAAACGCCATCGCCCTCGTGCAGCAGGGCGCAGGTGCCGATCACCTCGCCCGCATACAGCGCGAAGAAAATGCCGCCACCGGGCTTGATCACGAGCGTTTCGGGGTCGGCGAACAAGGCCCTGTCCACGTCCTCGACGCGGAAATGGCGCTCCAGCCACTGCTGGTTGAGCCGACGGAAATGATCCGCATAAGCCGGGTCCCACGGGATCACGGCCACGCCCTCGCGGGCCAGCGCCGCACGCTGCTCCAACACGGCAGCCACCAGTGGCTTTTCCGCCAGGGCCTGCTCACAGCCATCGATCGCATCGAGCAGTTCCACCATGCGCGGCCCCATGGATTCAGCCATGCCACGGCGCAGCGCCAGCCACACGGGGCCGAGCGCACCGAGCGCACGCTCGCCGGCATCGGTAAGCGCCAGGACACTGCGGCGGCCGTCACCCGGGTCACGCTGGCGCACGACCATGCCTGCCTCGACGAGCCGATCGGCCAGCTGGCTTACGGCGGAGTGGGTCTGGCCGATGGCCGTGGCCACCTCGGTCACGGTCGTGGGGCCCACGTCGCGCAGGAAGCGCATGACCGGGAACCAGCGTGATTCGATGCCCGCCCCGCTCGCGCGGTAGACCTCGTCCACGGCCTGGTAAAAGTAATCGCTCAAGGCCTTTAGGCGGCTGCCTATGGCGAGCTCGCGCAGTGAAGACAGGTACATCGGGCATCCATGGGGAGTACGGGGCGCAGGCGATCAGGCTAGCGGCGGCAGGATGCCACGCGCAAGCGACACCGCAACATCTTTCTGGTTCAGTACCAGCCAAGCACCTCGAGCTTGTCCCCGAGCGGCTTCCGCATCTTCTTCAGCGTCCGCTTACTGGGGTTCACGAGCCTGGCAGCGTCCGCCGCTTTCAACATGGCCAGGTCCGACGTGGAATCACCATAGGCGACCGCCCACGGCCGGGCAATGCCCGCCCGCTCCACGGCCTTTACCTTCATGCCATCCACGTTGTGGCGCACGAAGTGCACCCCGAACACGCCACCACGCACCTGCGATGCGACGAGCTCAGGGCCTTGAAGGTTCACTTCATCCAGGATGGCCTGCACGAGCGTGCCATCGTTGCCGGTGACAATGACAACGCGATCACCCGCCTCCAGGTGGCGGCGCAATGTCGCCACGCCATCGCGCACGAACACACCGGGCCGGCGCGCATAGGTGCGGGCGAACTCGGTGACGAGACGCTTGTAGTTCTTCTCGCTGCGCCCGACGGTCACGACGCGCAGGAACACGCGCCCAAGGATGCGCGTGCCTGCGGCGCTGCGGATCATGAAAGGCACGAACGGAAGCCACGGCAGCGCCAGCAGCAGGCGCCAGCGGCCGAAGCCGGACAGGCGCTCACGGAAATAGAGTTCCAGCGTCTGGTGGCGCACGATCACGCCATCGAAATCGAACAAGACAACGCGCTGCGCGTCAGCGGTGGTGTCTGATACCACCGCTTCATTCCCCTGTGTCATGCGCTGCTCAGTATTTGTGCTGAACGGTCGGGGCATGAACCCCGAACAGCTTTTGCAGTTCCGCGCCCGGATCGGCCGCGCGCATGAAGGCCTCACCCACGAGGAACGTATGGATGCCCGCCTCGCGTAGCTTGCGGACGTCCTCGGGCGTGTGGATGCCGGACTCCGCGACGATGGCGGTTTCCGAACCCACGCGATCCTTCAGCTTCAGCGAGGTGCCGAGCGAGGTCTCGAACGTGCGCAGGTTGCGGTTGTTCACGCCGATCAACGGTGCGGGCAAGCCAAGCGCGATCTCGAGCTCTTCCTCATTGTGCACTTCGACCAGCACGTCCATATCGAGTTCGGCCGCCAACAACGACAACTCGGTAAGCGCGCCCTCGTCGTAGATGACGTCGTCGCCTTGCTTATCACCAAACGCGGCGACGATCAGCAGGATGCAATCAGCGCCGATGACCCGGGCCTCGTAGACCTGGTATTCGTCGACGATGAAATCCTTGCGCAGGATCGGCAGGCTGCAGGCATCACGCGCCTGGCGCAGGTAATCCTCGTGGCCCTGGAAAAAATCGGCATCCGTGAGTACCGAAAGGCAAGTGGCACCGCCCTTCTCGTAGCTACGCGCGATCTGTGCCGGGTCGAAATCGGCGCGGATAAGGCCCTTGCTGGGGCTCGCCTTCTTAACCTCGGCGATCACGGCGGGTTTGCCGTCATGCAGGCGAGCGTCAATGGCGGCGACGAACCCGCGCGTATCCGGAAGACCCGCAATGAGTGCGGCCATGTCGTCGATCGAGCGCTTGCGCTTGCGCTCGTCGATCTCTTCCGCCTTACGGCTGAGAATACGATGGAGGATGTCGGGCATCGGTGTCGCTTCCTAGGGTAAGGCCGGGGAGTGGGGTAACCCGACGATATCAGGCGCCGAGCCGCTGCGTCGCGGCCACGAATGCTTCCAATTTTACACGAGCCGCGCCGCTGGCAATGGTCGCCCGGGCCAGGTCGATACCCGCCTGGATGCTGGGGGCCACATCCGCGGTATACAGCGCCGCGCCCGCATTCAGGCAGACAATATCGTGGGGCACGCCGGGGACGCCAGAGATGGCATCCAGCAGCATGGCCCTGGATTCGTCCGCATTTTCGACCCGGAGGTTGCGGCTGGAAGCCATCGACAGGCCGAAATCTTCAGGCTCCACCTCGTATTCGGTGACCTTGCCATCGCGCAGTTCACCCACCAGGGTGGCGGCGCCCAGCGATATCTCGTCCATGCCATCGCGGCCCCACACGACCAGCGCGTGCTTCGCGCCAAGGGCCTGCAAGACGCGAACCTGGATACCGACCAGATCGGGATGGAATACGCCCATGAGGATGTTCTGAGCGCCCGCCGGGTTCGTGAGCGGCCCCAGGATGTTGAAGATTGTGCGGACGCCCATCTCGCGGCGCACGGGCGATACCACCTTCATCGCAGGGTGGTGGTTGGGCGCGAACATGAAGCCGATATCGACCTCGTCCATGCACACGGCCACCTGGGCCGGCAGCAGTTCGATGCGGGCGCCCAGCGCCTCGAGCACATCGGCGCTGCCCGACTTGGACGAGACGCTACGGCCACCGTGCTTGGCCACGCGCGCGCCGGCTGCCGCAGCGACAAACATGGAGGCCGTGGAGATATTGAACGACGAGGCGCCATCGCCACCGGTGCCCACGATATCGATGAAATGCGGGTGCGGCGTGGCTTCCACCTTCGCGGAGAGGTCGCGCATAACGCGCGCCGCGCCGGTGATCTCGCCCACCGTTTCCTTCTTCACCCGCAGGCCGGTCAGGATGGCCGCCGTCATGAGCGGACTCACGTCACCGCGCATGATCTGGTGCATCAGCTCGATCATCTCGTCATGGAAGATCTCGCGGTGTTCGATAGTGCGCTGGAGCGCCTCGGAAGGGGTAATCGGCATGGAACGTCCCAGGGCGTGGATCAGGCGGCGAGCGGCAGCGGCATGCCAAGGAAGTTACGCAGCAGGTCGTGGCCGTGCTGGGTAAGGATCGACTCGGGGTGGAACTGCACGCCCTCGATATCGAGCGTGCGGTGGCGCAGGCCCATGATCTCGTCGATGGAGCCATCCTCGCGCTCGGTCCAGGCGGTGACTTCCAGGCAATCGGGCACCGAATCCTTTTCGACCACCAGCGAGTGGTAGCGGGTCGCCTCGAACGGATTGGGCAGGCCGGCGAACACGCCCTTGCCCAGGTGCTTCACCGGGGAGGTCTTGCCGTGCATGATCTCGCGCGCCCGGATGACCTTGCCGCCAAACACCTGGCCGATGGCCTGGTGGCCCAGGCAAACGCCAAAGATGGGCAACTCGCCGGCCAGTTCTTTCAGGATATCGAGCGAGACGCCCGAATCATCCGGCGTGCCCGGCCCCGGCGAAATCATGATCCGCGAGGGCTTCAGGGCCCGGATATCGGCCACCGTCAGCGCATCGTTCCGTACGACCTTGACCTCCTGCCCCAGCTCGCCGAGGTACTGCACGAGGTTGAAGGTAAAGGAGTCGTAGTTGTCGATCATGAGGAGCATGGCGGGGCCTGCCGGGTCTGAATCGGGGGTGGGGCCTGCCATTCTAGCCTCCTCCTGCCCTACCCTGCTCACACTGATTTCGCCCGCCGGGCGACAGGATGCCCCGCATGCGCAACCTCGACTTCAGTTCCTGGCAGGGCCTGCTCTCCACGCTGGTGGGGCTCGCCATCATCACCCTGATCGGCGTCGGCATCCGCCTGCTGGCCATGCAAACCGTGCAGCAGCGGCGCGAGCGGGCGAACCGGCAGATCAATGAGCGGCTGCGGACGCTGATCGCGGCCTATAAGACACTAGGCGGATCGTTCACCGGGAACCTCGCGGTCGATCCGACCCATCTGCGGCAATTGCGCGAGCGTGGCGAGGGCGATCCTGCCGCGGCGCTGCTGCTGTCCGCGGCTTCCGGCAATGACCGGGCCCGGCGCGTACGTGACGCGGTGGAGGCAGCGCTGTCAGACATCGTGCTGCTGGGCACGGAGAAACAGGTGGAGCTCGCGGCGCGCGCCGCCAATGAGCTCGTCGCCGGTC
This sequence comes from Luteibacter sp. 621, assembly GCF_050435445.1. Lineage (NCBI taxonomy): Bacteria > Pseudomonadati > Pseudomonadota > Gammaproteobacteria > Lysobacterales > Rhodanobacteraceae > Luteibacter > Luteibacter sp. 621. The sequence goes on along the minus strand of NZ_JBNDKI010000007.1, from coordinate 120,640 downwards.
GCCCGATCCATACCGACGAGCTGGTGATCTCACTGCGCGACTTCATCCGCGAAGTGCTCGATCTCGATCCCATTCCCGCAAGTGTGCCCATCCCCAGGCAGGGCCCCGCGCGTACGGCCGGCCAGGGTGGCAAGGGCGGTGGCGGTGCGGGTGAAGGGGGTGGCGGAAAAGGCGGTGGCGGTGGCGGTGGCGGTGGCGGGATGGGCGGCGGTGGCATGGGCGGTGGAATGGCCGCCGGCGCGGGCGCAGGCGCAGGCATCGGCATCGGCCACGGCCTTTCGTCCACTGAGGACGATGACCCACTAGCTCATCGATAGCCCCTGTAGGAGCGCGCTTGCGCGCGATTCAGGTGTGCGACATGACCTCGCGAAACGCGGCGCCTTCGATACCCCGGATCGCGCGCAAGCGCGCTCCTACATCGACATCGTTTAGCCGATCGTCGCGAGGATTTCTTCCGTCGACGTCGTTTCGCCAAGGCGCGGGAAGATGTTCTTGATGCTGTTCTCGTGCGCATCAGCCTTCAGGTCGGCCATGGCATCGGTAACGAGCACCACGTTGTAACCCAGCTCGCTGGCATAGCGCGCCGTCGATTCCACACCGATGCTGGTGGCGATGCCGAGGATCACGACCTGCTCCACGTTCAGGCCGCGCAGCGTCCGGTCGAGGTCGGTGGTCTGGAACGCGCCCCAGCGCTTCTTGGTGACGACATGGTCGGTCGGCGCCTGCTCGAGTTCCGGGACAAACGCCTTGAACGACGGATCCTGAGGGACCTGCGCGATACCGCCGTCGGTGCGGCCCGGGGCGCCGGCATCCACGTTCACGAGCACGACGGGACGCTTCGTCTCGCGGAAAGCGCGGGCGATCGAAGCGGCCTTCGCCACGACAGGCGCCGCCGGCGACGCGACGGGAAGGTTGACGATGCCCTGCTGCAGGTCGATCACGATCAGCGCGGCGTTGGCGTCGAGTTGGGTAAGTGCCATGGGGATGCTCCTTCAGGAGTGGGGTTTGGAAACGTCACCCGCACGCGGCAGCGTGCGGTCGAAAAGAGTGGCGATGAGCAGAAGCGCGGAGACACCCGCCATGGCGGCAGCCAGGGCGTGCAAGCCGTGATCCGTGGGCTGGTGGCCGTAGCAGGCGCCGATCACCGCTGTCGCGGCCATCGCACCGACATAGGAGAAGGTGCGCTGCAGGCCCGATGCCGTGCCGATCTGCCCCGGCGGCGCCTGGATGTACACCGCGGCCTGGGTGGTAACGGACACCAGTCCCTGCGGAATGCCGAACGCCGCCACGGCCGCCGCCATCAGCCACAACGGCGATGCGGCATCGATACATAGCAAGGCGATGGCACCCGCGATGGAGCATGCAAACGCAAGCAGGAACGGGCCACGGAGCCCTTGGGTACGCGCGCCCGCGATGGAGCCGACCCCCGCAAGGATCGATAGCGGCAAGGTAGCGATACCGGCCTGTGCCGCCGAATAGCCGCCAGCGCCTTCCACCCACTGCGCGAAACCATAAAACACGCAGTAGACAACGGTGAATGCGAGGGTCGCGCGCAGGTAGGTGATGCTGAGCGGCTTGTGCTTCGCCAGCATGCGCAGATCGATGAACGGATCGGCACGGCGCAATGAATGCCACGCCAGCAGACCGGCGCACACCGCGGCAACAGGCAGCGCTATCCAGCGTGGGTGATCGATATCGAGCAGGAAAACCATCAACGCAAGCAACACGCCAGAGAACAGCCCGATACCGGCGACATCCAGCTCCTTCCACAACGAGCGTCGTTCGTTGCGCGGCGGATCCTTCGGGATCCACGCAAGCACCAGGAGCAACGTGACCAGCGCCAGCGGAACGTTCACGGTAAAGATCGCATGCCAGCCGAATGCACCGGTAAGTACGCCACCGAGCACCGGGCCGACAGCCGCCGTCGCGACACCCATCAGCGAAAGCAGCCCCATCGCCGTACGTGGCGGCGGGCTTCCTGTCGCGTCGGCGCGCTCGCGGAACAAGCGCATGGCTGAAGGGTAAGCGCCCGAGGTACCTATACCGAGCAACATGCGCACGACCACCAGCCAGCCGAGCGACGGCGCGATGCGTCCGGCGACACCAGCGATCATCACCAGCACGAGCGATGCGAGGTAGACGCGACGTGCGCCGACGAGGTCCGCGATGCGCCCCAGCGTGGGCTGCGCGACGGCACACACCAGGTACAGCGCCGCAATGAGCCAACCCGTCTGCGCGACACTCGCGTGGAACTCCGTCGCAATCGGCACCAGGGCCGTGGCGATCATCGTGGAGTTGATGGGATTAAGGCAGGAACCGAGCGCGAGCGGCAAAAGGAAGCGCACGCCGAAGGGATTGGCAGCGACAGCGCTGCCAGCGGCCGTGGTCACGCCGGATCCTGCGTGCTCGTTTCGGCCAGATTCCGGATCACCCGTGCGGCGACGGCCAGGTCATCGCGGTCATGCGGCGACATCCGCGAGATCGCCTCGGACAGCCAGGCGTGCTTCGCCGCCTTCACCCGGCGCCGCGCCTCGATGCCTTCCTCGGTCAACGCATAAAGGAACTGCCGACCATCCGTCGGGTGCGCCTCACGCGCCACCAACCCATCCTGCTCCATGGTCGCCAGCGTGACGCCCATCGATTGCGGCTTCACTGCCTCGGCGCGTGCGAGATCGGCGGTAGACGTAGGCCCGGAGGCCTCCAGCCGCGCCAGCACAGCCGCCTGCGACCAGGTCAGGCCAAGGTTGTTGGATTCGGCGCGCACTCGGCGCACCAGCAGGCCGCACGCGGTGAGCAGGTCACTGGCGGCGATGTCGACGGGCGATGGCGACGGCTTGGGCATGCCATCAAACTAAGGCCGCGCTCGGCCGATTGCAAGGTAAACTTGCAAGTTAGGCTTCGAAAGTTCTTGCCGGTCGAGGGTGTGAGAAACGAGAACGTATGCAATAACCAATAGTTTGGCGTGATCGCCAAACTATGAGCGAATTCACGCAAAGGTTGGCGCTTACGTAGCGATAACGCCAACTACACCCCTGATCTACATGCATTAATTAGGCAGCTTCGTCACGGACGCGCAAACTATGGGCGAAACGCAACTGGTACCGAGACTACCGACGCTCAAGTGCCACCATTAAAGCACTGACCGAATAGTCGCCTTCCCGCTATCCAGATCCGTGCCTGCGCGGCCCCCATGCTAGCGGCGGCATTTTCCGGCCACCTGCTTCTCAAATGGCGTCAATAGCATCAGAAAGATTTAGCAGCGCTCGGCCGATGCCGGGGATAATGACGGTCCCAGCGCCTTTCAGCGGTGCCGCGACAAGTCGCGCGGCATGCATTACGCCTTCGTATCCCTGTTGGCTCGCGTGAGCCAATATCAAGTGCGTGCGAAAGCCTGCCGCTTGAACGTCACGGTCTAGCAAGGACTGACCAATGGCCATTGCCTCCACGGCGAACTGGGCTCGTGAGAGGATGAGTTCTTCGTCGATCATCGCCATGGGAACCCCGGTTCCTTCAAGCGGGGCATGGCCCATCCCCTGAGCTGCTTTCGCACTGTGCCGGACAGGTCTCCGGTCAAGACGTCCTCATGTCCTTTAGCCTGGTTGAAGTCCTCTGCGAACTGCTGCGCCTCGGTGAGAAACGCCCAGTACATGATCCATTGGATTCCCTCCAACGCGGACCTCGGGTCATTCAAGCAGCGCGCCAATCTGTTCTACGCGGCGACGCAGCTTCAAATCCAGATTTTCTCCGACGATGAGACAAACGTTATCGCCGGCCGTGAGGCGGCCGCCAGACTTAATAATGTCGATCTGACCGACATTACCGACATTATCCTGGACATGAGTGCGCTGTCGGTGGGCGTCAGTTTTCCGCTGGCAAAGCTGTTCTACGAATCGGGCTGTCGGCGCGCAAGCTACCGGAGTCTTCAATCCAATAGCCACGAATCGCATTCACCTGGACGCCATCGGCGCTAAGCCTCTGCATGCCACTGGCAAACATGTCAGTGCCCGTCCCGAGTGTCGCCGCACCCCCTTCAGCGCGTATCTCGAAGCCGAGTGTTCCTTCTGAATCGATAGCCATGATCAAACCGTGACCACCGTCCCCCGTCGGATCGAGGTACCGATATTGAACAGCACCACCGCCCAACGACTCCTTGGTAAATTCTGATGACACGTCACCGCGAGGTGTCGGCGGACCCAAAGCATCTGCTGTCGTGTTTGGAACAACAAAACGCCCGCTTGGAGCGGGCGTGCATTGCCGCCGCCAATCTTATAAAACCAGTTCAAACACTTCCAACTCGCCTTCCGTGAGTGGGACCTGACACGCGCATGCGCGCTTCTCACCAGCCCCGCTTACAAAGTGATAGATGTAGCAGTCGTCGTACGGGCTGTATCCACCACTGGTGAAAACAACAATTTCATCCTTACGAAATTCACAACGACCGATCTTGGTTTCGTTCGTCAATTGATATGAAGAGCCTGGAATCAGTTCAATGGCCACAGCTCAGCCTCCAAAGGGTTCAAAGACATTACGGTTGTTCGTGAAGTATTGAGTGCCGCCACCAGTTCCACGCGCCAATTCTGGAAGACTCAATTTTCCGGAAGTATCCGCTGCCGTCGAACGGAGAACAGAGGCGTCCTCGGTCGTAACATAAATGATGGGTTTGCGCCCCACTGAGCTGATGCCAATTGCCTCCGCAGGCGTCCCAACGGGAGCGAAATACCCGCCAACCGGACTGCCTGGAATTTGATACTGCACAACCTTTGAGCCCCCCGGGCAACGTAACAACTTCGACTGGTTGTGAGAAATCGATGCCACCCATGTGTGAGGCGATTCGGTCGTCGTCCCAACCCAGCGTCTTGTAATACGCATTGGCGGTCGCCTGCCGTGCCGCAAGTGTTTCTGCATCAACAACCACGCCACCTACGTTTGCTTCGTTTGGAACCACTTCCGGCTCAGCCACCGGCCTGGTTAACTGGGGCCCGTTGACCCACTCCGGATTCCATGCCGCCGCGGTCAAGGTCTCGGTCCTGCCCAGCGCCTTCGTCACCGCGCCCAGGCCGAATAGACTCAAACCCGCCTCAACCACGCCAAGGCCGAACTGCAGTTTGCTCCCGGAGTAGTACCCGTCGGCGATCGAGTTTACGCCATGGGCTGTGCCTACGCTATTCAGCGCGAGGGCCGCCATTGGCGAAACGGCGGCAAGAGCGGCGAACCCACCGCCCGCCGCAAGCGATGCTTGCAGCAGAACAAATTGCGTGGCGTCGGACTGAAGCACGCGTTGAATCTGGGCGTTTTGGACGGACTCGTGGGCCGCCAACGCTTCGCGGCGGGCTGACACCGCCACAAGGTCAGCCTGATCAGCGCGGAATTGCGTCGATGCGTCCAGGCCGGCGTTCCACATGGCGTTGTCCGCTTCCGAGTAACGATCCGGCCGGATTCGCGGCCGATAGGACCGGCGAACCGGTCACGCTACCGGCGAAGCCGCGCTGGGTCGCGATCGAGCCAGCCTGCGGTCCCTGCACTACCCCCGTCGCCGCACCGACGGAGAGGTTGCCGGTGCCGACCACCATGCGTGTGTCGTCAGGCGTCAGGCGAATATCGTCGCTGATATCGATCCGCCCTGTCGTAATGGGTGTAAGGCTTTCGACGTGTTCAATCTACCTCCAAGGCACTCATTGATGAGTTGCTCCAGGCAGATGTGGTTCTAGTCACCACCGCCGACTGGCCATCCGAACTCTTCCTATGGCGCCTGCATCAAGATGGATCGACCTAGGCGTTGATACAAACTTGGAGCGAGCCACATGCACGAGTCGGCCACGTTATTTCGTCTCCCGCCTCCGGACCGTCGGGAGAACACCTTTTCGATCACCAAGGTCGTTTCCTTCGAACCTTTTCCAAATGGCCCGATGATGGGCTAATCCCATTACCGGCTTGCGGAGCGAGCTTCTTGCCGGGCGCAGCAAATCGACTCAACGTAGTCGCCAACTTGGCGGTACAGGTGACCATCGACGTGCTCACTAGGCCATCACCATCGGCTACCTGGAACTACACACTCAACGATGTCTCAGACATCGCCTCACTGGGTGGACACTACGAAGGACCAGCCTCTCCAGAGGTAGTACGAGGCATGGCGGGGACGCTGCCTTGGCCAACATGACTTGCGACGCCGTGGCTTGGACCTGGCAGTGGCCTGACCTCCTGAATACTCAATTGCTTGTTCTCGATAGTGTCGCTCAGTTGCTTTGCAAAAATCGTCAGACCGGGGCAAAGCGCGAGCGCGGCGGCCTCCTTTTCGTCAGCCTTGACGATCCGCGAGGTGTCGTGCTCGCACGCGCCACGCCTCCCCACGTTCGAGATAAGAGTGCGCGATACTCGCTGGACCTTGATCCGGGCCGGTGCGAAGCCGAGATCCGGTCGGCTAACTGCGTAGGGTTAAGGCTGATCGGCCACTGGCACACCCACCCAGAGGACGTGCCTGCGCCCTCAATGCAGGACATTCATTCATTCCGCGCATTTGGTGAGCGCCACCGGACCCTTGTCGAATGGCCCCTTGCGGTGATCGTAGGGCTTTCGGCCTTTCCAAACGGCGTTCGCGCTTGGAGTATCCGGCCGGACCGGATTCTGATGGCGCACTCTCTCGAGGCCGCTCTTGAGACAAGACCTACCGTATGAGGTGGGCCACGTTCTCACCCACTCCAAAATCGCCAGCCCGCGCGGCTAACGCCCATATGCGAACCGGGCGCGATCAAAAGTGAACGCAAAGCCCCGATTCGCCGTAGAACTGACTACAAGGTCCGTTCGCCAAACTATGGGTTATTTCGCCGCCAAACTATGGGTTACTGCATAACGGCCGGGAATGATCCCGGCCGTTCCGTATGAGACAGAAGCGTTACTTCGTCGCCAACCGCCTGCTCCCCTGGAACCGGTTAGCCGGAACCGTCGCCGTCGTAGTCAACGCCAACGGCGTACCAAACGCATCGGCCACGTTCGCAGCAGCGAAGCCGCTACCCGTGCCCTGCCAATCCACAAGGCGATTGTTTGCACCACGCCACAGGATGTCGGCAATGCCGTCGCCGTCGTAATCACCGATACCTGCCAGCGAAGCACCCGCCGGAATGGCCTGGCTCTTCTGGCCGGTCACGGCGAAGCCCTGCATGGTCCACCACGTAAGCTGCGTACCTGCGGCGTTCGTCCAGATCAGGTCCGTGGTGCCATTGCCATCGACATCGCCCACGCCTTGCAGCACCGCACCGGCCGGGTGATCCGGTAGTGCGTGCGAGACATAGCCATCGCGACGATCATCTACCCATACCGCGGTGCCGGTGGAGCTGTTGCGGGTCCATACGATATCCGTGTAGCCGTCGCCATCCACATCGGCCAGCACTGGCACGCCGCCGGCGATGCCCTGCTTCGGCCACGACTGGCCGGTCACGATGATGTCGTTCTGGGTGACCGGATCCAGGTCCAGCGCCCACCAGACGATTTGCGAGGTAGCCGTATCGAACCACACCAGCTTCTGCACGCCACTGGCATCGTGCACACCCACACCCAGCAGCTTCCAGCTCGCCGGGATATCGCGGTTCACCACGAAGGTGAAGTAGCCGCCGGTCCCGGTCGAGACCCACACGTTGAGCTTGTGGTTCGCATCCATCAACAACAGCTCGCCGGACTTCAGCGAGAGCGCGTCGAGACCCGGCACCACATCGCCATAACCCACCACGGTGAGCGACGGATCGATCGCCTGGGCCTGGTCATACAGGCTCACGGCGCCCTTCATGGACACGGAGTGCAGCATGCCGCCATCGACATACGCGAAGTCGCTATAGCCATCGTTGGTGAACAGGTTGTTCAACGAGAGGAAGTCCGCCGGCACGGCGTAGTTCCGCTTGGCCGGGGCACTCCATGCTTTCACCGCATCGGCCAGGTTGGCTGCGTTGATCGAGCCCAGGCCCGTGGCCATGCTGTAGCCCACGTTGGTCTTCCACGCCGGCACCAGCGTGTGCGTGGTGGTGTCGCCGCCTTCCACGATACCCACCACGTTGTTGAGCTTCGTGCCGCTATCGCAGTTCACCGAGCCTGCCGCGCACGGCTGCACGATGTCGCCTTCGGTCACGTTGTTGAACACGCAGGTGGAAGCGATGGTGTTGCCGTTGCTGGCGTTGCACGCGGTAAGCACCGTGTTGTTCGGCGAACCCACCGTACCGAACTGGCGCGCCGCGATGCCGTAGAACGCCGGAAGCGGGTTGCCCACGCGGTCGCCATTGACCTGGTTGAGCAGCGCCTGCACGCCTGCCATGGCCGGTGCAGCGAACGAGGTGCCGCCCGCGGAGTTGGCGAACACCGCATCCGGGTCGCGGAAATCGCAGGCCGTACCGCCGTTGTCGGTATCGGACATGCAGAACACCAGCGCGTGGCCATAGATACCGTTCGCCGAGAACAACGAGATATCCGGGATGGTGCGCGAGGTGTGATTAGTGGAACCGTGGATACCGATCTGCGCTTCCGGCTGGGCGAACAACGTACTGGGACCACCACCGCCACCACCGACCTGCAGGAAGTCCGCGCCGCGGCCCTGGTCGTCGTTACAGGCCGTGATGCCGTCCTGATAGCCGAGCAAGGTGTACAGATGGCTGCTGGCGCAGCTGTTGTTCCAGGTCATCTCCGGGATATAGGTCACGGCCGACTGGTACTTCGGCAGGTTGGTCGCGGTCCAGTAAGTCGACTCCTTGCCGCGGTCGTTGAAGTCGGTGCCACCGATAGCCACGGCCGAGGTCGACGAGGCGAGGCCGTTGATCGCCGCGCCATTCTGCGACCAGAACAGCGCGCCCTGGTCACACTGGGTGGAACCGCCATCCCCCGACGACACATACACGGTCACACCCTGCGCAGCCGCCGACGACCAGAGGATGTCGGCGAGATACGCGTCTGACGCGTCGGCACTCTCACACGCGCCGTAGCTGAGGCTCCAGATCGGCGGCGGCAGGCCCGTCGTCGTATCCAGCAGGCGCGCGGCCGCCATGAACGGGCCGAAGGTTGCGCCGGAGTCGGCACACGATGCCAGGACAATGTCCGCATCGGGCGCGGCTGCACCTGCCCACTCGGCATCGAGCGCGGCTTCGCCCTCATCGCCATTCAGGCCGGGATCGGTACAAGGCGCTCCTTCCGCGCCGCTGGGATGCTGGATGGCGAACGTGCCCCGTGCATCGTTGGGCAGGAAGGCAGCACGGAAGTGCGCCACATCGTCCGGCTGCACATTGGTGCGTTCCAGCACCACGATGCTCTGCCCCGCGCCACGCACCGGTGTATCGCGTTGCCAGAGCGGCTTCACGTTGTACACGGTGTTGAAGTCAGCCGGCACCATGTCATACGTGGTGTTCGGATCGGTGGTGCCCGGCGGTACGGTAAAATCCGGGTTGTCGGCCGCCGCGGTGCTCCACTTGCCGTGCTTGCTATCGAAGCGTGCCTTGGCGATCGCGGTGTGCTGCGGTACCGGGAAGAAGTTATGAAGCGATACACCCTGGACGATGGGTGCCAGGGCAGACGGAACGCGTGCGTCGGTTGTATTGGCAAAGTGTTGCTTGCCATCGGCCTGGTACGCATGGATCTCGGTGGCAAACGCCTTCGCCACGGCCGATGCATTGCCCGACACGGATACGCGCATGCGATCCTGAGAAACACTGTTGACCGTCAGCCCCTGGCCCTGCAGCCACTGGCGCAGTGTCTGTACATCCTGGGTGGATGGCCCGAAGCGCTCGCCGATCTGTTTGCCAGTAAGCCACTGGTGGAAGTCGGGTGATGCCGGGTTGGTCTGCCGGGCCAGCAGCGTGCGAAAGGCCTTTTCATGGTCGTCGTCGCGCTTGAGCACCAGGGTGATATTGCTGATGGCCTGGCTCGCCGGCACGGCGCCAGCGTCCTTCGCGGCCAGAGCCTGGCGCGGACGAGAGCCGGCCAGCGTGGCGTTGCTGGCACCGCTGATGTTGGTAGTGAGGCGAGGTGTCGCCGGATTGGCCGCGGATTTCACCGATGTACTGAAATCGGCCGCGGCGATGGGTAACGACAGGGCGCAACCTGCCGTCAGGCTCGCTAACGCGAGCCATGCTGAAAACCTGCAAGACATGCAATGAACTCCCTTGGGCGAAGTGAAAGATCTCCGCCGAGCTCCCTGCTCCCCATCCGGGCTCCCCACAGACACTGCCTGGCGTCAGAGTGATCAGCACTAGCAACTTACGATGCCTGCGCATGCACGGGTATGACGCAGGTCACATTTGGCCGTCCAAATGTGTGAACCCACGCAACAACGCAATTTTGTGCGTTTAACGAACGCGCGTTCGTTCAGGTTTATGCAATGCGTTTGTCATCGCACCGAGGCGCGCGGTAAGCAACGCATGCAATTCGCGCACTGCCGGTGAAAACTGGCGTCGATGCGGGCATACGAGGCTTAATGGCGCGAGTTCGCCCGGCTGTTCAGGCAGCAAGACATCAAGTCGTTTTGTGACGACATCATCGCGCACATCCAGCCATGACTTGTACGCAATGCCACGACCATCGACCGCCCAGCGCCGCGCGACGTCACCGTCATCGCACATCAGGCCACCGCGCACGGTGATCTGCCGACGTCCTTCGGGCGCGGGGAATATCCAGCGATCGTACGTCTTGCCGCTCAGGGAATAGAGCAGGCACTGATGGGAAACGAGGTCGTCGAGCGTCCGTAGCTGCCCATGTTCAGCAATGTACGAAGGCGATGCGACGAGTACGCGGCGGTTGTCCGCAGCGAGCGGCAGGGCGACGTAGCTTGCGTTGTCGGGCACGCCGTAACGGATCGCAATATCGACCGGATCGCGGAACACATCTGCCACGGAGTCGGAAAGGAACACCTTCAGCACGAGATCGGGGTGTTGTTCACGAAAGTCGGAAAGCCACGGCAACAGAACGTTCCGGCCAATATCCGAAGGCGCCGCGACACGCAGCGTGCCCTGCAGTGCGCGAGATTCACCTTGCAGCTGTTCGCGCCCCTCGCGGAGCATCGCGAGCGCCTCTTCAGCATACGGCAGGTAGCGCGCGCCTTCTTCCGTCAGCTTCAGGCTACGTGTGGACCGGGCGAACAGCCGGATGCCCAACTGCTCTTCCAGGCGCTGGATAGCGACGCTGACCTGCCCCGGCGCCAGCGACGCCTCACGGGCGGCACTCGAAAAGCTGCCCAGGGCGGCAGCGCGAACAAACAGGGCCAGATCGTCGGTTTTGATCATTTTTACGAAAACCGGATAAGTGCTCCCGGATTCTATGGCTTTTTCCGGAAACGTCGAGGGCCGATGCTGCATGCCTGGCCACCCCAAGGACCCTTCATGAAAGCCATCGTCTATACCCAGCACGGCCTGCCCGCCACCGACCCGCATTCGCTCGTCGAGATGGAGCTCCCCAAACCGGTGCCAGGCCCGCGCGATCTGCTGGTCCGCATCCACGCCGTCTCGGTGAACCCTGTCGATACCAAGCTACGCCGGGGCAGCCCCACGGAGACACCGCGCATCCTCGGCTGGGACGCCGCCGGCGTCGTGGAAGCCGTTGGCCCGGAGGTCACCCTGTTCAAGCCGGGCGACGAGGTCTGGTACGCCGGATCCATCGCGCGCCCCGGCTCCTACGCCGAGTTTGGCCTGGTCGACGAGCGCATCGCCGCCCTGAAGCCGACATCACTCTCGTTTGGCGACGCAGCTGCGTTGCCGCTCACTTCGCTCACCGCCTGGGAACTTCTGTTCGATCGGCTGGAGGTGAAGCCCGATGACGAGGGCGAATTGCTTATCGTCGGCGCCGCTGGCGGTGTCGGCTCCATCCTGACCCAGCTGGCGTCGCGCCTGACGACATTGCGTGTGATTGGCACCGCTTCCCGTGCGGATACCCGCGAATGGGTACGTGAACTGGGTGCTCACGACGTGATCGATCACAGCCAGCCGCTACTTGAAGGCCTCCGCGCGGCCGGCGTGCCGCAGGTTCGCTACGTGGCAGGCCTGACCCACACGGCCTCGCATTATCCGCAGCTGATCGAAGCGCTCGCGCCGCAAGGGAAGCTGGGCCTGATCGATGACCCCGACGTACTGGATGTGGTGCCGCTGAAGCGCAAGGCCATCTCGCTGCACTGGGAGCTGATGTTTACCCGCTCATTGTTCGAGACGAAGGACATGATCCGCCAGCACGAGATCCTTACGAACGTCGCGAAGCTGATCGACGACGGCACGCTCAAGACCACCCTCGGCGAGCACATGGGCAAGATCACGGCCGAGAACCTGCGCAAGGCCCACGCGCTGGTCGAAAGCGGGCGGGCGCGCGGCAAGCTGGTGCTGGAAGGCTTCTGATCGCAACCGGCCTTAAGCGTGGTGCAGCCGCCTGCGCCACGCTCCGGGCGGCATACCCACCAATCGGGCGAATACGCGGGTGAAGTGGCTTTGTTCCGAGAAGCCACAGATCAACGCCACATCAGTGAGCGAGACACTCGTATCAGGCAGCAGCGTCTTGGCGCGTTCCACACGACGCTGCAGGATCCATTGCCGTGGCGAAATGCCTTGGGTAATTCGAAACGCGCGCGTGAAGTGTCCCGCCGACATACCAAAAAGCGCTGCAACTTCCGCAGAAGTGAACGCGGCATCGAGTCGCTCCTCCATCCATGTCATCGCCCGTTCGCTCTGCCACGGGGCAAGGCCCCCAGGCACGCGCCAGGCGGCCGTATCGACCCGGCTGGGCGCATGCGCGGCCCTGAGCGCCAGCGCCACCTCGGCAAATACCGCACCGGCAAAGTCACGTTGATCCGCCAGCTTGGCCAGCAACGCACACAGTGTCGCCACCGGTGCGCGGCGCGTTCGGTCCACGCGCTCGGGGCACTCCCTCAGAAGAAGGCCCCAGTCCGCCTCGGCGGCGCCATAGGCCACCAGCATGGGCGACGTGCCCGCGCTACCGGGGTAGTCGAGCACATCGAGCGCCTCGCGCGCCCTTAGCGTTGCCAGTGTGCGGCTCAGGAAAGCATCGGAGCGGCACGTCGCCGACAGTCCATTGGGATCGACGAGGAAGCCGAGGCGGGGTTCTACAGGTGCAGCGAGTTGCATCAGTCGGTTAATCGTTGAAGCTAGCGCTCATCGTTACCGCAACGCGTTGCCTGCACAAGGAAAATGGCGTTGCCTATTGGGCAACGCCGCGTTTCCCGATCGGTGGGTGCAACGCAAACGACTTGCATGGACGGCGAATGCACTGCGGCGAGCTGGCGCATAATGGCATCTTCGATGTCCCCACGGAGCCCCCCATGCCCACACTCGGCGCTATCGCGTTCCTTGTCCACGACTACGACGACGCCATCGCCTTCTTCACGAAGGCGCTTCGCTTCGACCTTATCGAAGATACGCCGCAGGGCGATGGCAAGCGCTGGGTAACGGTTGCGCCGCGTGGTGCGCAGGGTACGCGGTTGCTGTTGGCACGCGCTATCAACGATGAACAGCGCGCGCATGTGGGCAAGCAGGGTGGCGGCCGCGTTTTTCTGTTCCTCGAGACGGACGACTTCGCAGGGGACCATGCGCACATGCTCGCGCACGGCGTGCACTTCCGCGAGGAACCGCGCCACGAAGTGTATGGCAGCGTGGTCGTGTTCGAAGACCTCTACGGCAATGGCTGGGATCTCATCCAGCCCAAGCGCTGAAGGAGCCGGACCATGAACGAGCGAATCCGCGTCGCGGTACTGGATGATTACCAGCACGTCGCAAGGCAGATGGCTGACTGGTCGCCCGTCGATGCCCTTGCGGATGTGGTCGTGTTCCACGACCACATCGATGACGAAGCGGAACTGGCCCGCCGGCTTGCCCCGTTCGATGTCGTCTGCGTGATGCGGGAGCGAACTGCCATGACGGCATCCCTCATAGGTGCCCTTCCCCGCCTCAAACTCATTGCCTCGACCGGCCGTGCTAACGCGTCTATCGATCTGGACGCTGCGGCCACGCGTCACGTTGAGGTCGTCCACACGAACTACGCATCGACGCCGACGATCGAGTTCACCTGGGCGGCGATCCTCGGCCTGGCGCGCAACCTCGCCAACGAGACGGCGTCGGTCCGTGCCGGGGGATGGCAGCAGGGCCTGGGCGTAGAGCTCGCGGGAAAGACCCTTGGCCTGCTAGGGCTTGGGCGCATCGGTTCTGCGGTCGCGCGCATTGGCCAGGCCTTCGGCATGAAGGTGATCGCCTGGAGCCAGAACCTCACAACCGAAGGGGCTGCAGAACACGGTGTCGAACGCGTAGAGAAGGATGTACTTTTCGCACGCGCCGATGTGCTCAGCATCCACGTACGCCTCAGCGAGCGCACGCTCGGGCTTGTTGGCGCCGTGCAGCTGGCGTTGATGAAGCCCACGGCACGGCTCGTGAACACATCGCGCGGCCCCATCGTCGATGAGGCCGCACTGGTGGACGCGCTAACGCATGGGAAGCTGGCGGGTGCGGCGATCGATGTCTACGATCCCGAACCGCTCGCCGCCGACCATCCCTTCCGCCGCCTGCCCAACGTGCTCGCCACGCCACATATCGGCTACGTCAGCGAAGAGATGTACCGCACCTTCTACGACGATACGGTGCGCAACGTGGTGGCATGGATCGGCCGGGTCAGAAGCTAGCGACGTTCTTGCCGTCCTTTTCCTTCGGCTTGATCGTCATCAGCTCGAGCGGCTTGCCATCCGGCAGGCGGATCTTCCAGCCCATCTGAAGGTCCGCCAGGTCGTTCAGGCGCGGGCAAATGCCATTGGCCCGCGCTTCCAGATCCTTCGAGCGCTTGTCCATTTCACGGTTAAGGCTCTTGTCCAGTGCGTTGGCCCTGGCGGTGAGCGCTTCGACCTTGGTGCTATCGCCGGACAGCGCCGCCGACACCGCACTAGAGGTCACCGAACCCACCAGTTCGCCCACGGAATCGGAGACCGATCCCGCCACTGTCTCGGTCATGCGGTCGGACGACCAGTGGCCGCTACCCACCCCCTCGTCGATCTCCTTCAGCGCCTGTGCCTGCTTGCGCTTCAGCTTGGCCAGGATGGCCTCGCGCTGGTCGGCGTCGGCAAAGGTCATGGTCACCGTGGTCATGGCGTCGAAGCCCATGGAGACGCCAGCACGGGACACCGCGGCGACCTCGGGGATCAACTTGCGTACCGTATCCTCGTAGCGGCGCAGGGCCTGCGCATCGCCGGCGGATACCGCCACATCGCGGCCATCCACCTTGAGCGCGCCATCGTGCAGGAAGATCTTTGCCGGGGTACCGTCCGTGCGGTGGAAGCTGAGCCCCGCCGGGGTCACATCCACGTCGTAGGGGGTGGCGTAATCGTGGTTGCAGCTATCCGTGCTGAAGTTGAAGTTGCCCGAAGCGTTGGCGGCGCCGGCGCTGAGCGCGAGGGCGGCGGCGAGGCCGGCAGTGGCGAACAGGTGGCGCATGGTCCTTCTCCCCAAGGTGGTCGCTGGCTCTGATGCCCGCGGCGCCCCTATGGTTTAAGCCTACCCAGGCCCGATTGCATGGGCAGATGGTCACCCCCTGACTTCCGGCAGGGTCAGGACGCGAGGCCGCGCTCCCGGGCGTACTCGGAAAGGCGGCTATCGTGGTCGATGCCCAGCTTGCGCATCGCATCGCGCTTCTGCCGGCTCACCGTTTTCACGCTGCGGCTCAGGCGGTCGGCGATCTGGGTGATCGACATGCCGCCCACATAAAGCCGGACCACTTCGATCTCGCGCGCGGAAAGATGCACGTCGGACAGTGGGTTCTCCACGTAGTACTCATCGAACTGCTGCCGGATGGTGTCGCTCAGGAAGGTCCGCCCCGCGACGGCGTGGCGAATGGCTACGGCCACTTCACGCAACGGCGCACGCTTGTCACACAGGCACGATGCTCCGCGGGCACGCATGGTCTGCAGCACCGCCGTGTTCGTAACCATGGTGAGGACCACGATGGGCAGGCGCGGATAACGACGACGAATCGTATCCAGGAGCAGCAAACCATCCCCATGCCGACCACCCGGCATCGAGAAGTCCGTGACAATGACATCGCATGGACGCGTCGCCAGCAGGTCGAGCAAGTGGTCGCCATTGGCGGCCTCGCCAATGACTTCGATGCCGGCAGCCTCCAGGGCCGCACGCGTACCCATGAGTACGACCGGATGATCGTCGGCAATGATCGTTCGCAGATGCATGGATTCGGCTGCCCTCCGTGAGCCCAATGCGTGGAGAGCGCGGAGAGTAGCGCAAACGCATACCTCTCACGGCAAACATGCCGCTAATGCATGACGTGACGACGATCACCTACGAATCGCCTCAACGATTGCGGCGATTTTTCAGACTAGTCTGATTTCTTTTGCCTGCGGCGCTCGTGATGCTGTAACGAGCGCACAAAGGATTCAAGCATATGAGCGGGCAATTCATCGAATATCACATCGCCGCCCTCGGTAATGCCTGGGGTATCTTTCGCGACGGCACGCAGATTGGCGTGCGCGAAGATGAAGCGGATGCGATCGCGTTCGCGAATTTCTTTGCTGATCGGGAGACGTTGATTGCGCCCGTTCCCGTGAGGGTGACGGCGGATGCGGGGTTGCATCGGGCGTTGAGAGAGCTGCGGGCTGCGGCTTAACCGCTTCGTTGGCTTTTCGCGTGCAAGCACGCTCCTACAGTTTTACGTAAACAGGCACGTTTACGTAAATGGGAACACGGACGATGCGACGGGTCAGCGGCCGGTGGCGCCACCCAGGTTGGTCATATCCAGGTGCAGCAGGCGCAGGCGGGCGATGTGCCGGCCGATGATGGCGCGATCGCTTGAGGAGGCCTCGAGGCGCAGGAAGACATCGAGCAGGCGGCGCTCCATCTGTTCCAGGGTGCGGATGTAGGTGACATCGGGATCGCTGGAGAGCTTGACCGAGGCTTCCATCATGGTGCGGCGAACACCGCTCATGGGTCCCCCAGCGCGGGCAGGCCGGCCGCCGGTGGCCTCCACCGATGCCTGCAGGTCGCCGGCGATGGTGGTGAGGGACTCGGCCGATTCTTTGAGGATCGCTTTCAGGCCGGGCTCCCGCACGCCCCGGGCCGCCTGTTCATACAGGTCACGATCCGCAATGACTCGGCGGATGAGGCCATTCACGACTCGGATCGAACTGCGTTCCATGGTGAAACGTTAGCGCTGCCGGACTTAGCCTCCCCTAAACGGAGACGCGGGCGGGTTATCCGCCGGTCATCCACCGGTCTCCAACAGGAGTAGGGGGCGACCCGAGGCGTCATGAAGGCCCGACTGCAGTTCTCCGAGCTGGCGAACCTGCGGGCAGAGGGCCTGCACTCGCGGCCTGAGGGCCGCCGTGACCTTGGCGGCCACCCTGCCCTGGGCCCCCGTGGACACCGAGCTGACCCGGTCACGCAGATCCGCGGCGCCCTGCAAGTCGCCGTTCATGGCCAGCTGCATGGCCTCGCTACCCACGTCCTGGGTAAGCAACGGCATGATGTCCGAGACGATTTCCTGGGCATATTCGCGCATGGCGTCCTCCTGCCAGTCGCGGGTGCTCTGGCTGGCGGCGATACGGCGCTTGATGTCGGCCACACGGGCATTAAGCACCCGGTCCAGCTCACCACTGGCCGCCGCACCCGGGGCGGCAGTGGCCGCTTCCTGGCGTACGGCCCGGGCGGCGATATCCACACCATCGCTGGCGATACCTTTCACCTTGGGCAGCAGGGCACGGACATTGGCCTCGAACAGGGAGACCCGATCCTGCTCATCGGGCCGCAATGTCACGGCGCGCCCATCGGTGCTGAGGCTGCCGTCGTGCATGCGCACACTCTTCGGGGCCACGTCGGCGCGGTCGAAGGACAGGCTGTCGGGGCGTACCGTGAGGTCGTACGTACTGGCCAGGTTGCAGGTGGTGCCCAGGTCCTGGGCAGCCGCGCCGCCCGCAAAGCAGGCGGCGACAGCCAGGGCGAACAGGCGTGCGGTCATCGGCGGTCCAGGTCGAAAGCCCTTCGATACCGCTGGCCGGGCGAATGCCCGCTGAACCATCACAGGATGGGGGCGGCGAACTGCTGGCGAACCCGCAGCGTACCCAGCACCCACGATAGCCACGCCAACACCGGTACCGACACCGCCTTCAGCAGCAAGCCGACGAACAGGATGTTGCGATGCTTGGTACCCGCAGCGAGCAGGTCGGGCGGAAGCCCGGCCTGGCCCAGCACCACGCCCAGTTGTTGCCATTGGCCGAACGCGATCCACGCGGTCCACGCGGCCCAGACGGCAAGCAGGACAGCGATGACCCGCATCACGCCACGGGCGCGTTCGCGCCAGCGCAGCGTGGAAAGCGCGATGGCCATGGTGATGAAAGCGGCCACGGCATAGCCGATAGACCAGGCCAGGGCGATCTTCGGGTTCATATCGGCGGCGACGGCATCGGACATGGCGATCACCGCCTGGCCGATCACGACGGCCGCATAGCCGTTGATTACGAAACCCACGGCGGCCAGCAACATCTCCAGCCACACGACGATGCGCCAGGGCGCGAACGGACGGCCCTGGCCCGGGCCCTTTTTAGCTTCGAACACGCTCAGGCGCCCTTGGCCTTCAGGGCGGCGATGTCAGCAAGCACCTGGCCGGAGTTCTTTTCCGGGTCCACGTCCTTGTACACCTTGACGATCTTGCCGCTGGGATCGATCAGGAAGGTTTCGCGACGGGCGTACTTCATGCCCATCTTTTCGGTGAGCACGCCATACGACGTGGCGACGGCGCTGTCGGCATCGGACAACAGCGGGAACGGCACGTGGTACTTCGCGGCGAACTCGGCGTGCGACTTCACGTCATCGAGGCTCACACCCAGCACCTGGGCGCCGGCCTTGTGCAGCTTGGCCGTGTCATCACGGTAGGTGCACACCTCGGTGGTGCAGCCGGCCGTAAAATCCTTCGGGTAGAAGTAGAGCACCAGCCACTGGCCCTTTTCGGTATCCAGGGTGTGCCACTTGCCATTCTGGTCCTGCAGCTTGAAATCGGGGGCCTTGTCGCCTTCGACGGGGGCAGCGGCCCAGGCCGTGGCGGTGACGAGGCAGAGGGCGACGAGGCTAAGGAAACGGCGCATGGGGAGGCAACCTCAGTGGGTGGGATCGCGTGAGTGTACTCGCCGCACCGCAAAGGTTGCGACGCCGCCCGGCTGTTGCAGGAGCGCGCTTGCGCGCGATGGGGCTGGCAACAAAAAGGGGCGCCCGTTCCGGGGCGCCCCTGGATCACGCGCAAGCCTGATCGATTACTTCAGGCGCTCGATCTCGAAGCTGCTCAGGTCGACACCGAGGTTGAAGCCGCGGCCCGTACCGGTGACGGCCAGCGAGACTTCGCCCTTGGTCATGGCGGCGCTCTCGGCGCTCTTGACCACGCCGGCATTGGCACCGCCGCTGGCATACGAGCCGTAGATCTCGCTGATGCCCTTGACGTTGGTGAACTCGCCCTTGCCACCTTCGATGCTGAACTTGCCGGCGGTGAGGCCACCGCCGCGGACGTGGATGATCACGTCGGCGCTCTGGCCGTTATCGCAGCGCACGTGGCCGCGGCCGTCGGCCTTCTTGTAGATCGCCGCCCAGCCCGAGGTGCTGAACGTCATGTGGCACTTGGTCGCCGCTTCCGCCGCCTGGGCCGGCTGGGCCGCGAAAGCCCCTGCTGCCGCCAGAGCCAGGACAGCCATTCCGGTAATGCGCTTGATCATTGGGGTTCTCCGTGTGTGTTTGGTGGCAGGAACTGCGGTGGAGGGATTCTCCACTCACGAATGTGAAGAAACACGGAGGCCCCGTCGGGCTGTTCAGGAATGAAACGGTTTGGTGGACCGGCCGTGAATCCACTCGCCGCGAACGCGCCACCGGCCTAACATCAGCCCAAGTCTCATGAAACAGGGAGCGCCACCATGCCCAAGCATGTCCTCGTGGGGTACGACGGCTCGGAAACGGCCCGCCGCGCCTACCTTTTCGCCCTGGAACTGGGGGCCTGCTCCGGCGCCCGGGTCTCGGTGGTTTCGGTCTACCAGATGGAAAACGGCGCCGATACCGCCGCCCTGATGATGGCGGACAACGCCCGCGAGCGCCTGGCCGCCATCCAGGCGGAGCTTGCCGGGCTCAAGGCCAGCCCTGGGGTCGAGGTCGATGTGCAGCTTGTCCACGGCAGCCCGGGGGATGCGTTGCTCACCTATGTGGCCCAGAACGGGGCCGACCACATCGTGATCGGCCACACCGAGCGGGGTGCCCTGGCCCGCTGGCTGGTCGGATCCACCTCCACGGATGTCCTGGCCAAGGCCCGGGTGCCGGTCACGGTGGTCCGCTAGGGCCCGCGGCATTTTGATCCAATAGCCACGTTGCCGTGGCTTTGTCACAATTCGGTCAGACGCCCCCCAGAGGGCGACCTGGATAAGCGATCGAGGAACACCAGCAGTGAGCTACGTTGCCACCTTGCCATGGACGCTCGAATCATTGGACTTTTCGCAGATCGACGTCTCGAAAGTCCGGGAAAACGAAGACCTTTTTTTTCTACTGTGCAGCTCGTCGTTCGTCGAAAGCGGCTCTGACCTTTACACGCACAACCTCGTCGACCATTTCGCGGGCGACGATGAACTCCAGGGGTGGCTGCGCGACCACTGGGAACACGAAGAGCTCCAGCACGGTCGCGCGCTGGCGGCCTACGTGCGCCATGTATGGCCCGAGTTCGATTGGGATACCGGGTTCAAGGCGTTCTTCGCCCATTACGGCTCGGTCTGTACGGCCGAAGAGCTGGAGCCCAACCGTGGCCTGGAGCTGGCCGCGCGCTGCGTGGTAGAGACCGGCACGGCCAGCCTCTACCGTGCGCTCAACGATGTGACGGACGAGCCGGTATTGCGCGACCTCACCAACCGCATCAAGAGCGATGAGGTGCGGCACTACAAGCACTTCTACCAGGCGTTCCGCATTTACCGCGAGCGCGACCGGATCAGCCGGTTCAGCACGTTGCGTACGCTGCTCAAGCGCCTGAGCGAGATCAAGAACGAGGACAGCGATATCGCGCTGCGCCACGTGTTCAACACGCGCTACCCGGACAAGGCCCACGACGATGCGGAATTCCGCCGCGTGACGACCAAGGCAGAAGGCATGTTGAAGCGGCATATCCCGGCGGAGATGACGGTGAAGATGCTTCTGCGGCCGCTGGATCTACCGGCGCGGGTGAACAACTTCCTTGAAAAGCCGCTTACGCGGATTACCGAAAAGCTTTTCCTGCATTAGGGAAAAGCATCGCGCGCGAGCGCGCTCCTACACAAGCACTGCGCAGGCTCTTGTAGGAGCGCGTTTGCGCGCGATCACGCCACAAGACCTGCGCAGGGCCTCGTAGGAGCGTGCTTGCACGCGATCACCCGAACGCGGTT
The DNA here is from genome assembly GCF_050435445.1 of Luteibacter sp. 621. NCBI lineage: Bacteria > Pseudomonadati > Pseudomonadota > Gammaproteobacteria > Lysobacterales > Rhodanobacteraceae > Luteibacter > Luteibacter sp. 621. Next base: position 99,258 of record NZ_JBNDKI010000007.1, on the reverse strand, counting down.
ATTTTTTCTTCTTCGGCAGATCCTGCCACTTCGCCGAGTCGTACCCTCCGGTTTCGAACACCAGCGTGGTCTCGCCGCGCGACACGGTCACGACGTTGATTTCCAGGCGCCTGGTGCCAGCCAGGTCTTTCAGGAACTGGGCATCGTTCCGGAACAGCAACGCCGGTTCGCCGGTCGGCGGACGGAACGCCTTGATCACCTTCGCCTTGCCATCGAAGCTGGCCTTGAGCGAGCAATCCCCCTTGCAGACGAAGCCCTTGCCGGCCACGGCATAGAGGAACACGCTCTGGCCCCAATCCGTATGCCGGCGCAGGATCAGGCGCACCTGCTCCTCACCCGTGGGGCGCGATGACTGGATGGTAGCCGTGCTCTGCGTACCGCCCTGCATGGGCGACACCTGGTACAGCCACAGCGCGGCCAGGCGGTTCTTTTCGGTGGTTTCCTTGAACGCCTTTTCCATGGGATCGAGCGTCTTCTTCACCTCGGCCGCCGCGGGCGAATCCGGATACTTGTCGAGGATCTCGTGCCCGGCCTGCACCGCAAGGCCATCGTTATGCAGCTTCAACAGCTGGTTGTAGGTCTCCAGCTTCTTCGCTGCCTCGGCGTTTGCATCCTCGGCGGGAGCCTGCTGTTGAGCGGCTTGCTGATCGGGCTGCTGGGAACACGCGCTGGCAAGCGCGGTAAGGGCGATGATGGCTGCGATACGGCGCATGATATTGCGATTCCCGGCATGAAAGGCCGTAGCTTCGCGCGCGAATGGCGCTACTGGCAAGGCATGGCATAAAACGGGCGTAAAATCGGCGGACGCCCCAAGGACGCCCCATGTCGTCGACTTCCCAAGAGACTTCCCTCCTCCGCTATCCGGCGTTCATCCAGTTCTGGTTCGCGAAGAACGCTTCAAGCTTCGGCTTCCAGATGATGTCTGTCGCCGTGGGCTGGCAGATCTACTCGATCACCGGCCGCGCGCTCGACCTGGGCCTGATCGGCCTTGTGCAGTTCATCCCTTCGGTGCTGCTCGCGCTCCCCGCCGGCCATGTCGCCGACCAGTTTGATCGCCGGCGTATCGTCCGCACATGCCAGGCGATTGAGTGGCTGGCCATCGCCCTGCTGGCGGCCTTCACCTACAGCGGCCATATTAACGAAGCCGGCATCCTCGCCCTGGTCTTCGTCGTGGGTGTCGCCAAGGCGTTTGAATTCCCGGCGATGCAGTCGATGCTGCCTGCGCTGGTGCCGCTCTCCATCCTGCCAAGGGCTACTGCCGCGAGCGCGGCCGCGGGCCAGGCGGCCATGATCGCGGGACCGGCGCTTGGTGGTCTGCTTTACGTGGCCGGCCCTGCGGTCGTGTATGGCGTTTCCGCATTCCTTTACCTCGGTGCGCTCGTCTTCATGTCGCGCCTGCGCTACGACCACGCGCCGCCGCGCCGCGAACCGGCCACGCTGAAGAGCCTCTTCGCGGGCGTCCATTTCATCCGCAGCCGGCCGGCCGTGCTGGGCGTGATCTCGCTCGACCTGTTCGCCGTGCTGTTGGGCGGTGCCACCGCCCTTCTTCCCATCTTCGCCAAGGACATCCTGCATACCGGCCCCTGGGGCCTGGGCCTGCTCCGCGCGGCACCGGCGGTCGGGGCCCTGCTGATGTCGATCTGGCTGTCGTCGCATAGCCTGAAGCGACGCGTGGGCCCGATCATGTTCGCGTCCGTCGCGGGCTTCGGGGTGGCCACGCTGGTGTTCGCCGTATCGACCTCGCTATGGCTCTCCATGGGTGCGCTGTTCGCCCTCGGCGCGTTCGACATGGTCAGCATGGTGATCCGCGGCGCCCTGGTGCAACTGGATACGCCCGACGACATGCGCGGGCGTGTCAGCGCGGTCAATGCCATCTTCATCAATACCTCCAACCAGCTGGGCGAGTTCGAGTCCGGCATCCTTGCCGCCGCCCTGGGAGCGGTCAACGCCACCCTGATCGGCGGCATCGGCACCCTGGTGGTGGTGGGCCTTTGGATGTGGTGGTTCCCCTCCTTGCGCCACCGCCAGGGCCTGGTCGAGGACCCCGAGCCGGTCGAGGGCGCCAGCAGCACGATCTGACACGGCTCAAGAAACGTGGTATGACATGGACGTCTATACCGCCAAGGGGAAGTTCGTCATGAAGTACGTGCTCGCCGCCGCCCTGCTCGCCGCCACCGCACCCGCGTGGGCAGCGCACGAAGGTCCTGCCAGTCTCGATGCCGCCCTTGCCCAGGGCAAGCGCGAGCACAAACCGGTCCTTGTCGATTTCCAGGCGGTGTGGTGTTACTCGTGCTACTTCATGGCCAGCCACGTGCTCAACGGCAAGGAATGGGACGACCTTTCGAAGAAGGTAGTGTTCTACGAAGCCGACGCGGATAAGCCGGCCGACCAGGCCTACATGAAAAAGTGGACGGTGCATTTCCTGCCCACGTACGTCGCGATTGGCCCGGATGGCGAAGAGCTGGGTCGCATCCTCGCCGAGCGCCCACGCGACAAGTTCTACCCCGAGATCAACGGCATCCTCTCGGGCGACGCGAAGCTTTCGAAGCTGAAGGCGGACGCCACGAAGGGATCCATGGCCGCCGTGGCCGAGGTGCTTGAGACCTACAACCTTCGCTACGCCGGCACCGAAGGCATGGCCTGGTTCGACACATTGCCGCCGATGGTTCGCAACGTATCGGACAAGGACAAGCGTGTTGCCGTGGCGAAGCAGCGCTTGTTGCTCCTGCAGGCCAAGGCCAACAAGGACAATGCGGGTATCAGCGATGCGGCCACCAAGCTGCTCGCGAGTGACATCGGTTGCGACCGCGCCTATGTGCTCGATGACCTGATCGGTGCCACCGAATCGCAAGCGCCTGACGCCCGGAAGGCCCTGCTCAGCCCGCAGAAGGTGACTTACGACCAGTTCCTGTCCACGCAGGTTTTCTCGCCTTCCCCCGCGTGCGCCGATGAACGCAGCTCAGTACTCACTGGCGCCGACCTGGATGCGGCGATTGGCGATACGGCGGCCGAACAGGCCGTGCTTCGCAAAGGCGTCGATTCCAGCAAGGCCAAACTGCACGGCGATCTGAAGAGCGATCGCAATGCGGCGGATAACCTTCGCGTGTACCTCGTCCGCGCCAAGGCCGGCGATGAGCTGGATACGCTGGAGAAGCAGCTGATCGCCGCCTATCCGGAAGACTACGTCTACAACTATCGCTATGGCCGCCGGCTGGTGGAAAGCGGAAAGGCGGCGGATGGCTTGCCTTACCTGGAAGCCGCCGCGAAGAAAGCTTACGGCGCGAATCGCTTTGCCGTCGCGACGTATCGGGTGAAGGCGCTACGCGCGCTCAACCGCGATGACGAGGCGAAGAAGCTGGTTGCGCAGACCGTTGCCGCGGATGGCAAGGCGTTCCCGGAGCAGACGAAGAAGCTGGAAGATACGTTGAAGTCGTAAGTCGCGACCTCAAGGCACGCGCGCTTAGGTTTGCGACGTGCCGTAAACCACGCTGTCCAGGTGCTCCACCCGGGCGATGGTGTCCAGCGACACCATCGCCGACCAATCCGGCTTGTCGTTGTCGATCAACTTCACCACGCCGTTGACGCCTTCCACCCCTCCGGCATCGACGAAGTTCTGCACGGTGGGTACCACTGCGACGATACCGGTCATGCTCGATCCATCACGCAGATGCACCCGTACCTTGGCGTTATCCCTTAGTTCGCCCACAAGCGCCTGCAGGCGCTGGATGGACCCCTGGTCGGTGTGAACGGTATCGGCTTCGCGGCTCATGGCACGGCTCCTGTAGTGAGCAGGCTCCCGACGCTACTCCCCCGGCGTCGATGGAATGTGGACGTTCTGCACTGGTACGCTGCGCGCGCCCTTTCCTTCCGAGCACGCCATGATCGTTGTCCACCACCTGAACAACTCCCGGTCCCAGCGCGTGCTGTGGCTGCTTGAGGAGCTTGGCCTGCCCTACGAGATCAAGCGCTACGAGCGTGACCCAAAGACCATGTTGGCCCCCAAGGCGCTGCGCGACATCCACCCGCTGGGCAAATCGCCCGTCGTGGTCGATGGCGACCTGGTGCTCGCGGAATCCGGCGCGATCGTGGAATACCTTGTTGATCGCTACGGCAACGGCCGCCTGAAGCCGGCGCCCGGCACGCCAGAGAGCCTGCGCTTCACCTACTTCATGCACTACGCCGAGGGCTCGGCCATGCCGCCCCTGCTGCTCAAACTCGTCTTCGTACGCATGGAGACGGCCCCGGTGCCGTTCTTCGCCAAGCCCGTGGCCCGCATGCTCGCCCGGGGCGCCCAGAAGGCCTTCGTGGATCCGCAGCTCAAAACCCACCTCGATTACCTCGAAGGCGAAATCGGCAAGACCGGCTGGTTCGCCGGCACGGAGTTCACCGCCGCCGATATCCAGATGAGCTTCCCGATCGAGGCCGCGTCCAGCCGCGGCGGCCTGGATACGTCCCGCCCCCACCTGTGGGCCTGGCTGCAGAAGATCCACGCGCGCCCCGCGTTCCAGGCCGCGCTCGCACGTGGCGGGGAGTACGCGTTCGCGTCCCCGCGATAACGCTGAACGCCGCTCAACCCGCGGCGCGGGTGTTTACACGGCAATCACGGACCGGCCAGCAAAGTCGTTACCCAACCGTAACGCCCGCAGAGGAAGCCATCCGATGAGCAGAAACCGCGAATTCGCGCGTCAGGTCGAGAGCGCCGTCAACGGTGTATCGGGTCGCGTCCGCCACTACGGCGATGAAGCCTACGACACCGGCCGCGATCTCCTTGACCGCACCCGCCGCGTCACTAACAAGTTCGCCCGCAAGAACAACGGCCAGAAGCTCCGCTACATGGCGGAAGATTTCGCCGACGAGGCGACCTACCAGTACCGCCGCCTGCGCAAACAGGTACGCCGCAACCCGGCCATCACCATCGGGATCGCCGCCGCGGCCATCGGCACCTTCCTGCTCATCCGTCACGCACTGCGCGACGACGATTGAACCTGTCGCTAGGGACAGGGGAAGGCCGGGAGCGATCCCGGCCTTTTTTTCTGCGTTCACGGCACCGGTGATTTATCCACCGGGTGCTGCTCCACGATCTTCTCCACGCGCCAGTGGATGCGCGATGCATCGGCGGGTGGATTCTTCACTTCGAGTTCGGTGATCTTCACCAGGTACTCGTTGCCCGGCTTCCAGTCAAAGTTTTCCACCGGCGCGTAGTTCAGCTGCCACGGCTGGTTCGGTTGCTCGCGATATTGCAGGCACTCGGTTTTCATGACGCCGACGCTGCACGGCGCTTTCTCCCCTGAAATGTACACAAGACGCTCGCGCGAACCGTGGTGATCGCCCGTCGTGGCGCAGGCGGCAAGGGCCAGGGTGGCCAGGGGAATCAGAGCGTGGCGCATGGGCGGCGTTTCCTGGAAAGCTGGGATCAGGAATACCAGCAACGCGCTCAGAACTCCATGCACGGGATGTGACGTGGGTGCATGTTGGTACGGGCCGCGTAACCACCTTGTACGCTGATCGCGCGCAAGCGCGCTCCTACGGGGCGCGGGCATGCCTGCGCCGGATCCACTAACTGCTGGACAAAAAAAAGGGCGCCGGAGCGCCCTTTTCTCTTATGCGTACAGCGGATTCGGCTTGTCCTGGTCCAGCTTGTATTCCTTGATGGCGCGGCTGACGTCCTTCGCGTTCACCTTGCCGTCCTTCGCGAGGGCGGCCAGGGCGGCGTGGGCGATCCAGTAGCGGTCCACTTCGAAATGGCTGCGCAGGTTCGCGCGGGTATCGCTGCGGCCGTAGCCGTCGGTACCCAGCACCGTGTAACGCATGCCGTCCGGCATGAACGCACGCACCTGGTCGGCGAACTCACGAACGTAGTCCGTCGCCGCGATAGCCGGGCCCTGGCGATCGGCGAGCAGGCCGGTGATGTACGGGACGCGCTGTTCCGATTCCGGATGCAGGCGGTTCCAGCGCTCGGCATCGAAGCCATCGCGGCGGACTTCCGAGAAGCTCGGCACCGACCAGATATCGGCGCTGACGCCGAAATCCTTCTCCAGCAGTTCGGCGGCGGCGATCACTTCGCGCAGGATCGTGCCCGAACCCAACAGCTGCACGCGCGGCTCGTTCTTCTTCGCCTTGCCCGCATCCTTGAACAGGTACATGCCCTTGATGATGCCTTCCTCGCTGCCCTTGGGCATGTCGGGGTGGGCATAGTTTTCGTTCATCACCGTCAGGTAGTAATAAACGTCTTCCTGCTCCTGCATCATGCGGCGGGTGCCATCCTGCAGGATGACGGCCAGCTCGTAGGAGAAGGTCGGGTCGTACGAGACCACGTTCGGGATCGCACCGGAGAGCAGGTGCGAGTGGCCATCTTCGTGCTGCAGGCCTTCGCCGTTCAGCGTGGTGCGGCCCGAGGTGCCACCGATGAGGAAGCCACGCGCGCGCATGTCGCCGGCGGCCCAGCACAGGTCGCCGATGCGCTGGAAGCCGAACATCGAGTAGTAGATGAAGAACGGCAGCATGGCCACGTTGCTGATGCTGTAGCTGGTGGCAGCGGCCAGCCAGGCGCTCATGCCGCCGGCTTCGCTGATGCCTTCCTGCAGCACCTGGCCCTTCTGGTCTTCACGGTAATACAGCAGCTGGTCGGCATCCTGCGGGCGGTACTTCTGGCCGAACGGCGCATAGATACCGATCTGGCGGAACATGCCTTCCATGCCGAAGGTGCGGGCTTCATCGGCCACGATCGGCACGATGCGCGGGCCCAGCTCCTTGTCGCGCAGCATGAGGTTCATGCCACGGACCAGCGCCATGGTCGTGGAGATCTCGCGATCGCCCGTACCCTTGGTGATCTGCTCGAAGGCCTCCAGCGCCGGTGCGCTGAACGACTTATCGGCCTTGCGGCGACGCTGCGGCAGCGCACCGCCAAGTGCGCGGCGGCGCTCGAGCATGTACTGCACTTCCTCCGAGTCCTTGCCCGGGTGGTAGTACGGCACTTCTTCCAGCTTGTCGTCGGACACCGGGATGTTGAAGCGATCGCGGAAGGCGCGGATCGCGTCGGTGTCCATCTTCTTCTGGTTGTGCGCCGGGTTCTGCGATTCGCCAGCGGCGCCCATGCCGTAGCCCTTCACCGTCTTGGCGAGGATCACGGTCGGCATGCCCTTGGTGTTCACGGCGGCGTGGTACGCGGCGTACACCTTGTGCGGATCGTGGCCACCGCGGTTCAGGCGCCAAATGTCGTCATCGGACATGTTGGCGACGAGCGCGGCCGTCTCCGGGTACTTGCCGAAGAACTTTTCACGCGTGTAGGCGCCACCGAAAGCCTTGCAGGCCTGGTACTCGCCATCGACGGTTTCCATCATGAGCTGGCGCAGCTTGCCCGAGGTGTCACGGGCGAGGAGCGGATCCCAGTAGCTGCCCCACACCACCTTGATGGCGTTCCAGCCGGCGCCACGGAACACGCCTTCCAGCTCCTGGATGATCTTGCCGTTGCCGCGCACCGGGCCATCCAGGCGCTGCAGGTTGCAGTTGATCACGAAGATAAGGTTATCGAGGCCTTCGCGGCCGGCCAGCGCGATGGCGCCGAGCGATTCCGGCTCGTCCGATTCACCGTCGCCCATGAAGCACCAGATCTTGCGATCGGACTTCGGAATGAGGCCACGGTGCTCCAGGTACTTCCAGAACTGCGCCTGGTAGATGGCCTGGATAGGGCCAAGGCCCATGGAGACGGTCGGCACCTGCCAGTAATCCGGCATGAGGTACGGGTGCGGGTACGACGACAGGCCCTTGCCCTTGCCGGCCACTTCCATGCGGAAGAGGTCCATCTGGTCTTCGCTGAGGCGGCCTTCGAGGAAGGAGCGCGCGTAGACGCCCGGGGCGGAATGGCCCTGGTGGAAAATCAGGTCGCCCGGGTGGTCTTCGCTCGGGGCGCGCCAGAAGTGGTTGAAGCCCACGTCGTACAGGGTGGCCGACGAGGCGAAGCTCGAGATGTGGCCGCCCAGGTCGCCCGGCTTGCGGTTGGCGCGCACCACGGTGGCCAGCGCGTTCCAGCGGATCAGCGAGCGGATGCGCCATTCGATGGCGGCATCGCCCGGGCTGCGCGCTTCCATGTGCGACGGGATGGTGTTGACGTATTCCGTGGTCGGGTCGAACGGCAGGTAGCCGCCCGCGCGACGGGTGGAATCGACCATCTTCTCCAGGAGGTAATGGGCGCGTTCCGTGCCATCGTGGTTGATGACCGCGTTAAGCGATTCGACCCATTCCCGGGTTTCGGTGGGGTCGAGGTCCTGGTTGAGCACGTCGTCGATCTGGTCCATGGAAGCTCCGGCTGCGCCCTTGGCGCGCACATGGGGGACTGAAAGAGCCGCTGGGGTGCGGGAAAACCTGCTGATGATATCGCATCGATCCGGCATACGCGGCCGTACGGCCCACCTGAATCGATCAAAATTGACATAACTGTTTTGTGGGCGCGGGGTTAGGCCACCTGTAGGAGCGGGGGGGGGGGGGGGGGGGGGGGGGGGGGGGGGGGGGGGGGGGGCGCCCCCCCCCGCGCGGGCGGGGGGGGGGGGGGGGGGCGCCCGCCCCCCCCCCCCCCCCCCCCCCCGCTCCTACAGGTAGATCAATAACTTATGGCTGGCGAACCTTGGGGGCGCCCGCGCGGATCTGGGCCTCTACGCAGGCGACCGAGGTCATGTTCACCACCCGGCGGACCGTGGCCTGCGGGGTGAGGATGTGGGCCGGCTTGGCGACGCCCATGAGGATCGGGCCGATCACCACGCCATCGCACAGCACGCGGACCATGTTGTAGGCCGTATTGGCCGCATCCAGGTTCGGGAACACGAACACGTTGGCCTTACCCTCCAGGCGCGAGTTCGGGAAGATCCGCTCGCGCAGCTCGGGGGTGAGCGCCACGTCGGCCTGCATCTCACCTTCCACTTCCAGCTTGGGCACGCGCTCGCGAATCAGGCTCAGCGCTTCGCGCATCTTGCGCGAGTTGCGTGTTTCGCGGCTGCCGAAATTGGAGTTCGACAGCAGCGCGATCTTCGGCTGGATGCCGAACAGCTTCAGGCGCAACGACGCCTGCAGGGTCGCTTCGGCGATCTGCTCGGCGGTCGGGTCTTCCTGCACGTACGTATCAAGGAAGAAGAACGTGCCCTTGTCCGTCGCGACGGCGGCCATGGCCGAGGCTTCGCACACGGTTTCATCCAGGCCGATGATGTCGCGGATGTAATCGAGTTTGCTCTGGTAGGTACCCACCAGGCCGCAGATCATGGCATCGGCTTCACCGCGCTCGACCATCAGGGCCGCGATCACGGTAGGACGCGAACGCACCACCGCCTTCGCGGAGGCCGGCGTGACACCGCGGCGTTCCATGATCGAGTGGTAAAGCTTCCAGTAATCTTCGAAGCGCGGATCGGAGTGGATGTTGCACATCTCGAAATCCACACCCGGTTTCAGGCGCAGGCCGGCACGCGCGATGCGCTTTTCGATGACATCGGGGCGGCCCACCAGAATGGGACGAGCCAGGCCCTCATCGACCACGGTCTGCACCGCGCGCAGCACGGTTTCTTCCTCGCCTTCGGCATAGACCACGCGCTTCGGGTCCGCCTTCGCGCGATCGAACACCGGCTTCATCAGCAGGCCCGTGCGGAACACGAAACTCGTAAGTTTCTCAATGTAGGCCGGGAAATCCTCGATGGGGCGCTCTGCCACGCCGGAATCCATGGCCGCCTGGGCGATCGCCGGCGGCAGCTGGATCAGCAGGCGCGGATCGAACGGCTGCGGGATGAGGTATTCAGGGCCAAAGCTCGGCGGCTTGCCGCCGTAGGCGCGCGCGCTCACATCGGAGGCTTCGCGGCGCGCCAGCTCGGCGATAGCCTTTACGCAGGCCACTTTCATCTGTTCGTTGATCACCGATGCGCCGACATCCAGCGCGCCGCGGAACAGGTACGGGAAGCACAGCGCGTTGTTCACCTGGTTCGGGTAATCCGAACGGCCCGTCGCCATGATGCAGTCCGGGCGCACGGCCTTGGCGTCTTCGGGAAGGATTTCCGGGTTCGGGTTGGCCAGGGCGAAGATGATCGGGCGGTCGGCCATCGTGGCGACCATCTCCGGCTTCAGGATGCCGCCGGCAGAAAGGCCCAGGAAGATGTCCGCGCCTTCGACGATCTCGGCCAGCGTGCGCTTGGTGGTATCGCGCGCATATCGCTGCTTGTCCGGATCGAGGTCGGTACGACCGGTGTGCAGCACGCCGTCGCGATCGAATGCCAGGATGTTTTCCGGCTTCAGGCCCAGCGTCACGAGCATGTCGACGCAGGAGATGCCTGCCGCGCCCATGCCGGTGGTCGCGAGCTTCACGTCCTCGATCTTCTTGCCGGTGACGAGCAGCGCGTTGATGACCGCCGCGCCGACAATGATTGCGGTGCCGTGCTGATCGTCGTGGAACACCGGGATCTTCATGCGCTCGCGCAACTTGCGCTCAACGACGAAGCATTCCGGCGCCTTGATGTCTTCAAGGTTGATGCCACCGAAGGTCGGCTCGAGGCTCGCGATGATATCGACGAGCTTGTCCGGATCGGTTTCGTTGATCTCGATATCGAACACATCGATGCCGGCGAACTTCTGGAACAGTACGCCCTTGCCTTCCATCACCGGCTTGCTGGCCAGTGCGCCGATGTTGCCCAGGCCAAGCACCGCTGTGCCGTTGGTGATGACCGCGACCAGGTTGGAGCGCGCGGTGAGATCGGCGGCTTCACGCGGATCGGCCACGATGGCATCGCACGCGGCGGCAACGCCAGGCGAATACGCGAGCGACAGGTCGCGCTGGGTGAGCAGCGACGTGGTCGGCGTGACCTTGATCTTGCCCGGACGGGGAAGGCGGTGGTACTCGAGGGCGGCTTGCCTCAGTTCCTCTGAAATGGCCATGGGATCCTGTGGGACTGATAGGTAGCAGGGGCGCGGCCCGGCCGCGCGGCAGACCCCGATGTTAACACCGCGCCAGCGCCCGCCATGTGCCGCGGTGTGTTGCTTTGCGACAAGCTGTGATACGCAAGGCCTACGCATCATCGGGTTGCATACCTGCATTGCGGAACCGTGCGCCTGCGTACGCTGGATCGCCTCCCACAGACGCCAAGAGGCCACCATGCGACGCCATTTATACGCACTCCTGCTGCTCCTTCCGTGGCCGTGCGCCGCCACCACCCACGGGCTCGACGAAGCGCGCGCCCGGCTGTTTGCACTGCCCGCCGACGGCAAGGCCAGCGCCGTCGTCTCGCTACCGCTGCGTGACGGGACGAAATCAGCGTTCACCCTCATGGATTCGCGCACGTTGCCACGCGACCTCCTGCGTCGCTTCCCTGCCCTGCGCAGCTTCCGTGGCAACGATGCGGCAGGGCGCGGCGCGCGGCTGGACTACGCCAGCGGCATCGCCCGGCTGAGCGTCCGCCAGGTGGACGGCCAGTGGTGGCAAACCGACCTGGCGCAGCCTTCAACGGCCGCGCAAGACACGAGCCGGGCCGGGCAGGCACGAGCGTCCCGTCAGGTCGCGGCAACGCCCGCGTTGGGCGTATCGTCCTCCGGCAACGTCAGGTATGAATTCCGCCTGGCACTGGCTGCCGGCAGTCAGTTCGTCGCGGCCCACGGTGGCACCCCGGAAGCGGCCCTGGGTGCGGTGGTGCACATCGTGAACCGGGCCAACGAAGTGCTCGAAAACGACCTTGGCGTACATCTCACCCTGGCAGCGCACAACGACCGACTGATGGTGGCCGACACCGAGGGCGATCCACTGCGCCACGGTGAACCGCGCACGGCCGCCGTGAACCTCATCGACCACCGCCTGCCCGCCACCGCGTACGACCTGGGCCACGCCTTGCTCAGCCTCGATGGCGGCGAAGCTGACACGGGGACGTCATGCAGCGATGCGCAGGATGCGGATTACCTCGCCACCCACAAGGCCGCCGCATGGAGTGGTGGTGCAGATCCCGACGCCGCATTTGCTAACTTCCTGCTGGTGCTTGGCAACCAGCTAGGCGCGCCGTTTCGCGAGAATCGCTGCTGGCAGTGCATGGCGTTCGATGGCGCCAGCATCGCCCGGGTACGCACCTGGCTTGCCTCACGTGGCGGTCGTTGCGCGAAGAAATACGTCGTCGGCGCAGCCGCGCCGTGGATCGATCCCGAACCGCTGGCCGAGCCCATGGTCATTCCGGCACGCACGCCGTTCTGGCTGGATGCGGTCGTGGAGCCGGGCACGCCCGGGCGCCGTCTCTCCTATGCCTGGGACGATATCGATCCGCAGCCACGGTTCCGGTCGGCCGCACCGGGGCCATTTGCCCGGCGGGAGTTCGCCGCGCAGCTTCCCACCGATTCGCGCTGGCTAGCGTTCAGGCTGACGGTGCGCGACAACGCGGGTGAAACCGCTACCGTCGCCAGCGAAGACACCCGTGTGCAGGTAGTGGATACAGGACGCGCTTTTGCCATGGAGCCGGTACCCGATGGCATTGCAGGCCAGCCACTGGGCATCCGCTGGGACCCGGCAGGGACTACGCTTGAGCCCATTTCCTGCCACTTTCTGGACGCATCGCTTTCGCGCGATGGCGGGATGAGCTGGCAGGTGATCGCGCGCGACCTGGGCAATAGCGGAAGCGCGGCTATCGTGCTCCCGAAGGATGCGGCCTCAACCGACGCCCGCCTGCGCCTTTCCTGCGACTGGCGCCCGTTCTTCGCGGAATCGCCCGAACCCTTCCGTATCCGCTGACGTGCTTACAGGCCGAGGGAAATTTCCTCGGCCTCCACACCCGCCATGTGGATGTGGTTCACGAACAGGGAGAAAGCCAACTTGCCGGCCAGGCCGTGCACGTGCTGCATCCACGGCGGCAGGTAACGCGGCGACGCAATGTCGCCATTCTGGAAGTGGGCCTCCAGTGACATCACGTCGTGTAGTGCGAGCTTGCCGGCAAACAGGTTGCGCAGCAGATCCAGGCGGCGCTGACGCAGCGCCCAGCGGAAGAACGTGTGCACCGCCAGCAGGCCGGTCAGGTACACGTTGTCCTTGGCAAAAGCGGATCCACCGGTGAGCGGTACGCCACGAAATACACGCTGCGCCGAGTGGAAGCTATCCGGGACGTTCTGCCCGCACACGCGGAAATAGCGGAACACCTCGACGAAATCCGCGCCGTTCATGGCCATGTCGATGGCCAGGATGCGCAGGCTGATGCGCTTCAGGCGCGAGATATCGATGGCGCCGGACATCAGTTCGGCGAACACCGCCAGGCCTTCCTGGGTGGCGGTGACCCGCGGCGAGGTGCGTGCCAGCGAGGCCAGCACCGGCTGTTCGCGGCCGTTCAATGCCGTAAGCGAGTGCACGAAGGCTTCATGGGCAAGCAGCTGGTGGCGGTCGTATTCGGTGAAGCGGGCGCCGCCACGCAGGCGGATGCGGGTGGCTCCGGCCGCCGCCTTCGCGGTGAGTTCCGGGTCCACTTCCACGGCAATGGTGCCCGGCGCGAAAAACGCGTCGAGCTTCGCCGTCATGTCCCGGCGCAGCTCTTCGGCGCTGATGTGCCCGGCCGCATCCTCGGTTTCCAGGTCCGCGCCCAGCTCGTCGGCCAGGTTCACAAAGTAGGCCGCGGCATCCAGGTTGCTCCGGCTGCTGCCGGGGATGGCGTCACCCGGGCGGCCATAGAGCAGCACCGAGGCCTCGGTCACCCCGTCGGTGCCGGCGGCATCCAGCATCTGGGTCGCGATCCGCCAGGATTCGGCCGTGCGCCGCAGGTACTCGGCGATCGGATGGTCCTCGCAGGCCTCGGCCTCGATCGCCTCGAGCTCGCGCCGGGTCTCGCCCAACTCGGGACGGTGGTAGCGAATATCGGGCAACGAGAGCCGACCTGCGCCGAACTCCTCGATAAGGCGCTCTTCCACCGATGCCGGCCAGGACACCGTGGGGAGGATCCGGATATTGCGCACCGCGGCCAGCAGACGCTGGTCCAGCTCGGCATAGCGGCGCATCTCGGGGGAAAGCGGAGCGATTTCGGCCTTGGCGTGCATGGGCGGGAGTATATGCCGCCCGGGGCCGCTCCCGACGGGACGCCGTTCGCGCTGACAGGCCGGCCGGCTGGTTTAGCGCGAGCTGATGTATTTCTCGCGGCGGATGTGCTGCACAGCCAGGCCGTGCTCCTTTAGTGCCGCGAACGCCGCATCCACCATGTTCGGGTTGCCGCACAGGTAGGCGATATCCTGGTCGGCGGTGGGCTCCAGCTCAGCCAGCATGTCCTGCACGTAGCCCAGGCGGTCGTGCGGGCGTGGGTTGGGGCGGGCGCCACGGCTGAAGCAGGGGTGGAAGTCGAACCCCTCGTGCTTGCGGGCAAAGGCATCGAATTCCTCGCCGTAGAGCAGCTCGGTCTCGTTACGGGCGCCGTAAAGCAGCACGAAGCGGCAGCCGCGCGAAGCGATCAGGGCCTCGATCTGGGGCAGCATGGCCCGGTACGGGGTCACGCCCGTGCCCGTCGCGATCAGGATATAGCGCTTGTTCTGGTCGCCATCCATCAGGCAGAACCGGCCATAGGGGCCGCTGGCATCAATGCTCCCGCCCTCTTCCAGGCCGCTCAGCAGCGCGGTGGCCGCGCCGCCTTCCACATAGGAAACAGCGATCTCGATCCGCTGGACCGGCCCCGCGCCGTCGCCCACGGTACCCACCGAATAGCTGCGCTTGGTGGCCTTGCCATCGTCATAGTGGAAATGGACCTGGAGGAACTGCCCCGGCACGAAGGCCAGCGGCTGGCCATCCACCCGCTCGAACGCCAGGTGCCGCACCGAGGGGGCGAGCATGAAGCTATCGGCGAGGCGGAGCTGGAATTGTTCGGCCATGGAAAGTCTCTGTTGACGCCAGGGAACAGGGTCGCCCGGCAAAGCCCGGTATAATAGGCGGCTTGTCATCCCGGCGCAGCCCATGACCACTCCTGCCTTACACGTCAAAGATTTACGCAAGACCTACGGTAACGGTGTCGAAGCCCTCAAAGGGGTTTCACTCACCGTCGAGCCGGGGGATTTCTTCGCCCTGCTCGGCCCTAACGGCGCCGGCAAGTCCACCCTGATCGGCATCCTGTCGTCGCTCGTCAACGCCTCATCGGGCGATGCCGAGGTATTCGGCGTCTCGATCCACAAGCGCCGCAGCGAGGCCATGCGCCTCATCGGCCTGGTGCCCCAGGAAATCAACTTCAACCAGTTCGAAAAGCCGTTCGATATCTGCGTGAACCAGGCCGGCTTCTACGGCATTGGCCGCGCGGAGGCCACCGAGCGCGCGGAGAAGTACCTGAAGGAGCTGCGCCTGTGGGACAAGGCGCACCACCAGGCACGCATGCTCTCCGGCGGCATGAAGCGCCGGCTCATGATCGCCCGCGCGATGATGAACGAGCCGAAGCTGCTGATCCTCGACGAGCCCACCGCGGGCGTCGATATCGAAATCCGCCGCTCCATGTGGCAGTTCGTCAGCGGCATCAACGCCGCCGGCACCACCGTGATCCTCACTACGCACTACCTTGAGGAAGCGGAACAGCTCTGCCGCAATATCGCCATCATCGACCAGGGCCGCATCGTGAAGAACACCACGATGAAGAGCCTGCTTTCCACGCTGGACGTGGAAACGTTCGTGCTGGACGTGAACCGAACGGGCGGTGACCTGCCCGCCCTGCCCGGCGTCACGCTGCGCGTGATCGATGACCACACCCTGGAAGCCGAGATGTCCCGCGCGCACGACCTGAACTCGCTGTTCGCCGCCCTGTCGGCTCATGGCATCACTGTCACGTCCATGCGCAACAAGGCCAACCGCCTCGAAGAACTGTTCGTGCGCCTGGTTGAGCACGGCCGGGAGAACGTGGCATGAGTACGCATCTCGTCGCCCTGGGCACCATCGTCCGCCGCGAAATCGTGCGCATCATGCGCATCTGGACGCAGACACTGATCCCGCCGGCCATCACGATGACGCTGTACTTCGTCATCTTCGGCAAGTTGATCGGCAGCCGCATCGGTACGATGCATGGCTTCACCTACATGCAGTACATCGTGCCCGGCCTGGTCATGATGAGCATCATCACCAACAGCTACGGCAACATCTCCTCCTCGTTCTTCGGCGCCAAGTTCGGCCGTTTCGTGGAAGAGATGCTGGTCTCGCCCATGCCGAACTGGGTGATCCTGCTCGGCTATGTCACCGGTGCGGTCACCCGCGGCATCATCGTAGGTGCGCTGGTACTCACCATCGCGCTGTTCTTCACCGACCTGCACGTGGCGCATCCGCTCACCACGTTCTTCTCCGTACTGCTGGGCGCCACGGTGTTCTCGCTGGCCGGCTTCGTGAACGCGGTGTTCGCCAAGAAGTTTGATGACATCGCTCTGGTGCCTACGTTCGTGCTTACCCCGCTCACCTACCTGGGCGGCGTGTTCTATTCGGTGGACCTGCTGAGCGAGCCGTGGCACAGCATCTCGCTGGTGAACCCCATCCTGTACATGGTGAACGCGTTCCGCTTTGGCGTGCTCGGCGTAAGCGATGTGCCCATCGTCACCGCGTTCGTCGTCATGTTGGTGTTCGTGGTCGGCCTGACAGCGGTGGCACTGCGCCTGCTCAGCCGCGGCGTGGGCCTGCGCTCGTAACGCCATGCGGGTTAACAAGTACATTGCAGAATCCGGCCTGTGCTCCCGCCGCGAGGCGGATGAGCTGCTGCAGGCCGGCCGCGTCACGATCAACGATGAAGTCGTCGGCATGGGCTCAAAGGCCCTGGACGGCGATGTGGTCAAAGTGGATGGCGAGGTCGTCGTTGCACGAACGGCGGCACCGGAATCGGCGAAAAACCGCGGTGTCTACATCGCGCTGAACAAGCCGGTGGGCATCACCTGCACCACGGACACCACCGTCGACGGCAACATCGTCGATTTCGTGGACCACCCGCAGCGCATCTTCCCCATCGGTCGGCTGGACAAAGATTCGGAAGGCCTGATCCTGCTCACCAGCAACGGCGATATCGTCAACGAGATCCTCCGCGCCGAGAACCACCACGAGAAGGAATACCTCGTGGCGGTGAACAAGGCGGTGACCGACGAGTTCCTCGCCGGCATGGCTCGCGGTGTGCGCATCCACAACCAGATGACCAAGCCGTGCAAGGTGCGCAAGATCGCCAAGTTTGGCTTCGCCATTACGCTGACCCAGGGCCTGAACCGACAGATCCGCCTGATGGCGGCGGCGTTCGGTTACCGGGTCACGCAACTGCGGCGCGTGCGCATCATTAACGTGAAGCTGGGCCACCTTAAGGTGGGGCAGTGGCGCAACCTGACCGAGGCGGAGTTGAAGGGTCTGCTGCCGGAACGGACCCGCTGGTAAGTCGTGGCCTACTGCACATTCCGACAGATGCTGACGCCGATGTAAGCGAAGCCTGACACCGTACTCCGGCCACACGATCGAGAATCGTCACCACAAGATTCCCGTCGTGCAAAGGAGTGCACATGGTCAAGCGCGTCATCTGTCTGGCATGCACTGCCAGCGCCTTATCAGCGGCAGCGTTGGCATCGCCACCCGACGTTTATCGCGAGTACGCAAGGGCGAAAGCCAGTTCGGGCCAGCCCTTCCAGGCGTTGCCCGCCACCGCCGAATTCGTCGGCGCTTACCTCAGTGACCCGGCATCGCCTTATAGCGCGCTCGTCGAGCATCCCACCGACACCAACGAACTTTGGTGGTTCGAATTCGCGGATGCGGTCGCGAGCGGCGATCAAGATCCCGCGAATGCCGCACTCACGGCGTTGCAACGGGCCACGGGCCTGACGAAGGCGAGGCCAGGCATCGACGTGGTCGTGGATATGGAGCACACCAGGCTGTATCGCGGTCGCGAAGCCGCCGCCAACGCAATCAAGGCGGGCATCGATCCAGATATCTTCTGGAAGGCATGGGACTTCAATCCACGCATCTCGGCCGCGGCCGCCCAGGCCACGGCACTCCAGTTCCTGCGTGAGCGGATGGCCTCCGTTCCGCGATCGCAATGGGAGCAGCGCGGCATTCGTGCGGACGTTCTGCATCGCTACCTCGTCGCCACCCAGGCGGCAGACGTCATGGAAGACGACGACCGATATCTGGGTGCGGTGCTGAGCTACGCCATGGCCCAGGGCGATCCCTCGCCCTCCGGCCTTCCTGCCATCTATCGGGTAGCGCGCCTGGGCGCTGCCTACAGTGATGCTCGAGGCTATTTTGGAAGTCCGTTATGTGTGGACGGCATCCGGCCTGCTCCCGGCATGCCTACGCAGCTATCCGATGCGCTCGCTGACGACCGGCCACTGTGCTTCACCGCGGCGACAGATCGCGCCGTGCAGGCATGGTTTCGCAACCAGGTTCGACTGGATGCGTCGGGAGAACGCATCCACGAAAGCCACCATGACGGATGGCGACGGCTTGCCTACTGGATCGGCTCCGTACTTGCTTTCGCCGATTTCGCGTCGTTCCTCGAAGGCGCCAACGCATTGGTGGCCGATGAACTAGCCGAATCGGGCGTCATCGACGCTAGCGAGGCAGATGGCGCCACCGAACGACTGCGCCAGTTGACCTGCGGAGTGAAGCCATGACGCCGTTTCGTGTTGTCCTGACCACCGCGCTGGCTTGCCTGGCGTTCGCCGCCCACGCCGGCATCGAGACCGGCCCAGGATCAGGCTATCACGCGGCTGTACTGGAAGAAGACATCAAGCAGTTCACCAACGCCATCGTTAACTACGCCGTCGAGTATCGTGGCACCCCCCTGACCACTACACAGGTCAATCGACTGCGCCGCACGGCGTCATCGGCTACCGTGGCTCGCATGGAGTACACATGGAATGCCAGTGATACCCGCGACGCTGGCAGGCTGACAATCCATAGCCGAAGTGGGAAGCCACTGGAAACGCTTGTCGCCACCGTGCCCAGCGGAACAAGCGGCAGCGATTCCGATGGATCGTTCCAGTGGAATTCGGACCAAATTGATCGCGAAGCGGGCGAGGCACGTTTCTACCCGCACATGGAGGGCCATATCCGCGCGACGGCGCACCTGGACAATAACTCCGTGCTCAGGGAGACCGATCCCAAGAACGCGGGCGACGCTGAACTGAAGGCGCTGCAGACGCTCGAAGCCAACATCAAGGCAGGGACCGTTCCCAGGGGAGGCACGCTGAAAGGGACGGTTTCCAAGGCCATCTGTCGCTCCTGCGAAGCAAACCTTGCGCTTTTCAGCAAAGAATACGACGTGCATGGCAAGGTCTTCTATCTTGCAAACGAGAACGAAGCGGTCGCGGCACGCGAAGCCGCGACAACAGCAGAAGAGAAGCAACTCATTGAGGATAGCGTTCGGTCGAACAGGGAGGTCTTTACACGACGCAACCGATACCTCGACCAGGTCATGCCCAAGCAGCTTGGCGAGTGGCGACGCATCGGCGATGCGTCGTGGATTGATCGCCGGAGCCTGGCTGCCCTTGCAGAAGCCGAAGCGGGATCGCTTACTGCCAGGGAGTGCCCGTGACCCCGCGGCGGCCGCGCCATGCCTCGTGCATCGCCCGTGCCGGTGCAGCAGCGGCACTGGCGATCATCGCGATAGCTCCCGGCCTCGCATGGGCGGGAGATATCCTGTCGCGGATCGAGGCCGCACGGCGCAGTGATCCGTCGCTTCCGTCGCCGGGTGAACTGGTGCGGCAGCTACAAGCCGACCCCACTTCACCCTACAGTGCGCTCGTCGGACACCCTCGCTTTACCAATGAGGTGGGCTGGATCGCCCTTCTCGATTCGCTGCCTGGCCTACCCAGCGAAGCCACCGTCCTATCCTCACTCGCGCTCGACCTGGGGTTGACGCGCGCGCGGCCCGCCATCGACGTGCGCGAACGTACAGGGTTCCGTGACAGATTCGTAGCGGCGAATGCAACGAAGGCCGGTATCGACCCGGATATCTTCTGGCATATGCTTGACCTGGGCGGATTCCGCCACTCCGCACGGACCGCCCCTTATGCATTGGCGTTGCAGACCTTGCGACGCCAGATGAAGTCAGTGCCGACGTCACGCCACGCGATGAACGGCATCGATGCCGGTGTATTCAACCGGGTTATGGCCGCTCGAAGCCTCCAGCAGGTCACGCCGTATGACCTCGCCTACCTGGACGCTCTGGCTCAGCATGCGCTCATACACCCGCGGACGGGCGAGGCGTCCGGGGACGGAACGGCCTTGCCACCGATGCCCTACCGTGTAGCGCGGCTGGCGGCTGCGTGGCGCGATACCGAGGGCTACCTGACCCGTCCTCCGTGCAACGCCGAGGGCGCCGCCCGTGCCAGCGGCGCCACGGACATACCCTGTTTCGTCGCGGCGACCGATCGCGCCGTGCACGCGTGGTACATCACCGAGCTGCACCGTCAGGCGAGCCTGCCCCCCAGCCACGCGGACGGGGAAGGCGTCAGCCGCCTTATCGCCGCGGTAGCCCTGCTGCTCCCACTCCTGGATATCGCGGCCATGGCGGAGGCCATCGAGGCGTCCGTTGCGGATGACCTCGTATTCGAAGGCACGCTGGAGGCGGGCGACGCGGAAGCGGCGGAACAGCGCGCCGCAAGCCTCACCTGCCGTCTTGAGGATTAGATCCATGCGCAAGCGAACACTCACTGCCGCGCTACTCATGCTACTGCCGGCCATGGCTCGTGCGGGCGAGGTATCCCGCATCGCGCTGGTGCTTGATGAAGGCAATGCCAGCGCGATGCTCGAAGCGACCAGTCAGCGATACGTCGAGGCCATGCAACGGATCGTGCAGACCCGGTGGCAAGAGGAGTACACGGCCAGGCGCTGGGAGACCCTTGAAGCGGCGATGGCAGATACGCCGGTGGCACGACTCGAGTACAGGGTGAGTGCAGGGGGCTCACCCGTACGCCTCTATCACGGCATGGGTGGCCCACCGCTGGGTACGGTGGCGAAAGAAGCCTTGGGCGGCCCAACGCCGCCGCCCTCACCTACATCCCTGTCCATCGATGACCCATGGGATGACGCAGCGGACCCGGAAGCCGTCTCCGCCTCGCGCGCCAGTTACCAGGCACAGGATGCCGAAGACGCCGGCATGTATGCACCCGACGACGGCCTGCACGTTCGCGCGCGCATGCGTGCGGTGGACGGATCGGTACTGCATCCTTACGAGATCGATGGTTCCGATCGCGCCCTCGACGCCGAGTTCAAGGTTCTCGCCGAGCTTGAACATGATCTGCGTTCGGGCGCTATCCCCAGGGGCGGAAGCGCCGCGCTCCTCATCTCAACGGAGACCTGCAATTCGTGTGACTACGCGTTCAGGGCCATCTCGCACCACTACGGTATCGATCTCCATGTCACGCGCATCGTTTCGTCGATACCGCCAGCCGAACGCACGCGCCTTATCGCGGAAGGCAGGGCCAGGATGAGGGGCACACGGCTCGTGGACGCAGCGAGTGGTCGTCCCCTTCTGGCTACCGATGCACTCGCCAGCGGCCGTGAGTCGCAGGTTCGCCAGGCCCTGTCGCCCAGCGCGATGAATCGCCGCTTTCGTCACGTGACGTGGGAGCCAAGAACATTTCGGCTTGCCACGCCCGCAGAGACCAGGAGCCAGGGGGCCGGTGAAGAGGACAGGCAGGGACCTGACTGCTGATGGGATGCCCGGCGTGCACGCACGCCGGGCTATCACTCATTGGGAAAAAATGCGTGCGCACATGGTCGTCGCAGGTGGCGGAGGCGTCGGCCCGCCCCGGCGCGGCTCGTTGACACGTACCAGCAGGGTATCCATGTACCTGTTGAGCATGAGCCGAAACTGGCGGTAGGCCTGGCTCATATTGCCCTCAAGGTAGGCCACATTGATGTTCACCCCGTACAGTCGCCCTAGTTGGTGCATCACGTGTTCACACGAATCGCACATCGGCTGGCTGACGAACGCCTGCAACGTGCCATCACGGGTGACGATGCCACGCCTGATATCGCGTTCAATGGAGCGAACGGCCTTGAATTCCGCGTCGCGCTTGTGCCGGTATCCCGTATCGTCATCTTCGGTCTGGGTCCAGGTGATCAGGCTTTCATCGGTTTCCGCCATATATGCGTGGATGCGCGTCGCATCTTCCACGAAGTAGGAAGACAAGGGCGATCCCGACCGGGGGAGGTCCGTCGGAGGCTCGTCCTGGCCGGACATGGAGTAATAAATACGAGTCCGGCTGACACCGTCCTTGATGTACGTGTACTCGAACGCAGCATAGGTGGCGCGCGCAACGGCCGTACTGAAGGTGAGGAAACGCTGGCGTGACACGAGCGAGCCATCCAGCTGATCGAGGTACCACGTCGATACCGGATCCGCATGGAAACGGAACGCATCGATCAGCGGTGTGATGACGATATTGTGCGGATCGGCCGGGAAGGCCTTGGCACGCCAACCATAAGCGTCGACGCAGGTGGTCACAAGCAGGCTGGCAAACAGACAAAGAGGTATACGAATCTTCATTCGGCGAGTTCCCTTTCGCAGAGCAGGAGCGCACGACGCGCGCCATAGCGGTTGGCGTTGGCATCCGTGGCATCTGTAAGGCTGACCTGGTCGGCGACGAGTGATTCGACCACTTCGATGTTCGCCGAAAGGGCCAGTAGATCTTTGCTCAGCACGCCAAGCCAGAGCGGGCGCATCGGCCGGAGCATGCGGCTCATGCGCATCGCGGTGGCCGTGACGAAGTTGATCCGTTGCGGGTCGGTCTGCCGGTCGAGCTGCACGAGGTACCAATGGAGAACCGCACGATCGTTTGCAGCCACCAGGCACAGCGGTCTCTGGGCATCGCCCGGGTAGAGGGAGGCCACACCCGTCCGCGGCGCGCCCGTATCGGTGCAAGGGTCCGCGACATACCCCTGCATGTCACGATAAGCCGCCGCAACGCGCGCAACACGTAGCGCCGTGGGCAACTGGCGGCGCCCGCCGACCGTCATCTGGCCGCCCTTCCATGTGGACAGCTCGCCCTGCAGGAGCCGTGCAAGATAGATGAGATCGTAGTCACGCAGGTCGGCGACCGTTTGCGCGAGGAGAAAACGCTCCAGCACATCCTGGCGCAATCCGAGCAACGGCCACTGCGTGGGCTCGAAGCAGGCGAGCTTATCGATGAGAATCTGGACCGCGACGGCATAGCCCGCCGCCACCGCGTAGGTTCCCTGGCCAGAGAGAGCCAGGGCTTTGCGGGCCACGTCTTCGCTCACACCCGCCTTCGCAAGTTGCGTACCCGCCCACGTTGCCCCCAGGTCGGGGGAAGGATGCTCCGCATCGGCGACACCGGGATAACCATTTGTCATGCCGAGATCCCACGCGAGGGCCTCTGTCGCCTGCGCCCGCGTGAGCGGGTTGCCCTGTGTTGCCAGTGAGGAAAAGGCACTTGTCCATACCGTCCCGCGAAAAACGTATGGGCGGCTGCGCACGGGCGCGTAAATGGTCGCAGGCGATGTCACCATGTCGCTGGTCACCCTACTGTCGGTCACAAGGGCATCGTGCTCGGGAATTTCGTTGAGGCGGGCCTTGACCCACGCTGAGAGAATGTCGCCGGCCGGTGGCCCTACGCGCGCATTCGCATGCGCCATGCAGGGGATCGCCAAAGCTGACAGACCGGCGACCAAGGCAAGCCGGCGCGTGGCGTTGTGGTGCTTCATCGTTCGTTTTCACTCCTTTGAGGTTATTGCTCTACAACCGTACGCTGACGGCGGGGGCACTCTACGGATCGTTGTTGCTTTCGTTCTCCTCCGGGCAGGCACGATCACAGCCAGGTGTGTTCCGCTCGAGAAGCAACGTATTGAGCAGCCCGTCGTTCGCTACTACCTGAAGGGTGGACATGACGGTCTCCCGCAGGCGCTGGAACGTGCGGTATGCCGGGCTGCCCCGCCCGAAGTACGCGATGTGCACGCGGATGTCGTGGGTTCTTGAGAGCTCACGTAACGCCCGCTCGCACGACTCGCACGGCGCCTGGCTGACGTATAGATTGATCCACCCGCCCCCGGTCACATCGCCCGCTGCAATGTCGGCCTCGATCTGCCGCGCGATCTTCAGTTCCGCATCTCGCCGTCGCGCATCGGGGTGCCGCCCATCGTCAACAGGGCTGTGCGTGACGGCGCTGTCCGCGGGAGCGAACCGGTCCCACGCGACGACGGAGGGTGCCGTATGTTGAAAAAAACCACCGTAAGGTAGCCGCGCCGTTACGCCAGGCAGACCAATATCCGGTTCGTTCCGCCCACTCCGTGCGTGGTAGACGCGCGTTCTTTGCTGGCCATTCACCGTGAATCGATACGTCGCGCTTGCGAAAGTCGCTGATTCGAACTGCCTTGCGAGCGGGGCGAACTCGTAGGTGGTTACACGGCGGCCCTGAAGAGCTGCGGTGTACCACGCACAGAGTGGCTTGGCGTGTGCCCAGAACGAAGCGAGAAGGCGAGCCCGTACCCCACCCCGGGGGTCGTCATGTATCTCGCGCTTGATGAATGCCTGCGCGAAAACAACCTGCGCGATACACGCAAGTGCA
Organism: Luteibacter sp. 621; assembly: GCF_050435445.1. Classification (NCBI taxonomy): domain Bacteria; kingdom Pseudomonadati; phylum Pseudomonadota; class Gammaproteobacteria; order Lysobacterales; family Rhodanobacteraceae; genus Luteibacter; species Luteibacter sp. 621. The sequence goes on along the minus strand of NZ_JBNDKI010000007.1, from coordinate 74,769 downwards.
GCCACGACCAGGATGCGCGCGATGCGACGCGCGCTCATCGGGGCACCCCTGGAAACACCACGAGATGGGCGCGCTGCTGTAACTCGAGGAAGTCGGTATCGCTCATGCTGGCCTCGTCGAATCCTTGTGCTATCTGCAGCTCCACCACCTCCGCGCGCGGGGCGTACCGGATGACATCGCGCGGAAACAACCCGACCCAGGCAGGCGTTACCCCGGCGAACGCCTCGTAGAGCCGTTCGCATGCGACCGGCCCGCCCTCGCAATCGAGCGTGGGCTCGCGCAGCTGTCGTTCGCGCTCTTCCAGGTACCACGCGAAGACCGCGCGATCGGTGGCATCGGTAAAGCAGATCGGCGTCCGGATACTTTGCGGCTTTGATGCGGCGTGCGCCCCATTGACCGAACCGTCATCCAGGCAGGCCAGCAAGGCGCCACCGCCCTGGCTGACGCGATACGCCGCTGCCAGCCGTGCAATTCGTAAAGGCGTGGGTAACTCGCGCTGGCGGTAAATGTTGTCGCGACCCGCGCGAAACACGGACAGCTCGCCGCGTAGTACATCGGCAAGGTATTCGAGATCCTCCACCGGAAGCGACTCCCAAGGCCGCACGCCCTCAAGGCGACGCAGGACATCCACGCGAACGCCGAGCGCCTCCCTGTCCTGGTCGGGCGTAGCGTCCACCCATTCGCTCAGTACCTGGGCAGCGACGGCGAGTTCGGCAGTCAACGTCGAAAGCGTCGTCCCCCCGCTGGCCTGGTAGGCCTTCTGGTAGTACAGGACCTTGACGCCACTCTTAATGACATGCGGCCGCACCTGCGGCATGAGGGTCGCGAGCTGCTCAGGATAGGCATGGGTGAGCGCCTGGTAATCAGGCAGTGCCTTGTCCAGTCCAAGATCCCACGCTACGGCCCGGCGCACCTGCATGGATGAGGGGACGCCTTCGATCGGTGTCGAGGAAAAGATGCGGGGATGCAGGTCGCTGTAGATGGACGCCGGCGTCTGCAGCAGCGCGGAGGTCCAATGTTGGTCACTGGGCCATTGATCGAATCCGGACGGGCTCGCCGGGTCGCGTTCGCGTAGCGCCTCCTGCAACCAGCGTGCGTAATCGTCGCCACGCCTTGGGCTGAAGTGGTAACGGTGAATGGGACGTGGAGGATTGGCGGCGGCAATGTCGCTTGCCGCCCACAACGCGCATGTGATGAAGGGAATGAGACGCCGTGCCCAGCAGGCAGGGTTCATGGCGGAACGTCCTTGTTCTGAAACAGGCGTCCATTTCATTCCATCTGCGGTCGTCCCGACCACCGGCGAAGACGTACAGTGGCCGTAAGGTCTTTCGGCGAATGTGTCAGCGCAAGCTGACAGCGCAGTGATGCGTTCTCAGGTGCCGCGCGGCTTGGCCCGATGCGTCGCCACCGCGGTCCAGGGATCATCGGGCCAGGGATGCTTCGGGTAGCGACCCTTCAGTTCCTTCTTCACTTCCGGATACGTGCGGTTCCAGAAGCCGGACAGATCCTGGGTGACCTGGATCGGCCTGCCCGCCGGGGAAAGCAGATGCAACATCACCGGGATGCGGCCGTCGCCGACACGCGGCGTATCGGCAAGGCCGAACAGTTCCTGGAGCTTGACGGCAAGCACCGGCGCCGCACCCGGATCGTCATCGCGCGCACCGTACTCAAGGCGGCGCGTCATGCCGCTGGGCACGACAAGTTCCTCGGGCGCGTGGGCTTCGAGAGCGCGGCGCTGCTCGTAATCGAGCATGGATGACAGCGCGTCGGAAAGATCCGATGGTTGCAAGGCCTCAAGTCGGCGCTTGCCCGAGAGGTAGGGAGCGAGCCACACCTCGATGGTCCTCAGCAGGGCCGTGTCGCCCACATCGGGCAGGCCGAGTTCAGGCCGCCATGTACGCAAGGCGTTGATGCGGGCACGCAGCCGGTTCGCATGTTCCGTCCACGGCAGCGCGCCCACGCCCCGCGAACGAATGGCCGCGATGAGCGCCGGCACCGCATCATCACCCGTCACCGGCACGGGTTTGCGCGATACGACGATCGCATCGAACCGGCGCTGTTCGAACGCCTCGGCGATCTGTCGTTCGTTGTCCCACAGCAATACGCGCTCATCCACGAAGCGATCCGGGTGCTCACGCTCCAGCACATCCGGATCCAGGGGCGCTGCCGCGAATATCAGGCTATCCCGTGCATCGAGCCGCAGATCGATGATTACCAGCCAGGGCTCACCATGCAGCGCGCTGCTTTCGTGCAGGCGGGCGCCACGGCCGTTGGCCAGCTGGTAGCGTGCCGGCTGGGCGTCGTCCCGGCGTGCCACGCGATCAGGAAAGGCGTGCGCCAGCAAATCTCCCACGGCGTGTGCATCGGGCACGCCGCTGGCGGCGGTCTTTACGTTGAGGCGGCGGCGCCAGCCACTAGCCACCTTATCGATGGCAGCCAGGGCACCGACATCCGCGGAGCTTGTCCGGGCGGCGCGCGCGCCACCATCGCGCCATAGATGAAGCGCATGGACCCGCTGGCGGAAATCATCCTGGCGTGACGCCTCGCCGCGCAGGGGTGAACGGGCCTCGGCCAGGGCGAGCAGGTCCGCTACGAGCGGGCGTTCATCGACATGCGCGCGCATCGCAGCAGCACCAAGGCGCGCCGCTGCGCCGAGCGCGAGCATGTCGCGGCCCAGGGCCGTCATCGCGCCGGCGTCGTCGAGCGCCCCAAGGCGGCGCAGGAGGTCGCGCGCCTGCCCCATGGCGCCTGCGGGCGGTGGGTCCAGCCAAGGCAGGGCGCTACTGCCCCACCCGGCGAGCTCAAGGGCCAGGCCCGAGAGCTCGGCCTGTTCGATCTCGGCGGTCCTCGAGGGCTCGAGCCTGCGGCTCTGCGGCCATAGCCGGTAGGCGCGCCCGGCCGCCACACGGCCGGCACGGCCAGCGCGCTGGTCGGCCGAGGCCTGTGAAATCGCGACCGTTTCCAGACGCGTGAACCCGGACGGGGGATCAAAGCGTGGTTCCCGGGCCAGTCCACTATCGACCACGGCACGCATGCCTGGAAGGGTTACGCTGGACTCCGCGACGTTCGTGGCGAGTACGACACGCCGCGTGCCCGGATCGGCCGGGGCCAGGGCCAACTGCTGTTCGGCGAGCGAGAGTTCGCCGTGCAGGGCCACCACCTCGACGTCATCGCCGAGACGTTCGAGCATACCGCGCACACGCTCGATCTCCCGGCGACCCGGCAGGAACGCGAGGATATCGCCCTCGTTTTCGCGCAACGCGAGCTGCACCGTACGGCTTACGTGTTGCTCAACGGTTTCCTGGGTGCGCGCCGGCGGATACACGACATCGACCGGATAGCTCCGGCCGGGGCTGCTCATGCGCGGCGCGTCGAGCCATTGGGCGATGCGCTCGCCATCGAGTGTCGCGGACATCACCAGCAAACGCAGGTCGGGCCGCAGGCTTGCCTGTACGTCGAGCGCCAGCGCTGCGCCGAGGTCCCCGGCCAGGTGCCGTTCGTGGAACTCATCGAACACGACCAGGCCTACGCCGTCCAGCGACGGATCATCCTGGATCATGCGGCCCAGGATACCCTCGGTCACCACTTCGATCCGGGTCCGCGGGCCGATGCGCGATTCGAACCGGATGCGGTAGCCCACCGTGCCACCCACCTCCTCGCCCCGTTGCGCCGCCATGTAGGTCGCGGCGGCCCGTGCCGCGATTCGCCGCGGTTCAAGCACGATGATGCGCTGGCCCGCAAGCCACGGCGCGTGCAGCAGCGCGAGCGGCACCTGCGTGGTCTTGCCAGCACCCGGCGGCGCCTCAAGGACGAGGCGTGGCCGCTCCGCGAGCGATGCGGCGATATCGGGAAGAAGCGGTGTGATGGGAAAAGCGGGAGTCATGCCCCGCGTATGTTACGCAAGGACGATGTATCCCGCCTGCCCCGCGTTTGCCGCCCTTTCCCGCTGGCCGGGCCCCGTGCCCTCAGCCGTCGCCGCCGGGCTGTTTTGCGAACGGCTCGAGCGAACGGAACCGCCGACGGTAATCATCGGCGACGCGACGGGCATCCTCCGCGCTGGCGATCACCCTGGGCGTGATGAGGACAATGGTTTCCGTTCGCTGGTTGTTGTCCCAGCGGTTGCCGAACAGGTGCTTCAGCACGGGAATACGCGATAGCCCCGGCACGCCACTGCGCCCGTGCGCTCCCATCTCGCGGATGAGGCCGCCGAGAAGAACGGTCTGCCCGCTCTGTACCGCGACCTCGGTTCGGAGCCGGCGCTTCTCGATGGGTGCGTTGCCGGACGCGTTCGGTGCATCGCCCACCTTGCTCACCTCCTGCGATACGTCCAGGTAAACCAGGCCGCCAGGATTCACGCGGGGCCGCACCTTCAGGATGACACCCGTCTTCTTGTAGCTTACCTGGCCCACTTCGTTGTTACTGCCGAGCTGTGCATTCACGTAGGTCTGCGTCACCGGTACTTCGTCACCGACGACGATCTCCGCATGCCGGTTGTTCACGACGACCAGCGAAGGGGCGGACAATGTGCGGGCGTGCGTGTCTTCTTCCATGGCGCGAACGATGGACTGCAGATCCTTATTGATGAACGAATAGAAGAAGGTATCCGCGCCACCGCGCACGGGTGGCACGCGGCCCATGCTCCACGCCTGCTTGTTACCCGGCTGGGTCGGCTGCCCGCTGCCCCCGCTGCCAGCCAACCCTTCCAGGTACCACTGCACGCCGAACCGGAAATTATCCTGCAGCGACACTTCAAGGATGCGGGTCTCGATTTGCACCTGCAGGGGCAGTGCATCGAGGCGCTCGATGGCATCGCGGATGCCTGCCCACTGGGAAGGCCGGGCGTGCACCAGTACCTGGTTATTTGCATCAACCGCCGTGATGCGTAAGCCACCCTGTCCGGGCCCGCCACCTTGCGCGGGCGGCTGATAGAACCCTTCATCCGCTTCCGGGCGAGCCAGGTCAGCCTGAGTGGATTGCGCGCCGTCGTCGCTGGCATCGTCGTCGAGCGTGGCCGCGGAGAGCCCTGGCCCCACCGCGCCGCCGGCGTCGCCGCCCGCGCCCAGGTATCCACCATAGATCTGGCCGATGTGACGCGCCACATCGCTCGCCGGCAGGTTACGCACGTCGTAGACATAGAGACGTGGCTCGTTGCCTCCGCCCTGGTCGATCCGTTCGATCCATTCACCGACCCGGTCGAGGAACCCCGGCTGGGTTGCAATGACGACGATGGCATTGCTGCGCTCGATGGGAAGGAACCGTACCAGCCCCGCGGCGGCTGACTTCCCCTTGACGCCGAACACGGATTCCAGCCCCGGCAGCAATTCCTTCGTGCTGGCGTGCTGCAACGGAAACACGCCAACGGACATGCCGCCCACCCAGTCCACGTCGAAGGTCTCGACGCTGGCTGCGTAGTTGTCCAGTTCCTCGGGCGTGCCGGCAAGAACCAGCAGGTTGCGCGTGGCATCCACAAGGAGCAGCGCATCGGGCGCAACGAACGGAGCGAGCAGCTTCTCCATCTCGTTGGCCGCCACGAACGTTAGTGGGAAAAGGCGCGCGGCATGTCCGTCACGCGGCGCAGACGCCGCGAGCCGCGGCACCACCTGCCCGGCGATCGCCTCGTGACGTGGCACCACGTCGTAGCGGCCCTGCCGGTGGACAAGCGCGTTGCCTGTCCACGCCAACAGGGTCTCGAGGATCGAAAGCGCCTGCTCACGACGGACGGGCTTCGCGGTCGAAAACGATACAGTCCCCTGAACGCCCGGCATGATCGCGTAGTTCACATCCAGCACGTCGCCCAGTACCGCGCGCACCACGGCCTCCACGGGCTGATTCTCGAAGTTGAACGTCAGGGTGCCTTCGCCCTTCGCTTCCGGCACCGGCGTTGCCAGTGCGCGGGGCTTCACGAAACGGCCGCTGCCATGGGTGATGGAAGGGCCGGGAATATCGGCCTCCATCGCCGACGAGACATCGGCCAACGGCAGGGAGGCGGGTACGGGTTTCGCCAGATCGGCAAGGGCTTCGCGCTCGAGATTGCCAGCCAGGCGGGACGGTGTCTGCGCGCAGCCGGCCATCAGCATGGCCCATGCGATGGCCATGCCCAGGGTGTGTCGTTGCATTGTCGTGATCCTCTTTCCTTGAGGGGCGCGTACGCGCCGGTTAACGAACGTCCTGCTGTCGTTGCTGTTCCTGCTGCTGTTCCAGGCGCCGCTTCTGCACGGCCTGCTTGAGCGCTTCGATGCGTGCACGCTGGAGGTCGGCATCATCCTGTCGCGGTGGCGTATTGCGCGCCGTGCCCGCCGCTGGTGGGTGCGGCAACGTCGGCCCCGTCATGCCGCCGCCCTGTGGCTGGATGACACGAACGCCGTCGTCCGCGGATGCCTGTGGCGGTTTAGGCGGCTGCGCACCTGGCGGTAACCCTGGCGACCCTGGCTTGGCGTTCGCCAACGGGTCGGGCGCGGAAACCTTGAGGGTAAGCTCGCGACGTTGACCGCCGTTATCGAAGATGGCGCTGCGCGGCGTGAGCGAGGCCAACGTCCAGTGGCCGTCCTGAAGCGCAGCGCCTTCCTTGACGCGAACCGTGGCGCCCTTGTCGCGGTCACGCAGCAGGGCCATCCGGAGACCGGGGGTCACGATGATGCCCGTGAGCTCCAGATCCCCGATGTTGCTGGCGTTATCGTCACCACCGGCCACGGCCACCGGTTTGCGATCGGCCATGAACAACGGCCGCTGCCAGACCTCGTTGTAGTTCGCCAGCGGCGTGGTCTTCGGCATGGCGGCGGCGCGCACCGGCGGCAAAGGCTCCGGCGCGACGGCCTCGTCCCAATGCACGCCGCGGCCAACGCCCAGTGCGAACGCCGCTGTCGTACAGCCCAGGGCAATGGCGATGCCCGCGAGCAACGGTGTGAGGCGACGCTGTCCCGCGGCGTTCATGTGGCCGCCTTTGCCGTGCGCGCGGCATGGATGTAACCGGATACCGTGAACTGCACCTCAAGTGGTGCGCTCCCGCCATTGCGAGCGGCGACCGGGTTACGGTAAATGCTGAAATCCTCGATGAACAGGTAAGGCGCCTCCTCCTCGATATCGTGGAGCACGGCAGCCATCGGTTGCATCTGGCAGCGCAGGCTGATGTTCACTGTCACCTTGCGGTAAGGATCACCCGCCTTGTCCTGGGCCGGTACCGGCATTTTCTGCACCACATCGCACGCGCCATCTTCCTTATGCGCCGCGGCGACATCGACGATACGCTGCATGAGCCCGGCGGCCGCAGCGTTGGTGTCATCTCCCGCAAGGAAAGCATCGCTGCGCGTCTGCCCCTGCTCGAGCATGGCCAGGCGCTTTTCCAGTTGGGGCCGCTCCGCGATCGCCGCCGCATAGCGACGTTGTGTGTCACGCAAATCATTCATGTCGTCGGCCATGGCCAGCTGCGGCGCGACGAACCACCAGTGCACGAGAACGAAATAGCCCACTACCAGCACCACGAGCAGCAGGAGGATGGCTGCGATGCGCGATTCGCCGGGCTTCATCTTGCTCACCGAGATCATGGTGCCGCCCCTTTCGACGAGGCCGGCGCCGGCGCGCGGGTTGGCGCCGCCGTGGCAGGTGGCTTGGGTGTGATGGCCTTTGCCTGCATATAGAAGCGTTCCTTGCCTGAGGTCGGGTCCGTCTGGATCGTGCCCTGGAAGCTGGGCTCTGCAATCGTCTTCGCGCCCTTCAGCGCGTCGATAAGCCGTGCGGCCTGCGGGCTCTGTCCCTGGAAGCCGATCTGGCCGCTCGCGTTCAGCGTGAAGCGTTCGAGCCAGGTATCGTCCGGAAGCCGTGCGGTAAGTTCCTGCAGCACCGGGAGGATCGCGGGCGTTTCGGTTTTTCGCTTCGCAAGGAAGCCTGACGCGCCGGCACTTTCCGTGAGCCGCTGGCGCAAGGCACCGACGCGCTTGGCATCCGCCTGCATCGAGTCCACTTCCTCGCGCATGGCGTCCAGTGCCGCGGCACGGTTGTGCAGCCAGGTCGCCATGGCAGCGATGGCCAACACTACGATTGCGACACCAAGGGCCAGGTTGAAGCGACGCTGGCGATCGACCCGCCGGGGCACGCGCTGGGGCGGCAACAGGTCGACCCCGGCCAGGCCGAGGTCGCGCGCGACGTCGACCCGATCGGGCGTGATGCCCAGTGTCGCCAGTTCGTCGAGAAGCGGATCGAGCGTGGCGCGCGGCGTCGCCGCCAGTTCGGCGACAAAACGCCCCTCACCAGCACCCTCACTCAGGTCGCGCACGCCGAAATGCACTTCGTCCGCACGGAACGGTGTCTGCCTGTCCACGTCGAAACCCACGACCTGGCGCAGGTTGTCGCGTGCGGCGACGGGAAGCACGAGACGTCGGCGCAACACGTCCGCCATGGGCAGCACGAGTGCGACACGACGGTCGGCCGGATCGGCCTCACCCAGGGCGCGGGCGAACTGCCCCGTACGGTGCTCCGCCGCATCCGTATCACTGGCGCTGGCCAGGGCCAGCGATTCACCGGCACGGCGAAGTACCCAGGCATGGCCCTGCCGCTCCACGATGTACCAGCGCTGGCCGCCGGCGAACGCGTAACGCCAGCGCGGGGGCACAAGGGCGGCAAGCTCGCTACCCCACCAACCCAGGAAGCCTGGCAGCGCGCTGCCGCGCCAGGCGCGGCGCAGGCGATCGAGCTGTAGCTGGGAAGCGTCCTGCAGGGCCGTCATTCTGTGTCTCCTTCGCGCCAACGCAAGATCGCGTAGGGCTGGTTGCCGGATCTTATCCCACGAAGTCTGATCGTTGATGTCAGGGAACTCCTCGTTCCGTCGTCAAGGATCGCCTCTGCGTGGATCGTATGCGTCACGCCGTTGCCCCCGGCGACGGCAGCGCCACCAGCTTGCGCGCGCGTGGCCAAAATCGCCTCGGCGCCTGCGCTACCCAGCCCCGGAATGGCGGCCAGTGCCAGCGGTTGCGCGTGTTCCGTATTGGGGCGTTCGCGGCCAGACCAGATCGTGATCGCCGGCGCAATGGCGCTCCAAAGCGGCGTATCCATGCCCAGCACCATACGCGCTTCCTCCACGGTGGCGAACGGACCGTTGCGCGGCCCGTAGTCGAGGCCCGCGGCTTCGTACTGCGGTCGCTTGGCGCCATTGGGCAGCGCGGCATCCCCCGGCCGCCGCCAGTCCTGCACGGCGGCGGATAACTTCTGCGCGCGATCGTCATTGGCACCGGCCGCCTTGAACAGACCGGAAAGGACATCGGCCGAAGCAGCATTCAGATCCACCTTGCCGTCCTCATCGACGATCGTGATGTTCACGCTGGCATCGTCGAAGGCGAAGGTATACATGCGCCCATCCGCGATCCAGCGCGCCTGCGGATCGGGGGTCTGCAAGCCCTCGATCGCACGCATCACGCCGGCTTCCGCCGCGTAGTGCGCGCGCGTCTGGGCGAACTGGTAGCGGGCCTGCAAGCCTTCGGTGCGCGCAAGTGCCGCGAAGCCGCCCAACATGATGGCCAGCAGGGTGCAGCCCCACAGCACGATGAGCAACGCAACACCCCGCTGTCCGCGACTGCGCATCACCGCACCACCGGCCCGCGCGAACCGCGCGATAGGGAGAAGCCGTTGCGCGATGCGGAGGGGTCGATCCTCAGCGGAGCGACCATGGTCGGAAACACGGTTCCGCCATCCAGATCCAGCGCGATTCGCACGAGCGAAGGCGTACGGCGGCCATCGCCCCAGGTTTCCTGCCAGTCCATCGGCTTGTTCTGGTCATCCATGCCACGGTAAGCAAACGCGCCCTTGCGGATGCCCCGCAAGAGAACCTGAGGTTCGCCAAGCGCCTTGGGCTCGCTGCCGTCCGGCGGCAGCATATAAAGGCTGACTTCAAGGCGGTAGCTGTCGCGCCCGTCTTCCACCAGCGCCACGGTCTGCATCTGGGGCCCCAGCCGCGAGAGGTAACCGGGCATCGGCGCGACGAACGTCAGCTTGTTTACCGCACCGGTGAATACGATGGGGTCGCCATCATCGGTTTCACCGAAGGGCATGACGAGCGCCTGGGCAAGCTCACTGCGCAGGTACGCTTGTGACGAGCGGACATCATCCATCCGTTCGATCGCCTGGTCGCCGCTGCGCACGATACGCCCCGCCGTGCTGATGCCGGAATACACACCCAGCAACACGATCGAAAGAAGTGCCAGCGCGGCGAGCACCTCCATGAGGCTGAATCCGGCCGGGCGTCTCACTGCCCCGCTCCCTGCGCCGCGGCGAAACGCAAGGTGGAGAAATGCGCGCGCCGCTCATGGCCTTCATCGCCCCACAGCACATCCACGTCAAGCCGGTACATGCGGCTACCGCCCGCCGTCGGATCGGCACCCGCATCGGCGGCCACGTACGGCGTAACGTTCATCCGCCACCGGTAGGTGTCGTCAAACCGTCCGTCACTGCTGCCTTCCCTCACGGGATCCATGATGAAGGCGCCGTCGAGCAGGCTCCGCGCGCGCAGGGCGGCCTGCGTGCGTTCGTTGGCGCGCGCCGTCAGGCTCATCGCACTACCGGCCACCTGCATCAGCGCCGCAAAGGCGATCGCGAGCACGGCGATCGCGGCAATGACCTCAAGAAGGCTGAAGCCGCCGGCGCGGCGGCGCGGTGCAGCGAAGCGATTCATCGTGGCGCCACGACACTGACGGCACCCGTCAGCCAGCCGACGTTGACATGCCATTCGCGTTGGCCCCGCTTCAACGTGATGCGGCCACCCGTCGAACTTCCATCGGGGAAAAACCGGATGCGGCCCGTGGTGGCGTTGGCCTGGTCTTCGCGCGCACTGGTGATGGAGACGCGCATGTCGCGCGGCAGGTGCACATCGGATTTGCCAGCGGGGCGGTACGTCGCGTGCGCGGTATCCACTTCAAGGGCCTGGCTTTCGCCCTTCACGATGGCCTGCGTACGCGTATAGCGAAGCGCGGCGGCGAGCTCACCGCTTGCGGCGTTCACGCGCGCGCTGGCCAACCCCTGGGTGACAGGGATCGAGACCGCCACTGCGGCCAGGCCGATCAACAGGATCACGGCCAGCATTTCAAACAGCGTGAACCCGCGCACACGCATGGCCGTGACCTTTCCTCGTTGCCTTACTGCCAGTTGCCGACGTCGGCCGAGTAGCCGTCGCCGCCAGCCTTGCCGTCCTGACCGTAGAACACCAGGTCGTACTGGCCGTGCTCACCCGGGAACCGGTAGCCGAACGGATGGCCCCAGGGATCCTTCAGATCGGAGGGCTTCGCATACGGCCCCTGCCAGTTCTGCGCGTCCGCGGGCTTGGTGACCAGGGCATCGAGCGATGCAGGCGGCGCACCGTTATCGAGCGAGTAGTTGTCGATTTTCTGGGTCAGGGTGGTGAGCTGTGCCTTGCCGGCGCCGTACTTGCCCTTGTCGACGTTCTTGCCGACCTGGGTAACGACGATGGCGCCGATGATGCCGATCAGCACGATCACCGCGAGCATTTCCAGCAGCGTGAAGCCGCGGGCGTGGCTGTGTCGCAGGGTACGGGTCGAACGCATGGGCGAAACTCCTTGGAACGAAACGATCAGTTGATGTTGCTGGTAAGGCTGAGCAGCGGCAGCAGGATCGCTGCCATGATGAACGCGACGAGCACGGTCATCACGATGGTCAGGGTGGGAACCAGTGCGGCAAGGAGGCGATCGATGGCACGCTTCGCTTCCACGTCAAACGTATCGGCTACCTTGAGCAGCATGGTGTCGAGCGCACCGGCTTCCTCGCCCACCTGGATCATCTGCAGGGCCAGGCGCGGGAACCGCTCGGTTTGTGACAACGCGCTACCCAGGCCAGTTCCGCCTTTGACGCGATCGGCGGCCTGTTCGAGCGCAAGATCCAGGGCACGGTTGCCGGTCACCTGGCGCGCGATGGCCAGTGCGCCCAGCAGCGGCACGCCGTTTTTGAGGAGCGTCCCCAGGGTACGTGCAATGCGGGCTGTTTCGACCTTGAGCAGCAATGGCCCGGCCACCCGCATGCCGAGCATGCGCGAATGAAAACGCAGCCTTGCATCGGGGTCGCGCAGGCGAACCCGGAGCACGACGGCCAGCACCACGACGAGTACACCGATGGCCCACCACCAATCACCGATGACAGTACCGATAGCGAGCACGACCTGGGTAATCAGGGGAATGGGTACCTGCATGTCGGCAAAGATCGGCACGAACTGCGGCACCACATAGGCAAGCAGCAAAACGAGCGAACCGAGCACACCCACCATGAGGAAAGCGGGGTAGATCAATGCATTGATGATGCTGCCACGCAGCGCCTGCGCGCGTTCGAGGTAATCCGCCAGCCGACGCAGGGTTTCGTCGAGTGAGCCACCGGCTTCGCCGGCACGTACCAGGCTGATGTACAGGCGCGGGAATACACCGTTTTCTTCATCGAGCGCCGTGGAGAGCGTGGTGCCCCCGCGCACGCGATCGCGAATGCGCTCGACCATGTTCTTCGCACGCTCGCCTTCGGGCAGGTCCAGCAGAATGCCCAGCGCGCGGTCGAGCGGCTGCCCCGCGCCCAGCAGCGTGGCCAGCTGGTGCGTGAACTGCGCCAGTTGATCACCCGTGAAAGGCCCCTTTCGGAACAGGGCGGAAAGGCTGCCACCGGAGGCATCGCCCTCGGCCGGCGCTGCCTCCAGCGGCACGTGCCCCTGGTCCTGCAGGCGTGCGACCACATCCTCGATGGAGGTGGCCTCCATGCGTCCGGCCAACATCTCGCCGGCGGCACTGATGGCGCGATAGCGGAACTGGCCCATAGTCAGGACTCCTGCGTGACGCGCAGGACTTCCTCAATGGTAGTGACGCCCGCCACGGCCTTGGCAAGGCCATCCTCATACATGGTGCGCATGCCTTCGGCACGCGCCTGGCGTTCGATCTCACCGGCATCCGCACGCTGCATCACCAGGCGTCGGATCGGATCGCTCATCACCAGGAATTCCATGATGGCGCGACGGCCCCGGTACCCGGTGGGGTTGGCCGCGCTCGAGCCAGGTTTCCACAACCGGATCGGACGCTCATCGGTGTACTTGTGTAGCTGGAACTGTTCAATGACCTCGGGAAGCGCCTCGTAGGATTCCGCCGTCTCCGGATCCAGGCGGCGCACCAGGCGCTGCGCAAGGATGCCGTTGACGGTGGAGCCCAGCAGGTAATCCTCAACACCCATGTCGAGCAAGCGGGTAACGCCGCCCGCGGCGCTGTTGGTATGCAGCGTGGAAAGCACGAGATGGCCCGTGAGCGCGGATTGGATCGCTATGCGGCAGGTCTCCAGGTCGCGCATTTCGCCAATCATGATCACATCCGGATCCTGGCGAACAATCGAGCGCAGTGCACCGGCGAAGTCGAGCCCGATCTGTGGCTTCACCTGGATCTGGTTGATACCCTCGATCTGGTATTCCACCGGATCCTCGACCGTGATGATCTTTACATCAGGCGTGTTGATCTGCGAGAGCGCGGTGTAGAGCGTGGTCGTCTTGCCCGAGCCGGTGGGACCGGTCACCAGCAGGATGCCATGCGGCCTGTCCAGCACTTCGACGAAACTGTCGCGGAAGCTGTCGGTGAAGCCCAGGGACTCGAAATCGAACACCACCGATTCGCGATCGAGGATACGCATGACGACCGATTCACCGAAGCTGGTGGGTACGGTGGAGACGCGCAGATCGAGTTCCTTACCCTGCACGCGCAACTGGATGCGACCATCCTGCGGAAGACGGCGCTCGGCAATGTTCAGCCTGGCCATGATCTTCACGCGGGAAATCACGGCGGCGGTCGAGCTGGATGGCGGGGCCTCCACTTCGTGCAACACGCCATCGATGCGATAGCGCACCTTAAGGCGGTTCTCAAAGGGTTCGATGTGAACGTCGGAGGCGCGCTGTTCCACCGCGCGTTGCAGGATCAGGTTGACCAAGCGGATCACTGGCGCCTCGGAGGCCAGGTCGCGCAGGTGTTCCACGTCGTCTTCCACGGCGGCACTGCCGTCCAGGCTCTCGACGATGCTGCCCATCGCCGAGCGGCCCTGACCGTAATAGCGCTCGATCAGGTCATCGATTTCCGAACGCAGCCCTACGCGCAGCTGTGCGTCGCGCCCGGTGGCGAGACGCACCGCCTGCAGAGGGTACGGATCGGCGGGATCGGCCACCAGCAATGCGATGCCATCCTCGCCCTCCCTGACCGGAACGACGTGGTACTGCTTGAGGAAGCGCGTGGACAGGTCGATATCCGCGGGCGGCAGGTCCGGCGCATCCTTGGCCGCCAGCAGCGGCAGGCCCAGCAAGGCGGCCCATGCGTCGGCGAGGTCGCGCTCGGACACAAGGCCGAGCCGGGCCATCAAGGCGGTGAGCGTGCCCTCGGGCGTCTCGTCATGCAGGCGGCGAGCCCGGGCGAGATCGGTGTCCTTCAGGCGGCCGAGCGCGACGAGGTGCGCGCAGACCTGGGCTTCGCCCGGTTCCCCGGTAAGCATGTCCCTATGCTCGGTCATCGCAGACATGCTTTCTCATGCTCCGTTCGTTGCGGTTTCGATGCCCCCGTTCCTGGGGCCATGGGCCGCTATTGGTAGCACAGACCATGCTTCCGGGGCGACCGTGCGGTGCGCATCCTGCGACGCGCTGCAACAAAGAAAGGCCGGCGTCACCGCCGGCCTCGCAAGGGTTTGGCGACCCCGTGTAGGCGGTCGCCTAGTCGATTACCAGCCGATGCCTACACCAACACCGCCGGAAGTCTCACCGCCGCTGACCGCGGCACCGAAGGTCAACGCGGCATGGGACGACAGCGCCCGTGAGTAGCCGACCGATAGCGCTCCCTGGCCCTTGTACCCGCCAGCACCAACGCCCAGCCGGTTGTCACCACTAACGCCCTGGGCGCTGAACGCCATCTGCGACATGGCCGCGCCCATGGCACCTACCTTGTTCAACCGATCGTTGAGGTTGTTGAAGCGGTGATCGACCTCACGCTTGTACTCGTCGAACGCCCCGCCGCTCACGATGTCGCCGAACTTCTGATCGGTGTAAGCCTTGGCCTGGGTCAAGGTGCTGGCGTCGCCCTGGTCGGCATACGACTTGGCCGTGGTCAGTGCCTGATCCACCTGGCCGACGTTGGCGGCGTCGGTCGGGGCGGTACCCGCGGCGACGTTCGTTACCCGGCGCTCGGCGCCTGCCGAGCCGACCGACACGGTGTTCGGCTGATCGGCAACGGAGTTGGCGCCCAGCGCGACACTGTTGGTCGCGGCCGCCGTTACCGTGGCACCCGTGCCTACTGCCGTGCTGTCAGCGGCACCAATCGTTGCGTTGTTGCCGATGGCAAGGTCAGTCGGGTCCTTCGCGTAGCTGCCCGTACCGATCGCCGTACCATCACCGGTACCCTCCACGATGGCCTGCGCCTGGGCGACAGGTGCCACCGCAGCGGGCGTCACCGCGGCAGGAGCTGGCGCAGCGGCGACCGCCGCGTTCACGCGCGGCCGGGTCGGGCCCGTGCCCGGCGAACCGGAGGTACCCGACTCAAGCTTGCTCACCCGGGTGTTGATCGAGCTCAGCGCGCCATCCAGTGCGCCTACCGCATCGCCGACCGTACCGTACGAGCTGCCCTGCACGCGGTACACCGGCCCGACGAAGCCATTGGCGCCCATGGTGGCGCCGCCGCCCAGGGCCATGGCTACGGCGTTACCGGCCGCGTTGCTGGTGCCGGCAAACGCCGAGCTCAACGCGGAGTTCAGCTGGGTAAGGTTCACCGCATCGGTGCCTTGGGTACCCGCCGCCACGTTGGTGATTTGCCGATTACCGCTAGCCGAGCCGACCGAAACGGTATTGGCCCGGGTCGCGACCGAACCACTGCCGAGCGCGACGGAATTAGCCGCCGTCGCCCGCGCGCTGTCGCCGATCGCCGTGGCACCTGCGCCCGCGGCGTTTGCCGATGCACCGATCGCCGTGCCGGACTCCTTGCTCGCGGTGGCGAACGAACCAATCGCTGTCGAGAGATCACCGCCGGCACTGCTACCGGCGCCGACGGCCGTTGCGTATGCCCCGCTCGCACTTGCATCGTCGGAACCGTCGTTGGCGCCGGTGGCCGATACGTAGTGCGCTGCGCTGCTCACGCTGTCGGCGAGCGTATCGAGCTGGCCTTTGTTTACCGCATCGGTTGACTGCGTCGCGGCGGCCACATTGGTGACCTGGCGCTCGGCACCGGCCGCGCCCACCGAAACGGTGTTGTCACGCTGGGCGACCGATCCGGAACCCACGGCGACGCTGTTGGCCGCACTGGCTTCAGCTTGCGCACCAAGCGCGGTGCTGGCCGCGCCTGTTGCCGTCGAGGCGGTACCGATGGCCGTGGCGTTGCCACCGTTGGCGAATGCACCACTGCCAATGGCGCTGTCACCCGTGCCGCCAGCGAACGCCCCAGAACCTGCGGCCGTGGCGAACTGGCCAGCAGCCGTCGCGTCGTCGGAGCCATCCCCTGTGCCGGTTGCCTTGAAGAAGTGGCTCGCGTCGCTGACGCTACCCGCCACGGCATCGAGCTGCGACTTGTTCACCGCATCGGTGCCTTGGGTACCCGCCGCCACGTTGGTGATCTGCCGCTCGCTACCCACATCACCCACCGACACCGTGTTGTCACGATCGGCGTAAGAATTCGCACCGAGGGCCACGCTGTTGTTGCCGATCGCCCACGCCCCCGCACCGAGCGCCGTGCCACTGTCACCAAGTACCCAGCTATTGGTGCCCAGCGCCACCGCGTTGGCCGATTCAAGGCCGAACAGGGCGAAGCCCGTCTCGGCGTACTGGCCAATCGCCACGCTGCCCGTGCCCGCGGCGCTCGCACCGCCACCGATCGCTACCGCACCATCGCTGTAGGCTGCCGAGCCGTAACCCACCGACGTGGCCAACGCACCCGGCGCATACGCCTGGCTACCCAGCGCCGTCGCACCCTGGCCGGACGCTTCCGACAGGAACCCTGCGGCCAGCGACTGCTCACCCTGCGCGAAGGCGGCCGTGCCTAGCGCCGTGGCGAACTGCCCTTCGGCCTGTGCGCTCGCACCCACCGCGGTTGCGGCCAGGCCTGAGGCCGTCGCCGGCCCCACCGCTTCTCCCGTTGCGTTGTACGTGATCAGCGGATCGCCATTCTCATCCACCGCCTGGCCGCCGATTGCCGTGGCGCTGTTAGCCGTGGCCTGCGCACCACTACCGTACGAGGCTGCGTTCTTGCCCTGCGAGGTGGCACCGTAACCGCCAGCAATCGCACCGTCGCCCTGGGCGAATGCACCGGCACCCACCGACGACGCACCCACGCCATTGGCGCTGGCACCGTTGCCTACCGCCGTCGCGTAATCGCTATCGGCCACGCTGCTGGCACCGATGCTCGTCGCACCCGCACCATCGGCGATCGCGCTGTAGCCGTTCGCCGTGCTGTCATCGCCGAACGCTGCACTTGAGGCACCCGTCGTGGTCGACCGTGCGCCGGAGGCCTCGCTGTTCGCACCCACCGCCGTGCTGTCCTCGCCGGTGGCACTCGCCAGGCCACCGACCGCCGTGGCGTTGTTCGCCCCCGCGTAGCTGCCGCTACCGATGGCGGACGCAAAGTCACCGTTGGTGGTCGAGACGGCGCCTACGGCCGTCGACTGTGTGCCGGCCGCGATGGCTTCAGCACCCAGGGCGCTGGAGCCGAGGTCCTGTGCCGCTGCCGATTCGCCCAACGCCGTCGAACTATCCGCCGCCGCATAGGTATTCCAGCCAATGGCCGTGGCGTAGTCCGCCGTGGCCCATGCGCCGGCACCGAGCGCCGTGGTGGCGTAGCCGGTCGCTTGCGCCGTGAAGAAGCCGAACGCACTGCCGCCGACCGCCACGCTTTCGTCGCCCTGGGCGGTGGCGCTTTCGCCTACGGCCACGCTGCTCACGCCGCTGGCCGTGCTTTGCGTGCCCACGGCCGTGGAGTAATCACCCAGGGCATTGGCTACCGCACCGAACGCCGACGACTGAGCACCACTGGCGTAAGCACCGACGCCGACAGCCGAAGCCGCAAAGCCGCTGGCGGTCGCGCTCGCACCCACAGCGGTGCCGCCGACATCCGCGCTTGTCGCGCCGGTATCGACCGGTACACCGCCGTTGGTGATCAGCGGGTTGCCATCTTCATCGACCGCGACACCGCCCACGGCGACACTGCCCGGACCGTTGGCCTGCGAACCGGCGCCGTAAGCCGCGCTATTCTGGCCGGTCGCCGTCGCGCCGTAGCCGGTAGCCGTGCTATTCACACCCGACGCAAACGAACCACTGCCGTAGGCGCTTGCGCCGTTAGCACCCGCGAAAGCGCCCGAACCGGACGCGACCGCGTAATCACCCACGGCGGTTGCATCATCCGTCCCGTCATTCGCGCCGGTTGCCTTGAAGTAACGCGTCGCGTTGGTCACGTTGTCGGAGACCGCATCGAGCTGCGATTTGTTGACTGCATCCGTGGCTTCAGTACCGGCGGCCACATTGGTGATCTGCCGCTCGCTACCCACATCACCCACCGACACCGTGTTGTCACGATCGGCGTAAGAATTCGCACCGAGGGCCACGCTGTTGTTGCCGATCGCCCACGCCCCCGCACCGAGCGCCGTGCCACTGTCACCAAGTACCCAGCTATTGGTGCCCAGCGCCACCGCGTTGGCCGATTCAAGGCCGAACAGGGCGAAGCCCGTCTCGGCGTACTGGCCAATCGCCACGCTGCCCGTGCCCGCGGCGCTCGCACCGCCACCGATCGCTACCGCACCATCGCTGTAGGCTGCCGAGCCGTAACCCACCGACGTGGCCAACGCACCCGGCGCATACGCCTGGCTACCCAGCGCCGTCGCACCCTGGCCGGACGCTTCCGACAGGAACCCTGCGGCCAGCGACTGCTCACCCTGCGCGAAGGCGGCCGTGCCTAGCGCCGTGGCGAACTGCCCTTCGGCCTGTGCGCTCGCACCCACCGCGGTTGCGGCCAGGCCTGAGGCCGTCGCCGGCCCCACCGCTTCTCCCGTTGCGTTGTACGTGATCAGCGGATCGCCATTCTCATCCACCGCCTGGCCGCCGATTGCCGTGGCGCTGTTAGCCGTGGCCTGCGCACCACTACCGTACGAGGCTGCGTTCTTGCCCTGCGAGGTGGCACCGTAACCGCCAGCAATCGCACCGTCGCCCTGGGCGAATGCACCGGCACCCACCGACGACGCACCCACGCCATTGGCGCTGGCACCGTTGCCTACCGCCGTCGCGTAATCGCTATCGGCCACGCTGCTGGCACCGATGCTCGTCGCACCCGCGCCATCGGCGATCGCGCTATAGCCGTTCGCCGTGCTGTCATCGCCGAACGCCGCGCTTGAGGCACCCGTCGTCGTCGACCGTGCACCGGAGGCTTCGCTGTTCGCACCCACCGCCGTGCTGTCAGCACCGGCGGCATAGGCGAGCCCGCCGACCGCCGTCGCATTGGTCTGGGCGGCGTAACTGTTCCAACCTAACGCCGTCGCGTAATCCGCGGTCGCCCACGCACCCGCACCGAAAGCCGACGAACCGTAGCCGGTCGCCTTGGCCACGAAGAGGCCGAAGGCGCTACCACCCACCACCGTGCTCTCATCACCGCTCGCGGTCGCACTTTCACCCACCGCCGTGCTGCTTGTTCCGCTCGCCGTGCTCTGCGTGCCAACCGCCGTGGAGTAATCACCCAGGGCATTGGCTACCGCACCGAAGGCCGACGACTGTGCACCACTGGCGTAGGCACCCACACCGACTGCCGAGGCGGCGAAGCCGCTGGCGGTGGCGCTAGCACCGACGGCGGTGCCGCCGACATCTGCACTGGTCGCGCCGGTATCGACCGGCACACCACCGTTTGTGATCAGCGGGTTGCCATCCGCATCGACCGCAACGCCACCGACGGCAACACTACCCGGTCCGTTGGCTTGCGAGCCGGCACCATAGGCGGCACTGTTCTGGCCGGTCGCCGTCGCGCCCGAACCGGTGGCCGTGCTGTTCACCCCGGACGCAAACGAACCACTACCGTACGCGCTGGCACCGTTGGCACCCGCGAAGGCGCCGGAGCCAGAGGCCGTGGCGAAGTCGCCCACCGCCGTGGCGTCGTCGCTGCCATCGTTCGCGCCGGTCGCCTTGAAGTAGCGCGTCGCGCCATTCACGGCATCGTTCACCTGCCCCACGTTGGCCGCATCGGTGTTTTCCGTACCGGCCGCCACGTTGGTGATCTGCCGCTCCGCCCCCACATCGCCGACGGATACGGTGTTGTCGCGGTCCGCGACCGAGCCGGCACCGAGTGCGACGCTGGCGACGCCCAACGCCGCGCTCTGCGTACCGATCGCGGTGGAGTAGTCACCGATGGCGTTGGCGACCGCACCCACCGCCACCGATTGCGCACCACCCGCATAGGCGCCGACGCCAAACGAGGACGCGGCGAAACCACCCGCCTGCGCGCTCGCGCCGACCGCGGTACCACCGACGTCCGCGCTAGTCGCGCCCGTATCCACCGGCACGCCGCCGTTGGTGATGAGCGGGTTGCCATCCGCATCAACCGCTACGCCGCCGACGGCGACACTACCCGGCCCGTTCGCCTGCGCGCCCGCACCGTAGGCCGCGCTGTTCTGGCCAGTAGCCACCGATCCGTAACCCGTGGCCGTCGCGTTGCCGCCGTTGGCAAACGCACCACCGCCTACCGCCGTATCCCCCGCGCCGCCAGCAAAGGCGCCTGAGCCGGCGGCTGTCGAATACTGCCCGGCTGCGGTGGCGTCATCGCTTCCGTCGGCAAGGCCGTTGGCCTTGAAGTAATGCTGTGCATCGGCCGTCGCTGCATCCACCGTATTCACCCGGTTGGATACAGAGGTGACGTTCTGGGCGACGGTATCGACCCGCCCATTGACGGTGTCGACCCGGCCGTTGACCGTCGTGACACGATCATTGACCTTGTCCAGCTGGCGCTTGTTCACGGCATCCGTGGTCTGCGTGCCGTCTGCCACATTCACCACCTGGCGCTCGCTCCCGCTGCGGCCCACTGAAACGGTGTTCGCGCGATTGGCAATGGAATCCGACCCCAGCGCGACCGAGTTATTCGCAATGGCGCGCGCGCCGCGGCCGATCGCCGTGCTTGCGGTATTGGCTGCATTGGCGCCCTGGCCTACGGCGACACTATCGGTCGCGGTTGCGCGCGAGCCCTGCCCGAGTGTCGTCGCGAAATCGCCCGACGCCTGCGCATCCTGGCCAACCGCGGTGCTGTACGCGCCCTTGGAGTTAGCAGCGTTGCCCAGCGCCACGCTGTAGTCGCCGGCTGCCTTGGCCTGGGCCCCGCAGGCGAACGCCTGGTAGCCCTTCGCTACGGGGGCGAGCAGCGATGAGAAGCCGCTGCAGATGTTGCCGGCCTGTGCGTTGTTGTTCTGGGATGAGCCGGCGCTTGCCGATGGGCTGGCGATCGCAAGCATTGCACCGGCTACCAATGGCAATGCTGACATGGCGGCGCGGAGGCGTCGGGAGGCGCCGCCCTTGCCGTTCGCGCGTGCATGTTCCGATGCAACGACCAGGATCCCGAGCGACTTGTTCCATACCTTGCTGTAGATCGTATTCACGTAACTTCCTCCCGTGGGTGCCGCTATTTGCGACCAGCGACGGGGCGCGCCGCGCGCTGCCTCCAGTGCCTGCCGCCTCAATGGAACCCGGGCCGCGCGAGGCGGCCCGGGTGTGCTGCGCTTACTGCGTATAAACCGCCTGCACCGTGACTCCGCTGTAGGCCTTCACGCCGGTCACCTGGAGGTACCAGGTGCCTTGGGCGGGGCTGGCCTTGGTGTAAACCTCGGCATTGCCCGTGCGGTTAGCGACCGCGGTGAACGCCGTCGCGCCCGGTGCCTGCACGGCGATGGACACATCGCCCGAGCCACCCGCCGTGCGGAACGTCAGCGTTTTCGCCCCCGCTGGCACGGAAAGCGCATACACCTTGGTGCTGCCTGCGGCGCCGGACTGATTGCCAAGGCCCACGTTATTGCCGAGGCCGATGGCATCCGGGATCGCGACGTGCCACGCCGTGTACTGCTTCTGCGTTTCCGCATCACTCAGGCAGGCATTGAGGCTGGTTGCCTGGCCGGCCGTGATCAGGCCGGAGCTCGCCAGCGTGCTGGCGTAGGCGCGCACACCGGTGCGGTAGACCGCAAGCGTGGCGGCATCCCCAGCGATGGTCTTCGCGTTGGAGATGACGTTCGCACCCACGATCACACCACCTGGCACGAGCGTCGGAATGCCCGTGTTGCAGGTGAGCAGCAGCTGCCCGGTGGTGTTGAGGCCCCAGCCTTCATCCTTGAACAGCGCTGGCGTCAGGTCGACATCGATCTGGCCCATCAGGTCCTGGTTGATCGCGTATTCCATGATCGCGTTCGGGGTCAGGCGGGTGTCGTAGTGCGAGAACGACGAGCCCTGTGCAAGCACCGTCGGCGCATACAACTGCACGTTGCCCTGTGCATCGGCACCGGCGAGCCCCGTGCCCTTGCCGACGGCACCGGTCAGACCGGTGAGGTTGGCCTTGAGCTTGTTGCCATCGACCTGGCTGATCGCGATCGTCGGGATATTGATCGTGGTGGTGGGCGTACCGCCCGGGGTGATCGCACCGGCCTGGTTGTTGGCGATGAGCACCGCCTTCGCACCTGCCGTCTGTGCGTTGGCCACCTTATCGGTGAAGTTGCAGGTACCGCGATCGATCAGCGCGATCTTGCCGCTGATGGCCGAGCCATTGGTGATGGCGGCGCAACCATCCGCCGGCGCCGCCTGGACCACGCTGCCGCTGAAGTTGCTGGCGGTAGCGAGCGGCCCGAACGCACCCTGGGCGTACTGGTAATCACCTGCGGCAGCCGCCGGTGCCGAGACGCGGAAGATATCCGGCAGGCCAAGAGCGAGTGGCGCTTCCGCTTTGACTGTGGCGCCGGTGAAGACGAGGTTGCCGTCATCCAGGGCCGCGGTGACACGCTCGGCATTGGTCAGGTCATACCACTTCTTCATCTTCGTATCGTTGTAAACGAAGGTCGAATAGATATCGGGGCGGGCCACGCCGTCGTCGCCGACGTAGGGGGAACCCGTGGTCAGGCTGTTGAAGCCCGAGAAGCCCAGGCCGTGCGCCATTTCATGTAGCACGACGTTGAGGAAGTTGATGGAGCCGGCCGGCGTCTGCCCATCCAGGCCGAAGTACCACTTCGATCCTTCAAGGCAGCCAGGGGAACCCAGCGCACCGTTGAACTGGCTCTGGATATCCGCCTCGCCGGGAATACCATCAGCGCCGCTCAGCGCGTCGAACAGCGCCGAGTGATACCAGGTGTTGCGTACCGCGCGCGGCGGCAGCGTGCTGGTGTTGTCGAAGTAGAAAATGTAGGTGGTGCCGGATGAACCGAGGACACCAGACGTCGCATCGCACGAGAGCTTTTCGAACGTCGCATTGTTGACGATGGTCACGTCGCTCTGCAGCACCGCACCCCACACATCGGCGGCGAACTGGTAGACGTTCAACGCCTGCTTGCCCACCGTGGTGCCCGGGTTACCACCGACAGGCGTCGCCGGTGTTGGATCGTCGAGGCCCTTGCCGGTGCCGACATCCTGGTTGACGATCTTGATCTCCGCGGCACTGGCGCCCATGGCGCAAAAGAGCCCGGCGGCGGCGATGGCGGTAAAGAGAAGATTACGGCGGATCATTTCACCACCTCCGGCGCCTTCGGTGCGGCCTGTACGCCGTGATCGTCGTGGTGAATGCTGAGACTTCCATCGGGCTGCCGTTCGGCGACCACGCTGCTCATCAGTTCCTGCGGCACGCGTACGGCCTTGGCGCGAACGCCGTTATCGAGCGACACGCTGCGGAAGGTGGATTTCGCTTCGGCCGCCGTGCGTGGCTGGCCTGCGGAAAGCTTCGCCGCGGATACGCTTTGCGCACCAAATGCTTTCGACAGCGCCGCACGCTCCTCGGCGGTCGGCTCACGCAACCGGCCCGTTGCCGGATCGATCGCAACCTGTACGCCTTGTACGACGACCGTCTGTGGCGCGGCGGTCTTCGGTGCTTCGGCGGCGTGTACCGCTGTCGCGAGGGTGAAGACGCCCGTCAGCACCAGGCCCACGGCCTGTGCCAGTGTTCGTGAATACATTGCCCTTACCTCCCTTATGCGGCGGCAGGGACCCCTCCCCGCACGCCACGCCAGCGAAGACCCCCTCGCTGGCGCAAGACGAGAAGCCCGCCCCCTGGCCAGGCTTCCCCTGCCCACCGGCTCACGGCCGGCGGGCGAGTTCCATCAAGGTTCGACGAAGCGCGCGAGGACGCTGACGTTGGCGTACGCCGCCGGGCTGGTCACCGTGATGTACCAGGTGCCCGCTGCCGGCCGCGCGACCGTGACCGTCTCGTTATTCGTGCCCTTCTTGGCCGATACCGTCTCGGCGCCGGCCGTGCCGTTCTTCACGGCGATGGACACATCACCCGTCCCACCGGACGTGGTGAACACCAGCGTGCGGGCACCCGAGGGCACCACGATCGAGAACACCTTGGCCGAACCATCGCCCGAGGCCTTTACGCTCGTGCCGTTGGTGAGGACAGTGACATCCGGTTCGCCGGGGTTGCCCGAGTCGTTGCCCAGCGCCTTGTTCACCGCGGCGTAGGCATCGACGATGCCCGCACCGATGGCCTTGTCAGGCGTGGACGGGAACGCATGCGCCGTCGAGGTGAGCAGCGTGCGGATCTGTGCCGGCGTCGGCGTCGGCAGGCTGGCACCCTTTACCGCGGCGAGCATAAGGGCCACCGTGCCGGTGACGTGCGGCGTCGCCTGCGAGGTACCGGCCATGCCGCCGTAATCGGCCGTGGTGGGCTCGTGCGTACCATCGTTGATGGCCGACCACGAGAAGCCCGCCGAGACGACCGTGCCCGACGCGGCATCGTTCGCATAAACGCCACCGCCGGGCGCGGAAATCGCCACGCCCGTGCCGTAGTTGGAGTAGTAGGCGCGTTTGCCCGTAATGCCGTTGGACGCAACGGCGATGACACCCGGGCAGCTCGACGGCGAATAGTTCGCCGTATCGTCGTTTTCGTTGCCGGCGGCCACCACCACGGTCGTGCCACGGCCGATGGCGCCCGTGATCGCGTCGGCGGTCACATCGTCATCGCTGCACTTGCCTTCGCCACCCAGGCTCATGTTGATCACCTGGGCCGGATGCGTGTTATCCGGCACGCCATCGACATGCCCACCCGAGGCCCACACGATCGCATCGGCGATATCGGAGCTGTAGCCACCGCAATGGCCCAGCACGCGCACCGGAAGCACCTTCGCCTTGTAGGCGATGCCAGCCATGCCGGTCGTGTTGTTGGTCAGCTCGGCAACGTTGCCCGATACATGCGTACCGTGCCAGCTGGAGTCTTCAGCCGGGTTGTTCGCATCGACGCAACCGCCATTGGTCGCCAGGTATTTGTCATCGGTCGTCCAGTCACCGAGATCCCAGCCTCCTGGCACGCGCCCGTCGGTGCTACGGCCGGAAACGTAGCTATCGACGATGAAGTCGTAGCCGGCATCGGCGAGCGAAAGGTCGATATCCGGATGATTGGTGATGCCCGTATCGAGCACCGCGACGGTGACGCCGGTGCCATCGGACAGGTTCCACGCGTTGGCGACATTGCTGCCACCCTTGTTCGCGTAGCTGCTCGCGTCCGAGCCAATCTTTTCCGCGGTGCCATCCGGTGCACGGAAATGCCACTGGTAGCGCTGGTAGTACTGGTCGTTGACCACCACCGGCGTCGGCGCCGCTGCGGCGGCCAGGCCAGTCGCAGGAATGTCACGCACCTTCTGCATCATCACGTCGGCCTGGACGTGTGCCACGGCGGGGTCAGTCGCGATCTGGCGGATCAACGCATCCGCCTCGGTGGCGGATAGCTTGCGCGAGATGCGCACAAGGTCGGCGCCCGTGCCCAGCTTGCGCGAGTAACTGGCAAGCGGAGCTGCGGCTTTGCCGGCACGCAGCGAACCGGTCGTGGCGGCGGCACGCGAAAGTGCGGCGCTCACCGCCTGTGCGGCGGCCGCATGGTCAGTGCGCTGCGCGGTGCCATCGCGGTACTTGATGATGAAGCGGTCGTAGCCGCTCGATGCACGCAAGGTGCTGACGTTGAACGTGGCGTGGGGCGCGGCGGCCCCTGCGGCGAAGATCCCTGGCGCGACGGCCAGAACGAACGAGGCGACAAGCGACCTCGCGAGGATACGATTTCCCATCTGCACTACCCCTTAGCCCGTGGTACTGCCTGGGCGGCCGATTGCGGGCCGCCTTCCTTTTGATGCCCATGGCGGGCATCCCCTGCAAAAAAGAATCTGAGCTCCCTCTAAAAAACCTCCATGCGACGACTTCCTGGCGATATTTCGCTAGCCGTCGCAGGAACCTAGCAGCAGGAAAATACGACCGTCAATAATTTGACGCGTTATTTCGCGTCGTCCGAACGGCCTATCCGCCAAACCCCGTGGAAACGCTGTCCGGACGGCCATATATGTTCTAATTCATGGCTTTGCGTGGCAATAACGCACGGCAGTACCACGCACCCCCCAACCACTTTGCGAAAGAAATCATGGACTTGATCGACATCGGCGCGAACCTCACCCACGAGTCGTTCCGCCCGGATCTGGATGCCGTCCTGGCGCGTGCTTTGAGCCATGGCGTAGGCCGCATGATCGTCACAGGCGCCTCGCGAGAAGGCAGCGAGCATGCGCTGGCGCTCGCAAAAGAGAGCGGTGGGCGCTTATTTGCCACCGCCGGGGTGCATCCACACCATGCCGTGGACTATGACGACGCCACCGACGCCGTGCTGCGCCACCTCGCCAGCCAGCCGGAAGTTCGTGCGGTCGGCGAAACCGGCCTTGACTACAACCGCAATTATTCGCCGCGCGAGGTCCAGCGCGAGGTGTTCGAACGGCAGCTGGCCATCGCCGCCGAGTTCGGCATGCCGCTGTTCCTGCATCAGCGCGATGCCCATCACGATTTCCTGGCGCTGTTGAAGCGCTACCGTGATCGTGTCCCCGCCGCGGTCGTGCACTGCTTTACCGACACCGGCGAAGCACTCCGCGATTACCTCGACCTGGATTGCCACATCGGCATCACCGGATGGATCTGCGACGAGCGCCGGGGCGCGCACCTGCGCGAGCTGGTGAAGCTCATCCCCGCCAACCGGCTCATGCTCGAGACCGACGCCCCCTATCTGCTTCCGCGCACATTGCGGCCCATGCCGAAGGACCGGCGCAACGAGCCGATGTACCTGGCCCACATCCGTGATGAAGTGGCGAAAGACCGCGGTGAAACACGCGAGGCTGTAACCGAGGCTTCCACGCGTACCGCGGAGCGGTTCTTCCGCCTCCCCTGAGTACCCTACCCTGCGTGCAGCCCCGTGAGCGCGGCTTCGGCAAGATCGACTTCGCGCATCAACGAACGCAGGGTTTCATCGTTGATCGTATGGTCCCGGCGCAGTTCGATGAGCTGGTGACGTTCCGCCCGCAAGGCAGCGAGGCGCATGACGCGCTCGGTACCCGCCTCGGCGCGCGCCTTACCGGGCACATCACCTTCTTCCGCTGCTGCTTCCAGCCGCTGCTGATAATCCGCCATCACACGCGACGCGACGCGTGACGCCAGGGCGATGGCATCGGCATCACCGGCATCCTCGACCTTCTTCTGCTCGTCGGCGATGCCACGCAAGGCGGCCTCGGCGGTGAGTGCCCGCGCCTTGCGCTCTTCGCGCACCCGGGGATCCTCGCCCGGCAGTTTCAGCCCCTTGACCGATAGTGGAAGGCCGACGGCACCAAACAGCAGCGTGCACAGAATGACGCCCGTCGCGAGGAAGATCATCAGATCGCGAACGGGGAACGGCACCCCCGGTGCCTTCAAGAAGGGAAGCGACAGCACGCCTGCCATGGTGATCGCGCCCCGGACGCCGGCGAGCGCCGCCGTCCACATGAGGCGCGTGCCTACCTTGGGCCGCTGTTCACCACGGTGCAACGCGCGCATGAGCACGAAGCGAAGCGATACCCACACCCAGATGAAACGCAGGATGACAAGGGCCAGCGTAATGGCCACGACGTACGCCCCGAGATACCAGAGCTCACCCCCACCAGCCTGCTGCAGGTCGGTTTTCGCGCCGTCGATAATGCCCGGCAACTGCATGCCCAGCAGCAGGAAGATGAGACCGTTGAAGATGAACTCCACCATCGACCATACCGCGCTGTTCTGCATGCGCATGGCGACGTACCCGCCCTTGAGGACATCGGTGTAGTTCATCAACATACCCGCCGCCACCGCGGCGAGGA
The DNA here is from genome assembly GCF_050435445.1 of Luteibacter sp. 621. Taxonomy (NCBI): domain Bacteria; kingdom Pseudomonadati; phylum Pseudomonadota; class Gammaproteobacteria; order Lysobacterales; family Rhodanobacteraceae; genus Luteibacter; species Luteibacter sp. 621. The sequence continues at coordinate 46,464 of NZ_JBNDKI010000007.1, read as the reverse complement.
TGCCAGACACGTCGAAGTGCTCGGCCAGCAGGTACGCAGCGAACGGCAGCAGAAGCAGCATGGCCACCTGGCTCGCCGGATCTACCTCGCCGCTCCAGCGCACCAGGCGCCGACGGAATGCGCCAAAGGTAAACGCCACCAGCGCACCCGCAGCGACACCACCCAACGCGGTGATCGCAAAATCACGGGCGGCATGCAACGCCGAGAAGTGGCCGGTCACTTCCGCCGCGACGGCAAACTGCAGGGCTACCAGGCCAGATGCATCGTTGAGGAGCGCCTCACCGGAAAGAACATGCATGAGGCGCGGAGGGATGCGCGTTCCGCCCGTGACCGATGACGTCGCGACCGCATCGGTCGGTGACAACACGGCAGCCAGCGCGAACGCAACAGCCAACGGCACCGTGGGGATCATCCAGTGTACGAAGTAGCCGACGCCGATGATCGTGAATATGACGAGGCCAACAGCCAGCGCGAGGATCGGCCCCCGCAGGAGAAAGAGTTCCCGCTTCGGAATGCGCCAGCCGTCCGCGAAAAGCAGGGGCGGAATGAACAGGAGAAAGAACAGCTCGGGATCGAACTGCACACGCATCCCAAACAGGCTGGCCAGCAACGCGCCCAATGCGATCTGTACCAGCGGTAGCGGCAAGCGGAAGGGGAGGATCCGGACGACCGCGCCGGAGAGCGCGACAACCAGGAGCAAGACGAGAATAGTGATGACGAGGTCCATGGCCCGAACGCTACCGGGCCGCACGCAAAAGCAGCAAGCATTTCCGTCGGATGGGGCGCAAGCAATTGCGCCGAAGTGCGTAATTACCTGCTTAGGATTTATTCCTATTGTTTACAGGTATTTCACAGGTTTACGTTCGTTTCACGCGCCGGAATCCGGTGCCGTCGCAGCCGTTTCCAGGGGATACAAGCGGAACGGCGCGACTTACACGGCAGAACCTTTCTTGTCGTCTTTTTGGGGAATCCAACATGCCAGCTTCGCTCCGGTTTGTAGTCCCTTCCAAAGGTGCGCCTAGCCGCTCGCCTTGACCGCGTGATGTCGCCTGCCCACCAGAAGGCAGACGGCACCGCGTAGCCGTGCATTTCGATCAGCCCACGCCGCCGCCGCGGCGAACACCCACGTGCCGCGTGGGTGCGGGCCCGTTCGTTCCGCCATCCGTCACATGCGTCCTTTAGGAGGGTAGGTTCATGCAGTCCGTCTCGCGTATCGCGGTTCCGCCGCGCCGCAAACTCACACTGGCCGTGGCGTTCGCCGTCGCGGCTGCCGCCAGTGGCGGCGCGTTCGCCCAGAGCAACGCCACCGGCGCCATCTACGGTTCGGCCAATCCCGGTGATGTGATCCACATCGAAAATAGCGCCACTGGCCTCAAGCGCGATATCACGGTCGACAGCAGCGGCCGCTACCGCGCCAACTCGCTGCCGATTGGCAACTACGACGTCACGCTGATGCACAACGGCGCCGCCGTGGATACCCACAAGAACGTCCAGACCCAGATCAGCCAGGGTACCGACGTATCGTTTGCCGCCACCGCCTCGGCCGGCAACGCCACAGAACTGGGTAGCGTGCAGGTCACCGCCAACAGCCTGCCCAGCATCGACGTGAGCTCCGTCGACTCACGCACCGTGCTTAGCTCCGACCAGCTGGCCAAGCTGCCGATCGCCCGCACATCCATCAGCTCGATCGCCCTGCTCGCCCCGGGTACGACGTCCGCCGCCCGTGGCTACGGCAACGCCCTCTCGTTCGGCGGCTCCTCGGCATCGGAGAACGCCTACTACATCAACGGCTTCCAGGTCACCAACCCCCTCACGGGCGTGAGCTCGCGCCAGCTCCCGTATGACGCGATCGACCAGGAACAGGTGCTTATTGGCGGTTACGGCGCGGAGTACGGCCGCTCCACCGGTGGCGTGATCAACGTCGTGTCAAAGCGCGGCTCGAACGAATGGAAGGGCGATGTGCAGGTGCTGTTCTCGCCGTCGTCGCTGGCTCAGGAGCCACGCAACATCTACTACCGCGACGGAACCAAGTACCAGCGCGGCAACCCCTACACCTGGCGTGACCAGGAAAACCTGCAGTACTCCGGCTCGATCGGTGGCGCCCTGGTGAAGGACAAACTATTCATCTTCGCCGCGGCCGACTGGATCAAACAGACCGGCAACTACACCGCCCCGAGTGGTGCAAACGATGACGAGCGCGATACCGGCAAGACCAAGCGCTGGTTGACCAAGATCGACTGGAACATCACTGACAACAACATCATCGAGCTCACCGGTATCGGCGATACCGAGACCACGGATGCATCGATCTTCGGCTACAACTACAACACCGGCCGCGGCGACTACCTTGGCCACCAGTACACCAAGAACTACAACAATACGCAGACCAACGCGACGCCGGGCGGTGATACCTACATCGCCCACTACACGGGCTATATCACCGATGACCTGACGGTCAACGCGATGTACGGCCGCGCCAACTCCAAGCACTCCCAGGTCGTCGACGAAGCCAGCGGCCTGACCTGTACCTCCATCTCCGACCAGCGCGCGGCGTTCAAGGGTAACCCGCAGAGCGGCTGCCTCGTGGGCGCCTCGACCCAGCTGACGCCGGGCTCGAAGGACAGCACCAAGGGGTGGAGCGCCAACATCGAATATCGCCTGGGTGACCATGACCTGCGCGGCGGTGTCGATAACTACGTGCTGCGCGCTACCTGGGGTGCAGTGCCAGTGGGTGGCACGGGCTATATCTACAACGATATCGGCGATGGCTCGTCCATTCGCAACCGCCTCAGCAACCTGGGCCTGGACCCGAACCTGTACAACCCCGCGGATTTCGCCAACGGCTACTACGTCGAGTCCACGGCGCTGTCGACGGGCACCTCGGCGCGAACCAACCAGCGTTCGCAGTTCGTGGAAGACAACTGGCAGGTAACTGACCGTTGGCACGCCTATATCGGCCTGCGCAACGAGCAGTTCTCGAACTACAACGGCGTGGGCGAAGCCTACGCACGTTCGCGCCACCAGCTCGATCCTCGTCTGGGTGTGTCGTGGGACGTGTATGGCGACAGCTCGCTGAAGGTGTACGCCAACGCGGGCCGTTACCACCTGGGCCTGCCCACCTCGGTGGCGGTCCGCGGTGCCGGTCCTTCCACCTACCCGTCGCAGTATTTCGGCTTCACGGGTATCGATCCGGTGACCGGTGCACCGACCGGCCTTGTCACGGGACCGTTCTCGCAGACGTATTACCTGAACGGCGCGAACGGTACGCCGCCCGATGCAAAGACCGTGTCGGCGCAGGATCTTCATTCTTACTACCAGGATGAATACATCCTCGGCTTCGACAAGCAGCTGGAAGACAACTGGGTGGTCGGCGCGAAGGGTATGTATCGCCGCCTGCGTAGCCTTATTGACGACATGTGCGATCCCTCCTCGCTGCAGACCTGGGGCGACGAAAATGGGCTGAGCGACGAAGTGAAGGCGGGTATCGGTCGAAGCACGGGCTGCTGGCTGTTCAACCCGGGCCGTGCCAACACCTTTACGCTGTCGCCGGCCGATGGCCAGTATCTCAGCGTTCCGCTTAGCGCCGCCGACCTCGGCTTCCCGAAGCCGAAGCGCCACTACTACATGCTCGACCTGTACGCCGAACACCAGTTCAGCGACAAGTGGTACGGCAAGATCGACTACACGTACTCGCGTAGCTACGGCAACTCCGAGGGCCAGCTGGATTCGAACATCGTCCAGGCGGACGTCTCCACCACGGAAAGCTGGGATTTCCCGGCCATCATGGAGAACACCAACGGCGACCTGCCGAACGACCGCAAGCACCAGCTACGCGTCTACGGCACCTATGCGCCGAACGACGAGTGGCAGTTCTCGACCGTCACCCGGATCACCTCGGGCGCGCCGGTCAGCTGCCTGGGAACGCGGCCGGAATCCGTCGGCGGCGACCCGTACGGGTACGGCGCCAACTACTTTTGGTGCAATGGGGAACCCGCGCCACGCGGTTCGTACGGACGCACGCCGTGGACGTACACGCTTGACGTAAGCACGGCCTGGAAGCCGGCCTTCGCCGACCACAAGCTGACCTTCTCGGTGGACGTGTTCAACCTGCTCGGGAAACAGCAGGTCACGCAGTACTACGAAACCGGCGAGCTCGCATCGGGCGACCCGAACCCACAGTACAAGCGCGCCCGCTCGTTCCAGGATCCGCGTTACGTCCGCCTCGGCGCGCGTTACGACTTTACCCTCTGATGCACCAGGCATAACAACAACAGCAGTATTTCCCCGGATCTTGGCTGGTTCCCTGGAGGGAACCAGCCATTTTTTTGCCTGCTTTTCCCGCAACAACCCTGCGTGAAAACTCACATCAGATGAAACCTTTTTCATCCTGCGTTTAACGAACGCCGCAAGGACCTGCGCAGTGAAAGGTAACCTCAGCCATTCGGGCCGCCGTTGCGTCGCAAGGCCTGGCTATCGCCTATGCGATCGGCACGAATTCAAGCCATCTAAATCCCTGCGTTCATGAACGCCGCATTGAGTGTGATTTGCAGCCCGGCGTAGTTTTCGCTCGCTTGTTGCAGTTTTGTTAATGCAGTGAGCGGCGCACACACCATCCGGTCGCACCCCGCCAAGGTTCGCGGCCGGCTTGCACGATTTGGCCAAGGGCCGGGGAGAAAGAATGAATACGCGTTTCATCAACAGCCAGCCAGGGCGGCGCACGCTCGCGCTCGCCGTCGCGATTGGCCTGGGCTTTGTCAGCACGGCGACGCTCGCCCAGAGCACGGCAGGTAGCATCTTTGGTACCGGCCAACCGGGTACCACGGTGACCGCCACGAACGCAGGCAGCGGCGTGAGCCGCTCGGCCACTATCGGGAACGATGGCCGCTTCAACATCGTTTCGCTGCTACCAGGTAGCTACAAGGTGACAACGAGTGACGGGAGCACCGCGCCGACATCGCGCGATGTCACGGTCGTCGCTGGCCAGGGCTTCAACGTCAACCTTGCCGCAGCGCCCACGACCGCTGGTAACGCCGAAGACCTTTCGGCTGTGTCGGTGACGGCGAACGCACTACCGCCCATCGACGTCGCCTCCGCGCAAACCAGCACAGTCATGACGGCTGCGCAGATCAAGCAACTGCCCCTCGCACGCAACCAGACCGCCGTGGCCCTGCTTGCTCCCGGCGCAACGAAGGGTGATAGCGCGTTCGGCAACCTGGCGTCATTCAGCGGCGCCTCCGTCGCCGAGAACAGCTACTACGTCAACGGCTTCAACGTCACCAACTTTTTCCAGAGCCTGACCTACTCCCAGGTGCCTTTCGAAGCGATCGATTCGGAGGATATCCAGGACGGTGGTTACGGTGCGCAGTATGGCAACTCAACCGGTGGCGTGATCTCGGTGAATACCAAGCGCGGCACGAACACGTGGCAAGGTGGTATCGATTTCACCTGGAATCCGTACCAGCTCCAGGCGAACCAGCCCAACATCTACCTGCAGAATGGCGCGTTGTTGCAGAACAACCGCCATAACAGCAACTACCTTGTCGGTAACAACCAGTCCGGCAATGCCACGGACTTTGGCCAGCGCTGGAACGCGTGGCTCGGTGGCCCGCTGATCAAGGACAAGCTCTTTATGTTCGCGCTGGTCGGTGGCACGCGTACCGCCGATGAGCACTACGGCGACACCACCGGTGGCGGTAGCTTCAACAAGACCACCATCAAGGATCCACGCTACCTGGTGAAGCTGGACTGGAATATCAACGAGAGCAACATCCTCGAGTACACCGGCTTCAGCGACAGCACCACCCAGCAGCAGAGCATCTACGGCTACGACTACGACGACAACGGCCAGCCGCATCGTAGCGACTACCTGGGCCAGGTGTACGACAAGACGGGTGGCATGACCAACATCCTGAAGTACACCAGCTACATCACGGACGACTTCACGGTCACTGCGCAGTACGGCAAGAGCGTCAACAAGCGAGTCAACACCGCGACAGCCGCTGACGGTACGGTGGAGTCGTACGACGGCAATATTTTCGACGCCGCCAACTCTCCGGGCTGCCCGGCCATTACCGATTCGCGCACGCCGGTCACGAACGGCGCTGTCGGCTACCCGCACTGCTCATTCACCCCTACCGGCTCACTGGATACGCCGAACGGTGAAGACCGGCGCGAAGCGGGCCGTATCGACTTCGAATACCACCTGGGCGACCACGAACTTAAAGCGGGCTGGGCGCGCGATCACTTCAAGACTGATACCGGCACCGCCTATGAGGGCGGTGCGCTCTACCAGTACAGCTCGATTCCCGCTGACATCCTCGGCCACGAGCCCGGCCTGGATCCGGCAGATAGCGTCGTCAAGCAGACCGTATTCGCGACCGGCGCCAAGGTCGGCATCACCCAGAAGTCCTACTACCTGGAAGACAACTGGCACGTCACCGATAACTTCATGGCGCGCATCGGCGTACGTAACGATGGCTTCGAGAACACCAACAGCCTCGGCCAGACCTATGTAAAGCAGGTGCACAGCTGGCAGCCGCGCCTGGGCTTCTCGTGGGATGTACACGGTGACTCCACGCTCAAGATCTATGGCAGCGCGGGCGACTACTCGTTGCCGCTGGATGGCAACGTGGCACTGCGCGGTGCATCCGCCTCGCTGTACCAGATTAAGTACTTCAGCTACACCGGCGTGGACCCGATCACCGGTGCGCCGATCGGCCTGGGTGCGCTTCCCGATGCCTACGCGGCCGCGTTCCCGGCACGCACCGGTACCACCTACGCCAACGGCGAAGCCGGCCAGGTACCCAACCCGTCAGCCGTGGCTACGCAGGACCTCAAGCCGTTCAAGCAGCGTGAGTTCATCCTCGGCGCCCAGCAGCAGGTGGAGGACTGGACGCTTGGCGTGAAGGCCATCTACCGCAAGATCCTCACCGGCATCGACGACTCGTGCGACTTCCGCCCGATCGCCAAGGCGGCCAACGCGCAATACGGCCTGAACCTGGATACGACCAGCCTGACGCCGGAGGCGGCCAACGTGCCGGGCTGCTACATCTTCAACCCGGGCAGCGCGGTCACCCTGACCACGCCGGTGGATGCCACCGGCCAGCTTTACAAGATCCACCTCACGGGCGATGACGTGGGCGAGCCGAAGTACAAGCGTGCGTACGAGGCCCTCCAGCTCACCGCCGAGCGCAACTTCGATAACACGTGGTACCTGAAGGCGTCGTACGTGTGGTCGCACCTGCGTGGCAACTCGGAAGGCGGCGTCGATTCCAGCAACGGCCAGGCCGACACCGGCACCACCGAGCTGTTCGACTACCCGGAGATCATGGCCGGCTCCAATGGCTATCTGCCAAATGATCGTAAGCACACGCTGAAGATCTACGGCGCATGGCAGATCAACGACGAATGGCTGGTGGGCGCCAATGGCGTGTTCCAGACCGGCCGCCCCGAGAACTGCTATGGCCTGAACCCGATCGATAGCGTGGTAAACGGCGGGTACGGTTCGGGTGCCTACCTGTATTGCGATGGCATGATCGTGAAGCGTGGATCGGTGGGTCGCACACCTTCGTACTGGAACATCGATCTGAACACCTCGTACAAGCCGCAATGGGCGAAGGGCGTAACCCTCTCGGCCAGCGTCTTCAACGTGTTCAATAAACAGCACACGCTGACCATCAATGAAGTAGGCGAAGACCCGAACGGCGCGCCGCTGACTAACAGCACGTACAAGATCCCGACGAGCTTCCAGAGCCCGCGTTACGTGCAGGTCTCGGCCGAGTACGACTTCTCGCTCTAACGGTTCATTACAAGAAGACAGGGCGTGCGGCCTCTCCCAACCGCACCGCCTTGCAGATCTCCCCGGATCGCCGCCCGCTCCCACGGGCGGCTTTTTTTAGATGGTGGCTGGCTTGCGCAGCAACGGCGACACGATGAACACACCGATGCCGAGCAGGATGAGCAGGACGCCGAGCCACAACATCGGCGGGAAGCGTTCGCCAAACGCCAGCCACGATGTGGCGATGCCCGAGACTGGTACGAGCAATGACAAGGGCGCCACCGACGACGCTGGGTAGGTCTTCATCAGGAAGTTCCAGACGGCGTATCCAAAAATGGTGGTGACGTACGCCTGGAACAGCACGGAGCCCACGGCCGGCCATGTGAGCGTCGCCGGCAACGCGGTAAATACCGCGGGCCCCTTGGCAATAAGCGTGAGCACGACCAGGGCCGGTACGGCAAAGGCGCTGGTCCAGACGACGAAGGCGAGCATGTCGGGCGGCTTGAAGCGCTTCACCAGCAGGTTGCACACGCTCCAGTTCAGCGCCGCCAGCAGGATCAGCGACGTGCCCAGCACCCCGGCCGCCCCCGGCGCCGCATGAATCACGACGGCAAGCCCCGCCGTACCCAGCAGCATCCCTGCCAGTTGGGGCGCGCGTATGGGCTCACGGAATACCAAGGCGCTCAGGATCACGGTCATGAACGCGGCGAACTGCAGCACCAGCGATGAAAGGCCCGGTGACATGCCCTGCGCCATGGCGATGTTGACGACGCCCCAAAGCCCTGCGCCGAAGAACAGCCCGTAGGTAGCCATGGCGAGCAGCGGCACCCCTTGCGGGCGGCGTACGAAGAGCACCAGTGGCACCGCGGTCAATACGAAGCGCAACGTGGTGAGTACGAACGGATCGAGCGAGCCCAGACCCACCTCGATCACCGAAAAGTTGCTTCCCCATATGAGCGTTACGAGAACGCCCAGGAGGATGTGCAGCGGCCGCATGCTGTGTCCTTTCGCTGTCAACGGAATGCTAGCGTAAGGCTTGTGGAGCTCGCCGCCTACGCGGCCATTCTCAAGAAGCCGTGACTGTGGGGGCACGCTTGCGCGCGTTGGGGTTTGCCGCTAGCTCCCATCGCGCGCAAGCGCGCTCCTACAGGGTCACGCGGCGGGCAGGGTCTGCCGGCGCGAGATCGCGTAGTACACAAGGTTGCCCACGCCGGTGCACGCCACGAGCACGGCGACCACGCCCGGGTTCAATTCATCCCAGCCCTTGGCCTGGATAAAACCGAAGCCGACGGCCAGTAGGGTGAGGACGGTACCCCAGCGGAGAGCCGACTGGCGGCGCTGATTGAGTTCTTCCTCAAACCACTGCTTCTGGAGCTCACCCGTCACGCCGGCCTGGATCATCTTGTGGCGGAACCGCGCGTCCACGATCCACTTGATCACGATGGCGATGGCAAAGAACAGGCTGATGGGGATGAGGGCTTCAACGGCGTTCATGGGGGGCTCCTGTGGGGTCGGTGGTCTTGGCATCATGGATACGGGCAAGCCATGACCGGTTGCACTGCAACCAACCGCGGGGTGGGCGTATCCATGGTCCGCATGGACGATAGCGCGACATGAACGACGACCAGGCCCTGGTAGAGGCCGTGCTGGCCGATGCGCCAGGGGCGTTCGCGCGCCTGGTGCGCCAGTACCAGGGCCTGTGCTGGCATATCGTGCAGCGCATGGTGCGCCAGCCGGACGACACGGCCGAGCTGTGCCAGGAGGTGTTTCTGAAGGTGCACCGGACGCTGCACCAGTTCCGCCATGAAAGCCCGCTGCGCGCCTGGATCGGGCGGGTGGCCTACCACGTGGCGCTACGCCACCTGGAGCGCAAGCGCATCGATATCGTGGACCTGGGCGACGATGACGATGGCATGGCCTTCCTGGAAAACCTGGGCGATGGCGCGGACATGGAGGCCCGGATTACCCAGGACCAGGCCGACACCCTGCTGCACGCCGCCATCGACACCCTGCCGCCGGTCCAGCGCACGGTGCTGACCCTCTACCATCTGGACGAACTGTCCATCGCCGAGATCGCCCAGGTGACGGGCATGGCGACCGGCACGATCAAGAGCCACCTGTTCCGGGCCCGCCTGCGCCTGCGCGGCGAACTGGAACCGAGCATGGGAGTAACCCCGGTATGAAAGACATCGATTTCCGCAGCCACCCTGCCGCCGAGCGCGAATGGCAGGCCCAGGAGGACGAGGCTGGCCCTTACGCCGCCGTGGGCCGCGCTGCACGAGAAGCCATGGAGCCTGCCCTGCCGGCCGATTTCGCCGAGCGGGTGGCGACGCTGGCCCAGGCGCAATCGCGTGCCCTGCGCCAGCCAGCACGGTTGGAGGCCTGGCTGATCGGCAGCCTGCTTGCCACCATGATCGGTGGCGCGGTGGCGTTCCTGGCTACCGATGCCCATGCGCTCGATAGCATGCGCCAGCCCTTGTTGCTCGTGCTGGCAGGTTGCGTGGCCCTCACCCAGGGGCTGGCCTGGCTGCGCCCCACCGGCCGGCGGGGTTAACCCTTATTCGTTCTCGCCCTCGAAACGCAGGTGTTTCACACTGCGGCCGTGGCGGCGCACCAGCTTCAGGGCTTCCACGCCCACCTTGATGTGCTTCTCCACGAAGTTGGCCGTCACCGTGGCATCACTTGCCTCGGTCTTGACGCCCTCGGGGATCATGGGCTGGTCGGAGACGAGCAGCAGCGCGCCACAGGGAATGTGGTTGGCGAAGCCCGCCGCGAAGATCGTGGCCGTTTCCATATCGATGGCCATGCTGCGCGTGCGGCGCAGGTGCTCCTTGAACGCCTCGTCGTGTTCCCACACCCGGCGGTTCGTGGTGAACACCGTACCTGTCCAGTAGTCGTGGCCCAGGTCGCGGATCATGGTGGAGACGGCGCGCTGGAGCTGGAACGCAGGCAGCGCCGGCACTTCCGGCATCAGGTAGTCGTTCGACGTGCCTTCGCCACGAATGGCCGCAATCGGCAGGATCAGGTCGCCAATGGCGTTCTTGCGCTTGAGGCCACCGCACTTGCCCAGGAACAGCGCCGCCTTGGGTTCGATGGCACTGAGCAGGTCCATGACCGTGGCGGCATTGGGGCTACCCATGCCGAAGTTGATCAGGGTGATGCCATCGGCCGTGGCGTTGGGCATGGGCCGGTCGCGGCCACGCACTTCCACGCCGTTTTCCTGGGCGAAACGCTCGACGTAATGGCCGAAGTTGGTGAGCAGGATGTGCTCGCCGAAGCCTTCCAGCGGCGTACCCGTGTAGCGGGGCAGCCAGTTGGAGACAATTTCATTCTTGGTTTTCATGGGGAACCCGGTGCGGATGCGCCGGCGAAGGGCGTGGCCTGTCAGGCCTGGCCGGCGCGGTTACCGGCGACGCCACGCCGGCAAGATGCCAAATTCATTCGGGCAAGTGTAGCATCCGGCGCAGCGGGGTGGGCAGGGCGCAATGGGTGCGCCGGACGCCGCCGGGCCTGGCCAAGGCCCAACTGGAATGGGGGTAGACCCGATGCGGATCGGTGTGGCAATTGATGCGGCGGTCGACGTGCCGCAGGACTTCGTCGAACGTAACGGCATCGCGGTGATGCCCATCACCGTGAAGGTGGATAACCACAAGTTCAAGGATGACCGCGACCCGGCGGAGATCCAGCGCTTCCGCGACCAGAAGCTCGGCAGCCGCAGCCATTCGGCCGAGACCGAAGCCAGCAGCGTGGAGGATGTGCAGAGCCTGTTCCTCGATCGGCTGGTCAAGGACTACGACTGCGTCGTCTGCCTCACCATCATGGCCACGCGCAGCCCCATCCACGACAACGTGATCAAGGCAAGCTTCTCCATCCTGAAGAACTACCGCCCCATCCGCGAAGCCGCGGGCATCAGCGGCCCGTTCCTTATGCGTGTCGTGGATACGCGCAACATCTTCGCCGGCGCGGCGCCCGCCGTGGCCGAGGCGGTGCGTATGATCCAGGCGGGCAAGTCGCCGGCCGAGGTGCGCGAGCGCGCGGCGCACATCGCCGATTGCTCGTATGGCTATATGTTGCCGCGCGACCTGAACTACCTGCGCTCGCGTGCGCGCAGCAAGGGCGATCGCAGCGTGAGCTTCCTCAGCTCCATGCTCGGCACCGCACTCGATATCAAGCCGATCCTGCGCGGCTACCGTGGCGAAACCGGGCCGGTGGGCAAGGTGCGTGGCTTTGAGCATGGCGCGCAGGTGTTGTTCGAATATGCCTCCAAGCGCGTACAGGCCGGCCTGCTCGTGCCGTCGCTCACGCTGAGCTACGGCGGCGACCTGGACGAGATGCGCAGCCTCCCGGGCTACACCTCGCTGGTGCGTCACTGCGGCGATGCGGGCGTGGAAATGCTCGAAACCCCGATGAGCATCACCGGCATGGTCAACGTTGGCGAAGGCGCCATGACCCTCGGCTTCGCCTCCGAAGAGCACGTCGCCGACTTCTGACCGTGCCCAGGACCCGCCACGCCCATCACGACGCAACGCGCCCCTGTAGGAGCGCGCTTGCGCGCGATATCGTCTTGCGAGGCGCACGAGCGCTTTTCCCGCTCGTCGCCGCGCTGGCACTCGGGACGTTCGCGCGATCCACGCCTGCCGAAACCGTCTACAAATGCACCACCAGCGGCCAGACGAGCTATCAGCAAACCCCGTGCGCTAAATCGCAACACCAGGAACAATTGCAACTTCCGGACTCGGCACCCGCCGACGGCCGCGTCGCCCCGATGCCCACGCCACCCGCCGATGGCGTCTTCGTGGACGAAACGCCGCCACCGCAGCCACCACGACCGCTACCTACCCTATACCTGTGCGTGCGCGCCACCGATGGCAAGACGTACACGAGCAGCAACGGCCATCCCGATGCCTATGCAGCGCCACTAGGCGTGCTTGGCGCCGTCGATAACGGCCTGGCGAACACGTACGGCAGCCGCAACGCGGCTGTCTCGTCGTTCCCCGAACTCAACCGCGGCAAGGGCAACGCCGCGGCCATCGCGAACAGCAACTACGTTTGGGTGCAAGACCAGTGCCGCCCCATGTCCCCGGCAGAAACCTGCCAGGCACTGCGCGACCAGAACGATGCGAACCAGAAAGCCATCCGCAATGCGTTCAAGAGCGAACGTGGGCCGTTGGATGCCAAGGATGCGGAACTGCATTCACAGTTGCAGGGTTGCAGCTGATCAGAAGCCGTAACGCAGAAACCCGCCATCCACGCCAACGACTTCGCCAGTGACATAACTGGACGCCGGCAAGCACAGGAACGCGACCGCGCCCGCCACTTCCTCGGGTTCGCCGATGCGTCCCATAGGCGTGTGATCGAGCACTTCATCAAGGTATTCTGCATCGGCCAGCGCAGGATCGGTGCGCTGCGTGCGGATGTACCACGGCGCCACCGCGTTCACGCGGATGCCGTCCTCGCCCCATTCGCAGGCAAGGTTGCGGGTGAGCTGGTGGATGGCGGCCTTGGTCATGCCGTACGGCGAACCGGTGCGCACGTGGCGGATGCCCGACACCGAACCCACGTTCACGATGGCCGAGTGCGTGTGTTCTACCAGGTGCGGATGCGCCAGCCGGCACATCTCGAAGGCAGAGAACACATTGAGCTCGAAGATGCTGCGGTACTCCTCCGGGGTGTACGCCAGCGTGGACTTCACGATGTTGCCGCCCACGTTGTTGACCAACACCGAGAGTTCGATCTCCAGGTCATTGACCCAGTCGAATACCGCCAGGCGATCCTCATGCTCGGTGAGGTCGGCGGTCATCGCCAGGATCTCGACCTCGGGGCATTCCTCGGCAAGTTCCTGGGCGGCCTCTTCCAGCGCGGCCTCATCGCGCGCCACCATGAGCACGTCGGCGCCAAGCACCGCCAGTTCACGGGCGCAGGCATAACCAATGCCCTTGCTGGCACCGGTCACCAGGGCCGTACGGCCATCGAGCCGCCAGGCGGCCAGTCGTGGATGCATCTGATAGTCCTCCATGGGGCTGATCGTACCGTATGCTCGGGAGCATGGATGCCACGACACCCCTGCTCTCCATCGATCGCGCCACTGTCCTGCGGGATGGCCGCGCCCTCCTCGATCGTCTCTCGCTGGATATCGCGCAAGGCCAGCACACTGCGATCCTTGGGCCCAATGGCTCGGGCAAATCCACGCTGGTCAAACTGGTGGAGCGGCGCCTCTACCCGCTTGTGCACGATGACGGCTCGCCGGTGGTACGCATCTTTGGCCGTGACCGCTGGAACGTGGCTGAACTGCGCAGCTTGCTCGGCGTGGTCTCGTCGGATCTGCGCCGCGAGTTCGAGGCAACGCACGAGCGGGCGATCGATACTGTGCTATCGGGGTTCTTCGCCTCGATGACCCTGGGCCTGGACCACGTGGTGGACGAGAGCATGCGTCTTCGCGCCATGGCGGCCCTTGAACGGGTGGGTGCGACCCACCTGGCAAAGCGCGACGTATCCACCCTCTCGACGGGCGAGGCCCGCCGCGTGCTTATCGCCAGGGCGCTCGTGCACCAGCCGCGCGCCGTGTTGCTGGACGAGCCGTGCGCAGGCCTGGATCCCGGTACGCGTCGGCGCTTCCTCGACCTGCTGCGCCAGCTCGCCCGGGAGGGCACGACGCTGCTGTTGGTCACCCACCATGTGGAGGAGATCGTGCCGGAGATCGGCCATGTGGTGATGCTGCGCGATGGCGCGCTGCATGCCCAGGGGCCAAAGGACGAGCTATTGGCCGACACGCACCTTTCAACGCTGTTCGACTGGAACATGGAAGTGGCGCAAGTCGACGGTTTTTATGATGCGCGATTGCGCTAACCGGCGTGCCGCCCGAGACTCACGCCCCTGCCGCCTGGAGATCACCCATGATCCGCAAAGCCCTGCCGCTCGCCCTGCTGGCCCTGTGTTCCGCATGCTCCAAGCCACCCCCGCCCGAGCAGAAGCCGCCGGAACCGCAGGCGCGTGTCGAAACGCCGTGGGATAGCCTCGAGGCACAGAAGAAGAAGGCGCAGGACGTGCAGAAGGTGGTGGATAAACAGGCCGCGGATCAGCAGAAAGCTGTTGAGGCGCAGACGCAGTGAGTCGCGTCACCGCGCTGTAGGCTTTTCGCGCGCGAGCGCGCTCCTACAGGGAGCGCGCTACGTATCCGCGGTTGTAGGAGCGTGCTTGCACGCGATCCATGTTTACAGAATCGCTGCGTTACCGCGGCGAACAGAAGCAATAAGCGTAAACGTGCGGCTTGCCGGCCTCGGCCGTGCGGAACAGCACAAACTCCGGCGCCAGCTTCGGCAGTTCGGCCACCCACGACGGGAGCTGGAAGCCCCACGACACGGCGACACGCGCCTCGGTGCTGTCGCCGACGCTGGTAAGGAACCGCTCAAACGCGCCCATCGGCTTTTCGGCGTAACGTACGTTGTAATCCTTGCCCAGGCCGGCCTGCTGCGCGGCATCGCGCACGGCATCATCCAGGCTGCCAAGGCGATCGACCAGGCCCCGCTGCACGGCCTGCTCACCCGTCCATACGCGGCCCTGCGCGATGGTATCGATCGCCGCGAAATCCTTGCCGCGCGCACGCGCCACGCCGCCGACGAAATCGCGGTAGCCCTTGTCGATGATGCTCTGGATCAGGATGCCGACCTTCGGGTCGAGCGGGCGGGTCATGTCGAACGCGCCGGCCAGCGGGCTGGTACCCACGCCATCGCTCTTCACGCCGAGCTTGGCCAGCGTATCGGGCACGGTGAAGAACATGCCGAAGATGCCGATCGAACCGGTGATGGTGTTCGGCTCGGCATAGATCCGGTTGGCGTTCATCGAGATCCAGTAACCGCCGCTGGCGGCAACATCACCCATGGAGACGACGACCGGGATACCTGCCTCGCGAGTGAGCTCCACTTCGCGGCGGATCTGTTCGGCGGCGTACACCTCGCCACCGGGCGAGTTCACACGCAGTACGAGCGCGCGCGTGCGGCGATCCTGGCGAACGCTGCGGATGAGCGCCGCGGTGGAATCGCCACCGATGGTGCCCTGCGCCTGCTTGCCGCCCGTAATCTCGCCTTCGGCCACCACCACGGCGACGCCGGGCGAGGTCTGCAACATGTCGACGGTCGTCAGCCCGCGATCGGCGAGGTACGTCCCCAGGTCGACGTTACGGAAACCCGTGTCCTTCCGACCGGCCGGCACGCCTTCCTTGCGGAACATCTGCACGATGTCCTGATCGGTGGCAATGCCGTCGGCAAGTTTTTCATCGACTGCCAGCTGGGCCAGGCTGCCCTTCGCGTCGCGGACGCGCTCGGCAAGGCCATCCACATCGGCGCGGAGTTCAGCCGGATCGATATGGCGGGCCTTCGCCACCTCATTGATCCACGTGGTCCACAAACCACCCAGCCAATAGCCGTCGGCCTCCTTCGATTCCGGCGACGCGTGGTCAAGGATGAAGGGCTCCGCGGCGCTCTTGAACTGGCCCACGCGGAACAGGTGCACCTGCACCCCCAGCTTGTCCAGCAGGTCCTTGTAGAACAGGCGGTAGTTCGCGAGCCCGGTGGCGATCACGCCACCTTGCGGATCCACGTAAATCTTGTCGGCATGCGCGGCCAGGTAATACTGGCCCTGCTCGAGATTCGCTCCCCACGCGATCACCGGCTTGCCAGCGGCGCGGAAGCGGTCCAGTGCACCGCCCACTTCGCGCAGCGCGGCGAAGCCGCCGGCCTGGAGCTTGTCGGTGCGCAGCAGGATCCGGCTGATGCGGTCGTCCTTGGCCGCGGCATCGATCGCGCGGACCAGGTCACGCACCTGCACCTGCTTCACGCCATCGCCTGAAAGGCGTGAAAACGCGCGCGACGCCGGGTCGGCACTGTACTGCTCGACCAGGGCGCCATCGGGCGCCAGCACCAGCACCGTCTTGTCATCAATTTTGTCGGCGCGGTTACCGACGAAGACCAGCAGGAAGAAGATGCCGAGGAAGCCGAAGAAGATGACGTTCAGCACGACGAGCCGCGTGATGTTCAGGCCACGACCCAGCCCGCGCAGGAACCGGCCGAAGCCGTTGCGACGGGGCGGGGGAACCGGCGGCACGGGCGACGGACGTCCGGGCAGGGGCGGCGGCGTGGTGTTCAGCGGATCCGACATCGTGGGCTTTCCTTACGAGTTACGCGCAGCGTAGCGCGTTGCCCCGTCGGCATCACGTGTGGAATGGCACGGGGGTGCTCCCGGCGTCCTCGGGCCAGTTGGCGTGGCCGCTGATACGCCAGAACCTTGCGAACAGCACCACGGCGGCCACGCTCAGGCCAGCGACCAGTCCCATCCACATCCCCCGCGCGCCCAGGTCGTGCTGGAAGGCCAGGTACCAGCCCACCGGCATGCCCACCATCCAGTACGCGAACATGGTGAGGCCCATGGGCACGCGGGTGTCCTTGAGGCCACGCAGGGCGCCGTTGGAGGCCACCTGGATGCCGTCGGCGAACTGGAAGACGCCCGCCAGCAACATGAGCTGGGCCGCCGTGGCGACCACCGCGGCATCGTTGGTGTACAGGCTCGCGATGGGCCCCGGCAGCAGGATCATGATGCCGGACGAGAACAGCTGGGTAACCAGCACCAGTGCCAGCCCGGAGAGACCGGCGTAGCGCACACCCTGGGCATCACGACGGCCCGCCGCGTTGCCGACGCGAACCGTGATCGCCATCGAGACGCCGAGCGGCACCATGAAGGCGACCTGGGCCACGTTGAGCGCCACGTGATGCGCGGCGGAGACGGTTTCGCCAAGGCGGCCAATCAGCAGCGCCACGGCGACGAACAGCCCCGCCTCCATCAACAACGTCACGGCCATGGGCAGGCCGATGTGCAGTAACTGGCGGATCTTCGCCCAATCCGGTGGCGCCATGCGGCTGCGCAGGTTCAGGTCGCGGTAGTTGCGGTGCAGGAGCACATACGTGGCAAAGCCGAGCATCTCCAGCCAAAGGACCGTTGCCGTGGCGATGCCGCTGCCGCGCGCGCCCATGGCCGGCAAGCCAAGCTTTCCGTACATGAGCACGTAACCCAGGGGCGCAAGCACCACCGTGCCGCCCAGGCTGAAATACAGCGATGGCTTGGGCATGGAAAGGCCATCGGACAGGCCGCGCAGGGTGAAGTACACCGTAAGCGCGGGCGCGGCGAAAGCGATGGCATGCAGGAACGCGGTCACATCGGCGCGCATGGATTCCACCACGTGGAACAGCCCCATGAGCGGCGATGCGTGCCACACCGCCACGCCCAGCACGAGGCCAAGTACCAGGGCGATGTACAACGCCTGGTGGAACACCGCGCCAACTTCGTTCCGCCGGTTCGCGCCATCGAGCTGCGCCACCGTCGGCGGCACGGCCATCATGGTGCCGATGCCGGCCACGATCGCCAGCACCCAGATGTTCACGCCCGTGACCACCGAGGCCTGGGTATGCGCCCCTTGATGCCCGGCCAGCACCGCGTCGACCACGTTTGGGCCAACGGAAGAAAGCTGCGCGGCGATGATCGGCAGGGCCAGCCGGGTGGTGGCGCCGATCTCGCGGCGCGCGCGGGCGCGGTCGAGGGGCATGGGGAATCTGTTCGAGGGGGCCGCCCATTGTACCCGGGGCCATGCCATCATCCGCACCCGGAAGGGGATAAAACGGGGATACCAGCGGAATGAACGAACTCAAGCCGTCTCCCGCGCTGCTGTGCGCGAACTGCGAAGCCGTGCTGCAGGGCGAGTTCTGCCACGCATGCGGCCAATCGGTGCATAGCGTGCTGCGCCCGGTCTCGCACATGCTGGAAGACGCCGGCGACATCTTCTTCCATATGGATGAGCGCATCGTTCACACGGTGCCGCCGCTCTATACCAAGCCGGGCTTCCTCACCCTGGAATACTTTGCCGGCCGCCGGGTGCGCTATATCGCGCCGTTCCGGCTCATGTTCGTGTTTTGCCTGCTGTCGTTCTTCTTCATGCACGTGGCGATCAACGGCCTGAAGTTCGGCGAGGCCGAAGGCGGGGATACCGATTCACTGGGCCAGTTCACGCATGCCGCCACCGCCGATGACGTGCACGAGATGTACCGCAAGGAGGTCCGCTCGCTGCTCGCAACGCAGGAAGACCCGAACGTGCCGGCCATTGCGAAGGGCGGCCTTTCCATGATGCAGGGCATGGTCCGGGATGCCGCCAACAAGCGCCTGGCGCAGTTGAACGCCCCCGCCATTGCCCCACCCGGCAGCGGCGACGAGGACGACGTGCAGCTGAAACGGGTACACATGCTGAGTAACGAATCGGGCGACATGCGTTTCAACATCGCCTGGGTGCCTGATGCGGTGAACACCCGCCTGAACGCCGGACTGGACCGGCTCAAGGCCAACCTGGTCCAGGCCTCCAACCCGGGGCCGCAAAAGAAAGAGGCCATCCAGCGCATCGTAGAGGGCATCTTCGGCGTGCTGCCGCAGACCATGTTCATCATGGTCCCGGTGTTCGCGCTGATCCTGAAGGTGTTCTACGTGTTCCGCCGGCGCCTGTATGTGGAGCACCTGATCGTGGCCCTGCACAGCCACGCGTTCCTGTTCCTCGCGCTCATGCTGCTCACCCTGCTGGGCTTTGCCCGGGGGGCTATCGCCCCGCACTTCGCGCCGGCCGGCACGCTGATCCGCGTGGTCGAGGTGGCAATGTGGATCTGGATGCCCATCTACCTGCTGCTCATGCAGAAGCGGGTTTACCGGCAGGGATGGGGAATGACTATCCTTAAGTATTGGTTGATAGGCAGTGTCTATTTCTGGCTGCTCGGTTTCGCCCTGACCATTGCCGTGATCATCGGTATTTCCCACTAGGATTTTTTCCTACGTAGCAAGTGGTTGTACACAGGCAGCGAGGTCCCTTCGCCTTTGTCAAGGTTTCGCGGACATCTGGTGAACCCTTATCGCATCGCATTTTTAACTCGTTGATTTCATGCTATATTTCAGCTTGGTTAAAATGTGTTCAAGGTGACCGGCACGGCCTAACCAAGCGGCTGGAGGCCCTCCATCCGAGTCTCATCCACAGACTTATCCACAGCACTTGTGGATAACCCGGAAAGGGTCCCGAGGACGGGCACTTAGCCCAGATTCCTCCCGCCTGACACGTCATTGCCATCCAAGCCCTCGCCACGATGGTTAATCATTGACCAGCGAAATCGCTGGACCCCGTTAAACTAGGCCTCGCATGACATCCGTTCTTCGCGTCGCCCTACCCGTCCCGCTGCTCACCCTTTTCGACTACCTGCCGCCCCTGGCCGGGGTCGCCGGGGCGGGTTCGCGTGTGCGCGTCCCCTTCGGGCGAGGCGAGATGGTGGGTATCGTGGTCGACCCGGCGGCCGAGGCCGCGGTGGGGGTAAAACGGCTGAAGCGCGCCAGCGAGGTGCTGGACGAGTCCCCGCTGCTCGATGCCGAATTGATGGCCACCCTTGGCTGGGCCGCGGATTACTGGGCGGGTGCGCCAGGCGAGGCGTTCGCCAACGCACTGCCGCTTGCCCTCCGCGAACCGAAGCCGCTGCCACCGACCGGGCGCGAGGTATGGGCGCTGACCCAGGCCGGCCGTGCCGCCCACGATGCGCGCAGCCGCAAGGGCGGCTCGGCCGCGTTGCTAGCGGCACTGCATGAGGGTCCGCGGGCCGCCGACGAACTGGGGTTTGCCCTGCCAGACTGGCGCGCGGCCGCCCGCCGCCTGATCGACGCCGGCCTGGTGGAGAAGCTCGAGCTTAAGGAAGGCACATTACCTGCCACGCCAGCGCCGGGCCCCGCGCTCAGTGACGAGCAGGCAGCCGCCGTCGAGGGCATCGCCGAGGGCATGGGCACCTTCCAGCCCTACCTGCTGGATGGCGTAACCGGCAGCGGCAAGACCGAGGTATACCTCGCGCTGATCGAACAAGCGCTGGCAGCGGGCAAGCAGACGCTCTTGCTGGTACCGGAGATCGGTCTGGCCCCGCAAACGGTTCGGCGCCTGCGCGAACGCCTGGGCATCGCCATCGAGGTGCTGCACTCCAACCTGGCCGAGGGTGACCGTGCCCGCGCCTGGCTGCGCGCCCGCGATGGCAGCGCCCGGGTCGTGATCGGCACGCGCTCGGCGGTGTTCACCCCCTTGCCGGCGGCGGGCCTGATCATCGTCGATGAAGAACACGACGCTTCCTATAAGCAACAGGAAGGGTTCCGCTACCACGCCCGCGACCTGGCGCTGGTGCGCGCCCGGGCCCATGGCGTGCCGGTCGTGCTGGGCTCGGCAACGCCCTCGCTGGAGAGCCTCGCGAACGTCGATGCGGGGCGTTACAAGCGGCTGGTGCTGCGCGGCCGCCCTGGCGCGTCACAGCCCACCCGCGTGCAGATCGTGGACATGCGCGCGCAGCGCCTGGACCACGGCCTCTCGCCCACGCTGGTGAACGCCGTGGCGGCTTGCGTTGGCCGCGGCGAGCAAGCCCTGGTGTTCCGTAACCGCCGTGGTTACGCGCCGGTACTGCTCTGTTACGACTGCGGGTGGCATGCCGATTGCCCTCGCTGCGAGCGGCCCATGACCCTGCATGCCGGGCGCCGCCGGCTCATCTGCCATCACTGCGACAACACCGAAGCGCAGCCGTCCGCCTGCCCCGCCTGCGGCTCGGCCAACCTCAGCCCGCAGGGCCAGGGCACCGAGCGCCTGGAAGAAGCCCTTACCGAGCGCTTCCCCGAGGTACCGGTCGTCCGTATCGATCGCGAGACGACGCGACGCCGCGAAGCGTTCGGCGAAATCCTGGACGGTCTGCGCGAGGACAAGCCAGCCATCCTGGTCGGCACGCAAATGCTTGCGAAGGGCCACGATCTGCCGAACCTTACGCTCGTAGCGATCGTGGGCGTGGATGAAGGCCTGCACAGCGTCGATTTCCGCGCCAGCGAGCGCCTTGCGCAGCTGGTGGTGCAGGTCGCCGGCCGTGCAGGCCGCGCATCGCGCCCCGGCAGCGTACTGCTGCAAACCCACCACCCGGACCACCCCATGCTGCACGGCCTGCTGCGCGGGGGGTACGCCACCGTCGCAACCGAGCTCCTGGCCGAACGCCGCCTGCTCGAGCTGCCGCCGTTTTCGCACCAGGTGCTGCTGCGGGCGGATGCCCACGGCCGTGCGGAGGTGGACGCCTTCCTCCACGACGCGCACATGGCCATCGGCGAACCCGGCGACCTGCGCCTGTCTGGCCCCATGCCCGCCCCCATGCCCCTGCGTGCCGGGCGGTTCCGTGGCCAGCTGCTCGTGGAGGCGGCGACGCGCGCACGCCTGCACGCGTTCCTGCGGCCCTGGCAGCATGCCCTGGCGGCGCTGCCATCGGCCCGCAAGGTACGCTGGTCCCTTGATGTGGACCCCATCGACCTATATTGAACATGGCAACCGATACCATCGGATGCCTACCCCCGCTGCCACCATGGCGCGACAATCTTTTTCCCCACAGGTAACGGAAGCTGCAAACGTGACCAGCCAACTCGAACAACTGCGCAAAGTAACCAAGGTCGTCGCCGATACGGGCGATATGTCGGCCATGAAGACCTTCAAGCCGGAGGACGCGACCACCAACCCGTCCCTGCTGCTCAAGGCCGCCGGCATCCCCGAGTACGCCCCGTACATCGACGAGGCGGTGAAGTGGGCCAAGGAGCAGAGCAACGACCGCGCCCAGCAGCTGATCGATGCCGGCGACCGCCTGGCCGTGCTCGTGGGCCGCGAGATCCTGAAGATCGTCCCGGGCTACGTCTCCACCGAAGTGGATGCGCGCCTGTCGTTCGATGAAGAGGCTTCCATCGCCAAGGCCAAGCGCCTGCTCGGCATGTACAAGGATGTGGGCGTCGACCCGAAGCGCGTGTTGATCAAGCTTGCCTCCACCTGGGAAGGCATCAAGGCCGCCGAGAAGCTGCAGAAGGAAGGCATCAACTGCAACATGACGCTGCTCTTCAGCTTCGAGCAGGCCGTGGCTTGCGCTGAAGCCGGCGCATTCCTCATCTCGCCGTTCGTCGGCCGCATCTTCGACTGGTACGTCAAGAACACCGATACGAAGACCTACGCGCCGGCCGAAGACCCGGGCGTGAAGTCGGTGCAGCGCATCTACAAGTACTACAAGGATCACGGTTACAAGACGATCGTGATGGGCGCCAGCTTCCGCAACATCGGCCAGATCCAGGCCCTTGCCGGCTGCGACCGCCTCACCATCTCGCCGGACCTGCTCAAGCAGCTGGACGAGACCGATGGCGACCTGCCGCTGGCCCTGAAGGACACCGGCAAGAAGGATGAGCCGCCGAAGAACAAGATGACCGAAGCCCAGTTCCGCTGGGGCCACAACGAAGATGCGATGGCCACCGACAAGCTCGGCGAAGGCATCCGCAACTTCGCCAAGGACCAGCGCAAGCTCGAAGAGCTGCTCGGCGCCAAGCTGTAATTCGCCGCACGCCGGGCGACACAAAAAAGGGCCCTCGGGGCCCTTTTTTGCGCCTGTTGCCTGAGCGCGCCTGCGCGCGGTGCATCCCCGCCGCGACGCAACGCCTGCGCCCCACGCATAAACTTTTCCACCGCCCGCGGGCACACACCCAGTCGTGAACCACACGCTTCAGCCAGGGGAACACCGCGCCATGCCCACCGTATCGTCCACTACCCGCCCGCAACGCTGGCAGGACAAGCTCAAGCCCGGTGTGCTGCTGCGCGCCGCACTCGCGCGGCGCGGCTCCATGCAGGCCCACCTTGGCCCCGAATGGCATACGAACCTGCATGCTATCCACGAAACGCGTGAGATGACGGCGATCCTGCTCACCGATGCCGCCGCCCTGCAGATCATGGTCGCGGCCAAGGCGGCGCGCCGGCTGGGTGGCGTGATGGCGGAAGCCGGTGTGTTCATGGGTGGCAGCGCACGGCTGATCTGCGAGGTGAAGGCAGATAGCCAGCTGCACCTGTTCGATGTGTTCGAAACACAGCAGCGCGCGGTGGATGCCTCAGGATCCGAACTGCGCGCGCACTTTGGCACGGTGCACGGACACCTTGCGTCGGTCGAACGCCTTCTATCCCCCTACGCTGGCGTGCATTTTCATCCCGGCTTCTTTCCCGAGTCGACGATAGGCTTGCCCGACCACGCCTACAGCTTCGTGCACCTGGATATGGACCTCGTCTCCAGCACGAACGCTGCGCTGGACTACTTCCTGCCACGCATGCTCACGGGCGGCATCCTGATCGGTGATGACTATTACGACCCCGGCGTGCGCCAGTGCTTCGCCGAGCACTGCGGCCACGGCGGCTATACCCTGATGGAATTACCCTGGGGCCAGGCGATGGTGGTAAAGCACAGCCCCTTGTAGGAGCGTGCTTATGCGCGAGCCGGCGCTGCGGCGAGCACCCATCGCTCGCAAGCGCGCTCCTACAAGGGCGCAGCTAAACCCTTGGGCAGTGCGCGGCATCCAAACGCGATACCCGCTCACGACAAGGCGCGCCGCATGAAGACGAAAGGCCTGATGACGAGGCGCCACATGGCGCTCGCCATAGCGTTTGCCGCCCTGTCATCCACAGCCATCGTCGCGGCGCCCGACACCCACCGCCGCGAGGCCATCGAAAACGGCCTTCGCCCCAAGGTGGATATCGCGGGCGAAACACCTGTGCACTGGAGCGTCTACGAACGGATGCGCCGCTACGGCGTGCCCACCCTGTCAGTGGCGGTCATCGAGAACGGGCGTATCGCGTGGTCGGCTCGATATCGCAGCGAAGGTTCGGTGACCCTGCCCGCCGGCGACGAGCGCTTCCAGGCGGCCTCGCTGAGCAAAGGCGTTGCGGGCAGCCTCGCGGCACTTCTCGCGGAAAAGGGCACGCTGAACCTGGATGCGCCCGTGGATGCGTGCCTCGCTCCTGTGAAGCTACCGCCCGGCAAGCAGGATGCCACGCACCCGGTGACCTTACGGAACCTGCTTCACCACACCTCGGGCGCCACGGTGAACGGGTTTCCCGGCTATCCATCGGGCTCAGCCGTGCCCACGCCCGAACAGGTTGTGTCCGGCCAGCCGCCCGCCAACACGGCCGCCGTGACCATCGCCACGGTACCTGGCGACGCCTATGCGTACTCCGGCGGCGGCTACACCGTCGCCCAGATCGCGATCACGCATTGCGCGAAAACGCCCTTCGCCGAGCTCATGCAACGCTACGTTCTGGGTCCGGCAGGCATGAGGAACAGCACCTTTGCGCAACCGATCCCGCCCGGGCCACTTCACGCTACCGGCCACGCGGCCGACGGCGCCGACATACCGGGCGGCGCCCATACCTATCCCGAACTCGCCGCAGCGGGGCTTTGGACCACGCCCGAAGATCTCGCGCGCTGGCTCATCGCCATCCGCAACGCCGACCAGGGCCTGCCTTCGTTCCTGCCAAAAAAAGCGGCCGCGCAGCTGCTCACGCCGGGTATTCGTAACTACGGCCTTGGCGTGTTCGTGAGTGGCGAAGGCACGGCACGGCGCTTCATGCACGAAGGCGGTAACGCTGGCTTCAAAAGCAAATACGTTATGTTCCTCTCAAGCGGAACGGGCGTTGCGATCCTTACCGATAGCGATAACGGCACGCCACTCAACGTCGAGTTCACCAAGGCGGTGGCAGCGGCTTACGGATGGCCTGACTTCGCACCACGCGTCGTTGCGCGCGCAGCACTCGATAGCGAGGCCATGGAGAAGCGCGTCGGGCGCTATGTGATCGATGATGCAGCCTACGATGGCGACAGGTCGCTTGCCCTCATCCATGACCATGGCGCCTGGTTTCTCGAACTTCCCAACATCGGCAGGACGCCGCTCGTGCCGACAGGGCCAATGGTGTTCGTCGCGCCTGAAACGGGGTATGCGGTGACCGTCGATGAGGCGGGAGTGTTAACCGTTGGATCGATCAGGGCAAAGAAGGCCTGAAAGCGAATGCCTAGCGTTTTATTTTGAACGAAAGGAGGCGATCGATCGTCGTGCCGTAGGGTGGGCGGAGCATCGCGGTGATATCGAAGCGCGACTGCCGGTACACGGCGCGTGCGTGGCTGAAAGTGCGAAAGCCATCGAAGCCGTGGTAGGCGCCCATGCCAGAAGGACCGATACCGCCGAAGGGAAGGTTGTCCTGGGTGAGGTGTACGACGGTGTCGTTGAGCGTGACACCACCGGCCACGATGTTCGCGAGCACGTGTTCCTGATCGGCGCGACCGTTGCCGAAGTAATAGAGGCTCAACGGACGCGGGTGTGCGTTGACATAGGCAATCGCATCATCCAGCCGGCCATACGGCACGATGGGAAGGATGGGCCCGAAAATCTCCTCGCGCAGTACCAGCATATCTTCGTTTGCGTTGAGCACGACCGTCGGCGCCATGCGCCGTCTGTCTGGCGCCTCGTTCGATGGATTCAATTCACGAACCGTCGCACCTTTGTCGCGCGCATCGCGTAGGTAGCCTTCAAGGCGATCCCTGTGGCGGTCGTTGATGATCGATGTGTAATCGGCATTGCCGCGAAGCGTAGGAAACATCGCGCCTACATGCCGTTCAAGCGCTTCGACAAACGCATCCACGGATTCCTTCGGCACCAGTGCGTAGTCGGGCGCGACGCAGATCTGCCCCGCGTTGAGCGTCTTACCGAACAACAGCCGGCGCGCGGCAAGGTCAATGTCGGCATCTCGCCCGACGATCGCAGGTGACTTGCCGCCAAGCTCCAGCGTCAGCGGCACGAGGCTCTCCGCCGCGGCACGCATCACATGCTTCGCCACGGAGGTAGCGCCAGTAAACAGCAGGTGATCGAACGGCAACGCGGAAAATGCCTCGGCCACGCCCTGATCGCCAGTAACGACTGCCACTTCCGTTTCATCGAACGCCTTGGCCACCATGGCCTGCATCAACGCGGACGACCGTGGCGTAAATTCCGATGGCTTGATCATGGCGCGGTTTCCAGCCCCGAGAATACCGGCCAGTGGCGCGAAAGTGAGGTTGAACGGAAAGTTCCACGGCGCGATGACGCCCACGACGCCCTTGGGCTGGTAATCGACCCACGCTCGCGCACCGAGCAAAGCGAGCGGCGCGGGCGACACCCTGCGATAGTCGCGGCGCATCCAGCGGCGCACGTGGTGCTTTGCGTGCTTCAACGGTTCGATGGACGCGGCCACATCGCTTACCAGCGAACCCTGGCGTGAGCGATGGCCGAAGTCATCGCTCAGCGCATCGGCGATATCGCTAGCGTGATCGACCAGCAGGCCGATGGCGCGGTCGAGGCGATCGATGCGGATAGCCGCAGGCGGCGTGCCGTCGCGGCGGTGGGCGGCTTGCTGGCGGGCGAGTAGGGTCTGCATGGGCCGATCATAGGCGACCTCATACGGTTGTAGGAGCGCGCTTGCGCGCGATGGAGGGTACGGCGAGCACCCATCGCGCGCGAGCGCGCTCCTACAAGGGGCGCTTTAGGAGGCCGCGGGGGCCTGCCAGCCGCCGCCGAGGGCGCGGATGAGGGCCACGCTGGCGCGGAGCTGGCGGGTTTCCAGATCGATCACGCTGCGGCGCGCGTCCAGCGCAGCCGTCTGCGCCTGCACCACATCAAGGTAGCCGACGGCACCCTCGCGGTAGCGGTTGAGCGACAGGTCCACCGAGCGCTGGGCGGCATCCGCCGCGGCGCGCTGGTCCGTCAGTGCTGAGCCAAGGTCACGCAGTAGCGTCAGGTTGTCTTCTACCTGGGCAAAGGCGTTCAGCACGACGTCGCGGTACTTTGCCCCTGCCTCATCCGTGGCGGCCTTGGCGGATTCCACGGCGGCCTTGCGGCGGCCACCATCGAAAACGTTCAGCAGCACCGTGGGGCCAAGCGCCCAGAAGCGGTTCGGTGCCGTGGCGATGTTCCCCCACTGGGCACTCTGCCAGCCACCCTGGCCATCCAGCGTGATCTGCGGGAAGAAGGCGGAACGCGCCACGCCAACACGCGCGTTGGCCGCGGCCGTGCGCCGTTCAGCTGCGGCGATATCCGGCCGGCGCTGCAAGAGCGCCGAAGGCACTTCCAGCGGAATGCTCGGCACCTTGACCGGATCGTCCTTCGTATCCAGCGCGAACGTCGATGCGCTGTCACCAACAAGTACGGCAATGGCGTGCAGTACGATGGCACGTTGCGCCTGGGCCTGCGTCAACTGCGATTTCGCATTCGAAAGCTGGGTCTGCGCCCTGGCAACATCCAGACCCGAGGCGATACCACCCTCGTGGCGTGACTGGGTCAGCTGCAATGCCTTCGAGAACGCATCAATGCTCTCGTTAAGCACTTTGATCTGACGATCCTGGCCGTTGAGCTGGAGGTAGCTGTCGGCAAGCTGCGCCTGCAGGCTTAATTGTGCCGCTGCGAGATCACCCGCCGCAGCGGCCTGCTCGGCCGTACCGGCGGCGACCGTGTCACGCACGCGCCCCCACAGATCCACCTCGTAATCGAGCTGTCCACCAAGCGTGTACGAGTTGTAGTACGCCGGTGATGTCGCACCACGCAGCGGCTTCGTGTCGGACTCGCGGTTGCGCGTGGCATTCGCGTTCAGGCCGAACGTCGGGAAGAGCCCGGCGCGGACCTGCGTCGTGAACGCTTCAGCTTCCTGGTAGTGGGCGTACGCCGCCGCGAGCGTGGCGTTGTTCTTCAGCAGTCGGCCCTGGAGATCATCAAGGCGCGTATCGCTATAGAGCGCCCACCAGGATGCGCGATCGAGGTGATCGGCAGGCTGCGCTTCCACCCACGGCGAGTTGGTGTTCGCGAACTGCGGGGCGACCGGCACCTCAGGCGTCTTGTACGTCGGCGCCATGGAACAGGCGGCAAGGCCTGCCGAAAGCAGCAGGCCCGACAGCAGCCGCAAGGGTTCACGCCTTGCCATTGCCGCCTTCCTTCTTCGCGGGGATCACGTGCACAGTATCGCCCGTGGCCAGGCCATCGGGCGGGCTCTCGATCAGGCGGTCACCGGCGGCGATACCCGAGGCTAGCTGCACGGTCTTACCAAAATCCTGGGCGATGATCACGTCCTTGAAGGTGACCTTATTCTGCGCATCAACCACGGCGACGCGCAGGCCGCTGCCGTCGTACACCAGTGCGCTGGCCGGCACGCGGAACAGTGCGGCGTTCGCCGGCAGGTCGAAGGTGACGCTGGCATAGCCGCCCGGGAGTAGCTGGCCGTCGTTGTTATCGACTGCCACCTGAACCAGCGTGGTGCCGCTGGCGGCGTTGATGGCCGAGGAGGTGGATTCCACCTTGCCTTCGAAGGTCTTACCCGGGTATTCCGGCACCGTGAGCTTCACTGTGGCGCCCTGCTTGATCGACGGCGCGTAGTTCTGCGGCACATTCACGTACATGCGAAGCTTGTGTGTATCGGAAACCACGAACAGTTCCTGGCCACCGCCACCGGCATTGATCAGTGCGCCGACATCGGTCTCGCGCGCCGTGACCACGCCGTCGAACGGCGCGACGAGCTTGGCGAAGCCCTTGGTGGCTTCAATTCGCTCGAGGTTGGCCTGGGCTGCCTGGGCCAGTGCGCGCTTCGCATCGTAATCGCCGCTCTTCTCGTCCACTTCCTGCTTGGACACCGAATCGGAATCACGCATGGCCTGCCAGCGCTTGGCCGTGGTCTGTGCCAGGGCTTCGTTGGCACGCGCACTGGCGAGATCCGCCTTGGCCTGCAGCAGCTGCTGGTCGAGGTCCGGCGTTTCGAGCTCACCCAGTACATCGCCGGCCTTTACCTTCTGGCCGATGTCGTACTTCCACGACTTCAGGTAACCGCTGGTGCGAGCGTAGATGGGTGCGCGGGCATACGCCTGCAGCCGACCTGGCAGGTTCAGGTCACCGCCACCCTGGCCGCCTTCAGGCGTGACCAGGGTAACGCTTGGGACAGCCTGCTCGTTGGTCCAGTCGCGCAGGTTGCGCGATTCGTTGGCGCGGGTGGCGACACCGGCGACGACGATGGCGAGCACCACGATGGCAGCAATGATGCCAGCCAGGCGGAGGCGGCGCGGCGGAGGGGTATGGAGCGTATCAGGCGACATGGACGGGTTCTCCGGAAGTGTTCGCCGGGGTTTTGGAGGTATGGCCGCGGCGGCCATGGACGATATTGAAGACCACCGGCACGAACAGCAGCGTGGCCGTGGTGGCGAAGATGAGGCCGCCGATGACGGCACGGCCGAGCGGTGCGTTCTGCTCGCCGCCCTCACCCATGCCCAGGGCCATCGGCAGCATGCCGATGATCATGGCCAGGGCGGTCATCAGCACCGGACGGAAGCGAACGAAGCCGCCCTCTGAGGCTGCGATGAAAGCATCACCGGTATCGGCAAGGCGCTCGCGGCAGAAGCTCACCACCAGGATGGAGTTCGCCGTGGCGACACCCATGCACATGATGGCGCCGGTAAGCGCGGGCACCGACAGCGTGGTGTGGGTGGCAAAAAGCATCCAGATGATGCCGGCGATAGCGGCGGGCAGCGCGGTGACGATCACGAACGGATCCGCCCACGACTGGAAGTTCACCACGATCAGCAGGTAGATCAGCACAATCGCGCCGAGCAGGCCGAGGATCAGGCCGGTGAATGCGCTGTTCATCGTCTGGACCTGGCCTAGCAACGCTGTGCTGGAGGCCTTCGGCAAGTCCTTCTTGTGGGCATCCAGAATCTTCTGGATATCGCCCGCCACGGCGCCCAGGTCGCGATCCTGCGTGGTGGCGAAGATCTCCACCATCGATTGGATGTTGTACTGGCTGGCCACCGTGCTGCTGGTAGTGCGGGTAAACGAGGCAAAGCCACCGAGGATCTGCGACCCGGCCGCACCGGTGCTGGGGCTGATCGGCACGTTGGCCAGGTCAGGCAGCGTATCGATGGCGTACTGCGGGGTCTGCATCACGATCGGGTACGACACACCGTTCTGCGGGTTCAGCCAGAAGGTCGGTGCGATCTGGCTGGAACCGGCGAGGTTCACGCCCAGGCTGTTGGTGACGTCACGCTCGGTGATGCCCACTTGCTGCGCGCGGCTGCGGTCCACATCCACATTGAAGGTGGGGCTGGCCTGCGACTGCTGGATGCGTGCATCGACGATGCCCGGCACGCGGCGGATCTCACGCAACAGCGTATTCGCGTACTTGAAGTTGGCTGCCACGTTAGGACCGCGGATCTGCAGATCGATGGGCGCGGGCGAACCGAAGTTCAGGATCTGACTGATGATGTCCGCGGGCGGGAACGAGAAGGTTGCGGTCGGGAACAGGCGCGGTAGCTTCTCGCGCATTTCGCGCACGTAATCCGCCGTCGGCTTATGGCCTTCTTTCAGCGAAATCTGCAGGTCGCCATCGGCCGAGCTCACGGTGCCGGTGTTGTTGTAGGTGTTGTTAATACCCGACGACGACAGGCCCATGTTGTCGACCACCGTACCCAGCTCATCAGCCGGGATGATGTTGCGGACTTCCTTGGTGACAGCGGCGAACAGATTGGCGGTTTCTTCCACGCGGGTGCCGACCGGTGCACGCACGTGCATCAGGATCTGGCCCGAGTCCACCGAGGGGAAGAAGTTGCGGCCCAGCATCGGCACCAGCGCGAACGACAGGATGACGAACGCCATGAAGCCGATGACGAACGGCTTGCTGTTGTGCAGCGCCATCTCGAGCAGGCCATGGTAACCCTGGCGCAGCGACTCGAAACGCTTTTCGAACCCGCGCTGGAAGCGCACCAGCGGGTTACGCGAGACCTTGCCATGCTCGCCGTGCGGATCATCCAGCGAATGCGGGTGCAGCAGGTACTTCGCCATCGTCGGCACCAGGGTACGCGACAAGATGAACGAACAGATCATGGCGAACATCACCGCCTCGGCCATCGGCACGAACAGGAAGCGGGCGACGCCATCGAGGAAGAACATCGGTACGAAGACGATACAAATGCACAGCAGCGATACGAAGGCCGGCGTCACGATCTGCGCCGCGCCGTCGAGGATCGCCGTCTCGACATCCTTGCCGTGTTCGAGATGCCAGTTGATGTTCTCGATAGTGACCGTGGCATCGTCGACCAGGATGCCCACCGCGAGCGCAAGGCCGCCCAGGGTCATGATGTTCAGTGTCTCGCCAAAGGCCGATAGCATCGCAATCGCACCAAGAATCGCCAGCGGGATCGAGGTGGCGATGATGACCGTCGAACGCCAGCTGCCGAGGAACAGCAGGATCATGAGGCTGGTGAGCGCGGCGGCAATGACGCCTTCGCGGGCCACGCCTGAAATCGCGCCACTGACAAACAGCGACTGGTCACCGATCGGGCTGATCTTCAGGTTCTCCGGCAGGGCATCCTTCATGCCCTTCACGCGATCCTTGATGCCCTGGATGATCGCGAGCGTGGAGGCCGAGCCGTTCTTCAGCACGGTCATCAGCACCGATCGGTTGCCGTCCACGTGCACGATATTGGTCTGCGGCGGCGAGCCATCGCGTACATGCGCCACATCGCGGATGAACACGGTGGCGCCATTGACGACCTTCACCGGCAGGTTGCCGAGCTCATCGACCACCGACGGTGAATTGTTGAGCTGCAGCGTGTACTCAAAATCACCGATTTTCTGCGTACCGACCGGCGTGATCAGGTTCTGCGCGGCCAGTGCGTTGGCCACGTCCTGCGCCGACAACCCGCGCGCCTGGAGCGCGGCCGGGTCGATATCAATCTGCACCTGGCGGGTCTTGCCGCCGAACGGGAACGGAATAGCCGCACCGGCCACCGAGGTGAGCTGCGGGCGGATGATATTCAGGCCAAGATCGGCCAGGTTCTGTTCGGTCAGGCCATCACCCGAAAGCGCGAGCTGGATGATCGGCACGGTGGAGGCGTTGTAATTCAGGATCAGCGGCGGCGTGGTGCCCGCCGGCAGCTGCTTCAACAGCGTCTGCGCCACGGCCGTCACCTGCGCGTTGGCGGTGCGGATATCGACGGTGGGCTGGAAGAAGATCTTGACGATACCGAAGCCGTTGATCGAGTTCGCCTCGATGTGCTCCACATCGTTCACGGTCGTGGTGAGCACGCGCTCGAACGGCGACGAGACGCGGCCGACCATCTGGTCGGGCGGCAGGCCGGTGTACTGCCACACCACGGCGATCACGGGGATCTTGATGTCGGGGAAGATGTCGGTCGGCGTACGCATAGCCGACAGCGGACCGATGATCAGGATCAGCAGGGCGAGGACGACGAAGGTATACGGCCGCGTGAGGGCGATCCGGACGATGCCAATCATGGGGGGACGGTTTCCGAGCGCGATGTTGCGTCGCGGCGAATTTTGCCCCCGCTGGTTCCTGCGGCGTAGTTAATAATTATTTAGGCGTATTCGGCTAGGCCGCCGGGCACGTCACCGAGAACACCGCGCCTTCGTCGTTTCCGCCCACCGCCAGCGAGTATCCGTGGAGGCGCACGATGGCGCTGACGATCGCCAGGCCAAGGCCGCAACCCGGCTTCGCGCGGGTCTCGTCGCCGCGGTAGAAGCGACGAAACACCGCATCACGCTCGCCCACGGGAATACCCGGGCCCGTATCCGCAATATCAATACGCGCATCGCCCGTCGGGTCAGTAAGGGCCACCATGCGAATGGCACCGCCGTTCGGCGTGAACTTGATCGCATTGCCAACGAGGTTGGCGAAGGCTTCGAACATGAGCTGCGGATCACCACGCAGGGGCGGCAATTTGCCCACATCCAGCTCGAACACCTGGTGGCGATCTTCGGCCAACGGCGCGTAAAAGTCGTGCACGTTCTTCAGTACGGTGCCCAGGTCCATGTTTTCGAAACACGCGCTGCGCTGCCGGTCCTCGAGTTCGGACACGCGCAGGAGCGCGCGGAAACGCGCCAGCACGGTGTCGATCTCCTCAACGGCGGCCTCGAGCTGCTCTGCCTCCGGCGTGCCTTCGATCTGTTGCTGCACGCGGTACAACCGCGTGCGCATGCGCGTGAGCGGCGTACGCAGGTCGTGCGCGATGTTGTCGGTCACGCCTTTCACTTCACCGAGCAACCGCTCGATCTCGCCCAGCGTGGTATTCACCGTGCCGGCCAGCAGATCGACCTCGTCACCGGCGCCACTCACGGGCAGGCGCACACTCAGGTCACCCTCGCGGATGGGTTCCATGGCGAGCTGGATCTGACGCACGCGGCGCGCGGGACGGCGTGCGATAAGGATGCCGCCAAGCAAGCCCGGGATGAGCGTGAGCGACAGGCCCCACAGGGCACCACGGCGGATGATCGCACCCAGGCCATCGATGGTCGCGCTTTCCTTGACCACCACCAACCGCTGGCCACCGGGCAACGTGCTGGCGAGGCCGCGGGCGCGCCGGCCGGATTCCCCGGGATGATCCTCGACCTCCGCCGTCACAGCACGGACAACACCATCCTCTTCGAGGCCTTTGGGGATCTTCCCAACGTTGCCGGCAAGGCGGCGGCCCTGTGCATCAAACAAGCCCGCGGCCATGAAGCCGGTCGCATCGATCGCGCTTGCGGCATCGACGGTATCGGTGAGGCGGCGCGAATCGGTGCGCTCAAGGTAGTGCAGGCGCGCGGCCAGCATGCCGTCCACGACATTGGTGAGGTAGCGCGACGATTCCCACTGGACCACGCCCAGCAGGATGACGCACCAGATGGCGAACAGCGCGCCATAGATGAGGATGAGGCGCGAGGTGGCGGAACGCCAGGCGTCAGTCAGCGGGCGCAAGGACATACCCCGAGCCGCGCACTGTACGGATAAGCGGCACCTGGCCAGCGCCATCGATCTTGCGACGGAGGCGGCCGATATGGACATCGATCACGTTGGTGCCCGGGTCGAAATGAAAGCCCCAGACATGCTCGAAGATCATCTGCCGGGTCACCACCTGGCCCGCGTTGCGCATGAGGAACTCGAGCAGGCGGAACTCGGTGGGCAACAGGGTGAGCGGCTGACCGTTGCGCAAGGCATTGTGCTTGACCAGGTCGAGCTCGAGATCCTCGACACGGATACGCGTTTCACCCGCCTCGGGGCGGCGATGCCGCCGCAGCAGTACTTCGGCGCGTGCCGCCAGCTCATCGGGGGCGAACGGTTTGGTCAGGTAGTCATCGCCACCCGCCCTTAGCCCACGCACGCGCTCATCCACGTCGGAAAGCGCGCTGATCATGAGCACGGGGGTTTCCACCGAGCGCTTGCGCAGCTCGGAGACGACATCGATGCCGTCCATGCCGGGCAGCATGCGGTCGAGGGTGATGATGTCGTAGCCATCGGCCAGCGCACGCGCCAGGCCGTCGCGGCCGTTCGCGACCCAGTCGGCCTGCAGGCCGTGGGCGCCAAGCTCCGCGACGATATCGCGGGCGGTGACTTCATCATCTTCGATGACCAGGGCCCTGGGCATCCTTCTCACTCCACGTTCGGGACAACGGAAAACGGCCCCACGAGGGGGCCGTTCCGGATCTTACGCCGTTCGCAGCCCTCAGGCGGCGATGGCGACACGCATCTTCTTCATGGCATTCGCCTCGATCTGGCGAATACGCTCAGCCGAAACGCCGTACTCATCGGCCAGATCCTGCAGGGTGGCCTTGTTGTCCTCGGCCAGCCAGCGGCGCTGGATGATGTCGCGCGAACGGGCATCCAGGTTGGACAGCGCCGAACTCAGTGCGCCCATCTGGTTGTTCGAGGCATCTTCCTCGGCCAGGTTGTCGTACGGATCGGCGCCTTCATCGACCAGGAACGCGGCCGGTGCCGGCTTCTCGTCGTCATCGGCATCGGCCGGGGCTTCGAAGCCCACGTCACGACCCGAAAGGCGCGATTCCATCTCGCGGACGGTCGCTTCAGGCACACCCAGGTCCTGGGCGACAACACGCACTTCCTCGGCATTCATCCAACCCAGGCGCTTCTTGCTCTTGCGCAGGTTGAAGAACAGCTTGCGCTGGGCCTTGGTGGTGGCGACCTTCACGATGCGCCAGTTGCGCAGGATGAACTCGTGCATTTCGGCACGGATCCAGTGGACCGCGAAGCTGACGAGGCGCACGCCCTGGTCCGGATCGAAACGCTTCACCGCCTTCATCAGGCCAATGTTGCCTTCCTGGATCAGGTCGGAGAGCTGCAGGCCGTAGCCGTTGTAACCGCGGGCGACATGCACCACGAAGCGAAGGTGGGACATCACCAGCTGGCGGGCGGCGTCGAGATCGGCGTCGTCGTGGAAGCGCCGCGCAAGCGTCTGCTCCTCGTCAAGGCTGAGCACCGGGATACGATGGACGGCCGCGATGTAGGAATCCAGACTGCCAACGACGCTCGGGAGCCCGTAATTACGGGTGGCGAGGGCTTGGGACATGTGTGGAACCTCCTGAAAGTCTCGGTGCAGGTTAGCAGTCCCATGGTGGGAGTGCTAACCCCTGCCGAAGTTCAAATTGGTTAGCTGTACTCAATGGTACAGAAATACCCCCGGCATGTCCAGTGGACCCAGGGGCGTATTCAGGGGGCAGATGGGCTACCGGAGGGCCCGGCAGCCAGGGGCGGCACGTAGGTGCCTGCCACACAAGGAAAATGGGGTCAGGCCCTCGAAACTAAAGGGGTTAGGACTACACACATTGCCGCGGGGTGCTGGCAGCCACCCGGTAGGGCCCTGCCTAGGCTCATGGGCATGCCTTTCTTCTACCCACCCCTTCCCGGCACCATCCTGATTTGCCGGTTCCCGCCACCCGGCTCGGCGCCACCCGGGGAAATGACAAAGACCCGCCCCGTGGTGGTCGTCAGCCGGCGCCTGAGGGGACGCACGGGTCTCACCAGCGTCGTCCCAGTGAGCATGACCCCACCACGGCATGAGGACCGCTGGCACGTTCGCGTTCCCGCCGATGCCATGCCACCCGGATGGTGTGATCGCAAAGGTGACCGCTGGGCGAAATGCGACATGGCGGTGGTGGTAAGCCTCGAGCGACTTTCTCAAGCGCGCGTGCAAGCCATGCGAGGCAGCGCGCCTGCACCGTTATCGCGAGTCAGTGCGGCGACGCTCTACGAAATACGTAAGGCTTTGGCCTTCGTGTTCGAGATCGAATGAATGCGGACGGCACACACTTGCATGTTGGGCGCCCAACAACTATGGTCGCTGCGTCTATCGGCTGCCATGCCGATTTCAAGACCTCGACGCATTGAGTGGTAGCGATCGAGGCGGGCCGGAACACGATGACAAGTGATTCGGTTGCTATTTAGCCCGCGCGCCTCGGCCGCGGGCTTTTGTCTATTCAGGACGCAAGTTCCGCGCGGCGCGGCAGTGACCAGTCGACCGGTGATTCGCCGCGGGCTTCGAGATATGCATTCGCCTTGGCGAAGTGCCCGCAGCCCATGAACCCGCGGTGCGCGGATAATGGCGAAGGATGCACGCTGCGCAGAATGCAGTGGCGCTTGCCGTCGATGAGCTGGCCTTTCTTCTGCGCGTG
Organism: Luteibacter sp. 621; assembly: GCF_050435445.1. NCBI lineage: Bacteria > Pseudomonadati > Pseudomonadota > Gammaproteobacteria > Lysobacterales > Rhodanobacteraceae > Luteibacter > Luteibacter sp. 621. The sequence goes on along the minus strand of NZ_JBNDKI010000007.1, from coordinate 9,305 downwards.
GCTGCCCCACAGCATGAAGACAAGACCTTCGCGCTCCCGGCTCAACGCGTCGATGGCGGCATCGGTGAAGCCTTCCCAGCCGCGCCCCTGGTGTGAAGCGGCCTGCCCCGCTTCTACGGTGAGCACCGCATTGAGCAGCAGCACGCCGCGGTCGGCCCACGGCGTAAGGCAACCATGATCAGGGCGTGGAATGTCGAGACAATTCTCGATTTCCTTGAACATGTTCTGCAGTGACGGCGGCACGCGCACGCCGGGGCGAACGGAAAAACTCAATCCGTGCGCCTGGTCTGGGCCGTGGTACGGATCCTGGCCCAGGATGACGACGCGCACCTTGTCGAATGGCGTGTGTTCAAAGGCGCTGAAGATCTCCGGCCCCGGAGGGTAGATGACCTTGCCCTGCGCCTTCTCATCACGCAGGAACACGGAAAGCGCCAGCATCTCGGGCCGATCGAGGTAGTCACCAATGCGCTCCTTCCAGGAGCTCTCCAACCGCACGCGCTCGTTCACGCTTCGGCCTGGGCGCGCAAGTGCAGGGCTACGCGCAGCTGGAACAGGAGCTTCGTGATCAGCAGTTTCTCTTCCACCGGCTTTTCGACCAGGTCGTTCGCACCGGCGCGCAGCAGCGCGGCCTGGTTCGCCGGATTCTCATCACCCGTCATGATGAGCGTCGGGAGCTTGCCTTTGCCGTAGCCGAATTCGTTGCGGATACGCTCCACCAGGTCGCCACCCGTGAGCTCGCCCTTCAGGCTCACGTCGGTAAGTACGACGTCCGCTCCCACCCGGCCGCCTGCCTTCGCTGAACGCAGGAATTCAATGGCGTCTTCCGCGCTGATCACGTGGTGCACGGTTAGGCCGTACTTCTCCATCATGCGGCGCGTGGCCAGCGCAACCACGCGGCTGTCTTCCACGTACAGCACCTCGCCTTCCGCGCCACCCTCGGGGCGCACGTAGCCGCGGATGAATTCCGCGAGCGCACCAAAGCCGAGCGACTTGTCGAAGTAATCCGTGACGAACTCGCCGAGCTCGCGGCGGTGCAGGCGTTGCTCCACATCGCCGGAAACCACGACGATGGGCATGTAAATCTGTGGCGCGGCCTCGCGCACGAAGCGCGCGACTTCCAGGCCATCCATGTCGGGCAGGCGCAGGGCGACCGTGACGAAATCGAACACGCCACGCTGCAGTTCCGACTGCGCCTCGGCACCCGTGCCGACACCAATGATCTCTACCCCCGGCACCTCGGCGGTGACGACGCGGGAAATCAGCTGGCGCACGACCTTGGAACCGTCGACCAGCAGGATGCGCGGCGTAGCGCCAGCGACGCCTGATCCGATATGCGATGCCACCCCCTGCCTCCCGTCTTAACCCGCCGCTGCGCGGCGGATCTGTTGTGCGCTGACCAACCGCGCACCCAGCCATCCGAGGATGGCCGATGCAACCGGCACCGAAAGAAGTAACCACCCTGGCAAGCCACCGAACTGGACACTGCCGTCATAAGCGGCCGCCAACCGACCAACCGGTCCCGCCATGGCGAGCTCGATGGCGACGGCGAGTACCACGGCAAGAATGCCTGCCAGGAGGCCAAGCCAGATGCCCGCATAAAGATAAGGCCTGCGCACGAACGGGCGGCTGGCACCGATCAACAGCAGCACGCCGATTTCCTCGGCACGGCTCTGGATATCGACGCGAATCGTGTTGCCAACCACGAGCAGCGCGGCGATACCGAGCAGCAGCGCCAGCATGGTGGTGGCGCGGGCACCGACGCCAACGATGGCATCCAGGCGCTGTCGCCAGGCCCCGGTGTCCTGCACCATGTCCACGCCAGGCGTGGCCTTCATGGATTCGACCAGACGGGTAGCGTCTTCCAATGAGAGATTCGGCTTGGGCTGCACCGAAAGCACGTACGGCAACGGGTTCTCATCGAGCGACTGCAGCGCGCCTGAGAATCCCTGCACCTCGGCCAGTTCGGCCAGGCCGTCCTTCGGCGTCCGCACCGTGATGTCCTGCACCTCGGGGCGGCCGCGCAAAGCAGAGGCAGCCGTCTCCGCCATCGCCGCGTTCTGGCCCGGCTTCATGAAGGCACTGATGGTCTGGTTGCGGCCCAGGGCATCGCCCATGCGCTCGACATTGCCCAGCAGCAGATAGAAAGCGAGCGGCAGCGCCAGGGCCACGCCCATCACGGCGACGGTAAGCAAGGTGCCCAGCGGCCGGGAGGCCAGGCGGCGCCAGCTGATGGAAAGGCTCCAGGCGTGGTGTTCGCGCCAGGCGCCGATATGGCGCGGCGTGGTCCGCTTGGTCTTCTCGGGCTCGGGCGCGCGGCGCGGTTCGCGGACGGTATTCATACAACCTCCGTGGCCGGCACGTCGGCGATGAGCTTGCCGTGGTCGAGGACGACGACGCGTTTCTTCATGCGCTTGATCAGCATCAGGTCGTGACTGGCGACGAGGACAGCGGTGCCGACCGCCTGGAATTCGGCGAACAGGCCCATGATCTCCATGGCCAGCTGCGGATCGAGGTTGCCCGTGGGCTCATCGGCGATGAGCACCGCCGGCTTGGCCACGATGGCACGGGCAATGCCCACGCGCTGCTGCTCACCCGTGGAAAGTGTGCCGGGTAGCTGCTTTTCGTAGCTGAGCAGGCCGACCTTCTCCAGGGCGGCGCGCACGCGGCGGGCCCGCTCGGCAGGAGAGACGCCGGCGATCACCAGGGGAAGTTCGACGTTGGCGAAGACGCTGCGATCGAGCAGCAGGCGGTGGTCCTGGAAGACCATGCCGAGCTTGCGGCGGATACGCGGTATATCGGACGAGCGGACGGTATTGAGCTTCTGCCCGTCCAGCGTGACCACGCCATTGGTGGGGCGCTCGATCATGGCCAGCAGCTTCAGCAGCGTGCTTTTGCCCGCGCCGGAATGGCCGGTGACGAACGCCATTTCACCGGCATCGACCTGGAACGAGACATCCGTAAGGGCCTGGTGGTCGCCCTCGTATCGTTTGCTCACCAGATCGAAACCGATCACCGCGTTACCCGTTGGCCCGTGAATCCGTAGAGGATACGGGATGCGGGGGCGGTTTGGGCTGGGTCTGGGTCGCGGTTCAGGGGGTGGGAGCGCGCGGCTTCAGCGCCCCGTCGGTTTATCGCGCGCAAGCGCGCTCCTACACGTAGGAGCGCGCTTGCGCGCGAGGGCCTTATTTACCGCCGAAAATGCGGCCAAGGCGGCGGAAGAACCCTTCCTTCTTGACCGGAGCGGCGGCCGGCGCCGGGGACGCGGCCGGGCGCGATGCGGCGACGTGGCGCGACGGACGGCGGTTGCCGTTGCCATTGCCGCCTTCCGCCCCAACCGCACGCGGCGCAGCGGCGGTGTTGGCGTCCTGGATCCGCACCTGCGGTGCACCATCGCCACCTTCACGGCGGCTACGGCCACGACCGCCGCGGCGGCGGCGCTTCTTCGGCGCCGAATCGGCGGCCATCGCTTCGGCGGCAGCCGGCAGATCGGCCACGGTCTCGGCAACTACCACGGTCGTCACCGGCACCTCGGTGGACGCGACGGCCGGCTTATCCTGGCGCGGGCGACGTTCACGGCTGCCGCTACGCTCGCCCGAGCGCGGACCCGACCCCGAACGCGAGCCGGAGCGGGAACCTTCACGCCCGGACCGCCCGCCCTTCTCCGGCGGCGCGCCGCGGGTCGGGATGTGCCCGCCGGTGTCGTTCGGATCATCCACTTCATCCTGCACGCCATCGGCGCGCGGGCGCGGGGCCGGCATCACCAGCATGCGCGCATCGATGGATGCGGTGGGAATCTTCTGGTTGATGTAGGTCTCGATGTCCGGAAGACCCATCGCGTACAGATCGCAAGCGAAGCTGATGGCATCGCCTTCAGCGCCCAGGCGCGCGGTGCGGCCGATACGGTGCACGTAGTCTTCGGCATCCTGCGGCAGGTCGTAGTTGAACACGTGGCTGACGGCCGGGATGTGCAGGCCGCGCGCGGCCACGTCGGTCGCCACCAGCATGTCGATCTGGCCATCCTGGAAGCGCTGCAGCAACTTCTGGCGCTTCACCTGCGGCACGTCGCCCGAGATGGCGCCCACGCGGAAGTTATGACGCTTCAGGCGATCGGTGATGCGCTCGGCGGCGGCCTTGGTGTTCACGAAGATGATGCTGCGTTCGGCCTTGCTCTCCTCGAGCAGGTTCAGCAGCAGCGGCATCTTTTCTTCCTTGGACGGGAAGTAGACCACCTGGCGCACGCGATCGGCGGTGACGTTTTCGGTCTCCACCACCAGCTTTTCAGCTTCGTGCATGTGCTCGTAGGCCAGCTCGAGCACGCGGTGGCTCAGGGTGGCGGAGAACAGCAGGACCTGGCGCTTCTCGCGGGCTGGCAGGCGGCGGAAGATAAAGCGCACGTCCTTGATGAAGCCCAGGTCGAACATGCGATCGGCTTCGTCGATGACCATCACCTCGACGCTGCCGAAACCGAAGACGTCCTGCTTGTAGTAGTCGAGCAGGCGGCCCGGGGTGGCGATGATGATGTCGCAGCCATCACGCAGCTGCTGGCGCTGCTTGTCGTAGTCCACGCCGCCGTAGATCAGCGCGCTGCGCAGGCCGGTGGCCTTGCCGATCGTCTGGAAATCCTTTTCGATCTGGATGGCGAGTTCGCGGGTGGGCGCGATGATGAGCGCGCGCGGGTCGGAATCCTTGCGCCCCGGCTGGGCGGGGTTCTTCAGCAGGCGGTCCATCAGGGCCACGAGGAAGGCAAAGGTCTTGCCGGTGCCGGTCTGGGCCTGGCCAGCGACATCGCGGCCGGTCAGGGCGACCGGGAGGGTCAGCGCCTGGATGGGCGTGCAGCGGGTGATGCCGGCGGTGGCGAGGCCCTGGTGCAGCAGGGGGTGGAGTTCGAGGTTTTCGTAGAAGACGTCGGTAAGTACGGTCTGGGACATGATGGGCCTGGAGGCTTGCGCCGCGGGTACGCGGCGCCGTCCCTGCGGCAAGGAATACACCACGGGACGGGTGGTTGAACCGGCCGGCGCCACGGGAGGGTCGGTGGGCCCGCGGTTGCTAGCCGCTGGCGTGCCGACGCGCCCGGCGCACGGTGGCCGGAGGCAGGAGATGACGGCCCGACGGCTCCCGCTGGCATAGCTGAACCGGCTGCTCGAACCGGTTTACCTATGTCAACGGAAACCATCCGCTGGCACCTTGAATCGCTTGAATCGCGCCCCTAGTTCGGGTGGAATGAGGGCCACCGGCTGCAATGGCCAAGACCTTCGGTTCCGGTTGGACCCGCGACATGGGGCTCCTAAGTGTAGCCGATGCCAGCGTCACGGTCGTCAACTCCCCTTAACACCCGATTTGGAGACCACGGTGAGCGACAAGATCACCCACACGAGCGACGCTGCCTTCTCGAAGGACGTCCTTGAATCCGACACCCCCGTCCTGCTCGATTTCTGGGCGGAATGGTGCGGCCCCTGCAAGGCGATCGCCCCCGCCCTCGAGCAGCTGGCGGATGAGTACCAGGGCAAGGTGAAGATCGTGAAGATCAACATCGACGAAAACCAGCAGACCCCGCGCCAGTTCGGCATCCGTGGCATCCCCACCCTCATGGTGTTCAAGGATGGCAAGGTTGCCGGCACCCAGGTCGGTGCCGTGAACAAGGGCGTGCTTGCCCAGTTCATCGACAAGTCCATCTAAGCAACAACGCGTCATCTTCTCGAGCCACCGCGTGAGGCGCTTTACCTTGCGCCTCACGCGATGCTAGGCTCTAGGCGTTCGCCCCGGGACACCCCGCTGTCCCCCCAGCCGCGAACCCTCCCACCTTCTTCTTCCAACGGCGCCCCGTGAGGTTTGCCCGTGTCCGATATCGAAAGCAAAGATTCCATCGACGCCAAGGGCGCCGGCGACCAGCCTGCGACCGAGCCGCGTCCCCGTACGCGCCGCAAGGCGCCAGCGGCCAGTGCCCCTGCGGTAGAGACGAGCGCCCCGGCGCCGGCTCCCGCACCGGCAGCCCCGCCGCCTCCACCCCCGCTCCCCCCCGTTCCCGCGCCGCAGGCTGAGCTTCAGCTCAACAACCCGCCACCGGCTGCCGAGTCGCGTCAGGCCCAGGAGCCGCGAGAAGGCGGCCAGCAGGGCCAGTCGCAGCAAGGCGGCCAGCAACAGGGCCAGGGCCAGGGCCAGGGCGGCAATAATCAGCAAGGCGATCGCCGCGAGCGTGAAGGCCGTGGCCGTCGCCGCCGCAACGAACGCAACCAGCAGCGCCAGGGTGGCGGTGGCGGTGGCGGCAACGGTGGTGGTAACTACCAGCACCAGCGCAACAACAACGGCTATCCCGTCGATGAAGACGAGAACGCTGATGCCGGCAGCAACGATCGCCTGATCAACCTGACCGAGCTCAAGCGCAAGAACTCCATCCAGTTGCTCGAATTCGCCGAATCGCTGGGTATCCGCGAAGGCGTCGCCCGCCAGCGCAAGCAGGATGTGGTGTTCAGCATCCTCAAGGCGCATGCCCGCTCAGGCGGCGGCATCTGGGCCGAAGGCGTACTCGAAATCCTCCAGGATGGCTTCGGCTTCCTGCGCTCGGCCGATGAGTCGTACCTGGCCGGCCCCGACGATATCTACGTCTCGCCCAGCCAGATCCGTCGCTTCAACCTGCGCACCGGCGATTACATCACCGGACGCGTGCGCCACCCGAAGGAAGGCGAACGTTACTTTGCCATGCTCAAGGTGGACGACATCAACGGCGATCCGCCGGAGGCGTCGAAGAACAAGCTGCTGTTCGAAAACCTGACCCCGCTGTTTCCACGCAAGGCGTTCAAGCTCGAGCGCGGCAACGGCTCCACCGAAGACATCACCGGCCGTATCCTCGACCTGGTGGCGCCGATCGGCCGTGGCCAGCGCGGCCTCATCGTCTCCCAGCCGAAGTCGGGTAAGACGATGATGCTGCAGAACATTGCGCAGGCCATCCAGTACAACCACCCCGATGTTCACCTGATCATGCTGTTGATCGATGAGCGCCCGGAAGAAGTCACGGAAATCGCCCGCACCGTCCGCGCCGAAGTCATCAGCTCCACCTTTGATGAGCCGGCCGTGCGCCACGTGCAGGTTGCCGAGATGGTGATCGAGCGTGCCAAGCGCCTGGTCGAACACAAGCGCGACGTGGTGATCCTGCTCGATTCGATCACCCGCCTGGCCCGTGCCTACAACACCGTGGTGCCCAGCTCCGGCAAGGTGCTCACCGGCGGTGTCGATGCCAACGCCCTGCAGCGCCCCAAGCGCTTCTTCGGCGCGGCACGTAACGTCGAGGAAGGCGGCAGCCTCACGATCATCGCCACGGCGCTGACCGATACCGGCTCCAAGATGGACGAGGTGATCTACGAGGAGTTCAAGGGCACCGGCAACATGGAAGTGCACCTGTCCCGTCGTATCTCCGAGAAGCGCGTCTACCCGGCCATCGACATCAACCGCTCCGGCACCCGCCGCGAGGACCTGCTGATCGATCCGGACCTGCTCGCGAAGATCTGGATCCTGCGCAAGCTCCTCCACCCGATGGATGAGCTGGCCGCCATGGAGTTCATGCTCGACAAGATGAAGAACACCAAGTCGAACGACGAGTTCTTCAACTCGATGAAGCGCTGAAGTCCAGTCATGGCACGATCAAGGGCCGCCCCTCGGGGCGGCCTTTTTTCTTGCGCCATGGGCACGCGGCGGTCACCGGCTTTTGCTACGCTCCGCGGCGGGCATGACACCTTTTCCCGGGCGACATGCGCCCCCATGTGGGGCGGCTACGGCCCCTGCCGTCCATTGCCAAGGAAAGTGAAGTGTCCATTCCCAGCGCCGCCAAGAGCACGCCCATCGGTGACCGCGATGACCTGGTCGCCTACCTCGCCGAGGGCGAAAAGCCGCGCGACGCCTGGCGCATCGGCACCGAGCACGAGAAGTTCGGCTTCTATACGGATGACCTGACCCCGCCGCCGTTCGAGGGTGGGCGCCCCGGCATTCGCGCCATCCTGGAAGGCCTGGCTGAGCGCTACCACTGGGATATCGCCCGTGAAGGCGATACGCCGGTGGCGCTATCGAAAGGCATGGCTAACATCACCCTTGAGCCTGCCGGCCAGCTGGAGCTCTCCGGCGCGCCGCTGGAGTCGATCCACCAGACCTGCGACGAAGTCAGCAACCACCTGAAGGAAGTGCGCTCGGTGGCCGACGAGTTCGGCATCGGCTTCCTCGGCATGGGCTTCCAGCCCAAGTGGCGCCGTGACCAGATGCCGTGGATGCCCAAGGGCCGCTACAAGATCATGCGCGAGTACATGCCCAAGGTCGGCTCGCTCGGCCTGGACATGATGACCCGCACCTGCACGGTGCAGGTGAACCTGGATTACGCGACTGAAGCGGACATGGTGAAGAAGTTCCGCGTGGCCCTGGCGCTGCAGCCGATCGCCACCGCGCTCTTCGCCAACTCACCCTTCACCGAGGGCAAGCCGAACGGCTTCAAGTCGTTCCGCTCGCAGGTGTGGACCGATACCGATGCCGACCGCACGGGTATGCTCGATTTCGTGTTCGAAGAGGGCTTCGGCTACGAGCGCTATGTCGATTACATCCTCGGCGTGCCGATGTACTTCAGCTACCGCGATGGCAAGTACATCGATCTTTCAGGCAAGGATTTCCGCAAATTCATGCGTGGTGAACTCGCCGAACTGCCGGGCGTGAAGCCCACCATGAAGGACTGGGCAGATCACCTCACCACCGCGTTCCCGGAAGTGCGCCTGAAGCAGTACCTGGAGATGCGCGGCGCCGATGGCAGCCCGTGGAACCAGCTGTGCGCCCTGCCCGCCTTCTGGGTGGGCCTGCTGTACGACGATGTCGCACTCGATGCGGCATGGGACCTGGTGAAGGACTTCAGCAAGGCCGAGCGTCATGCGCTGCGTGATGGCGTGCCGAAGGAAGCGCTGCACCTGAAGTTCCGCGACCACACGGTGCGTGAGCTGTCGCTCGAAGCACTGAAGATTGCCGACCATGGTCTGAAGCGCCGCAACGTGCGCGGCAATCGCGGCGCCGATGAATCCATCTACCTCGAGCCGCTGCTGGAGATCGCCCTCTCGGGCAAGACCCAGGCCGACACGAAGCTTGAGCAGTTCCATGCCAACTGGAATGGCAGTGTGGATCCTGTCTTCAGCGAATACGCTTACTGACCCGGCAGCCCCTGCAGGAGCGGGGGGGGGGGGGGGGGGGGGGGGGGGCGGGGCGCCCCCCCCCCCCCCCCCCCACCCCCACAAACACGAAAGCCCCGGGCGCCCCCGGCGAAAAAAACAGACCCGACGAACAGT